>DASQOP010000081.1:0-6342 GCA_035644415.1 Burkholderiales bacterium
CCGAGTCCCGGTACTCCCTGGGCACGATTTTCACCAGCGTGGCCGCCAAGTCCCGTTCTCCCGCATCAACAGGCGATCGCTGCCACGCGCGCGGCATGGCAATCGCCCGAATAATTTTCCGTGGCGCAGGCCAGCACCGACCCCGCAGTCAGCGTGGGTGAATATCCGAACAGCAGCCCGCATAAAACGTCCGCACCCGAACTGTGTCCGATTTCCAGCGCCCGCATGCTGGCGCCAGCGACGTTGCCGCCACCGCAAACGCAGCGCACGACTTCGGTCAGGCGTTCTGCGAAATGACCGCGAAGCGCGTCGAGCAACATCTGGCGGCTGATCGCGTTGGTATGCAGCGACAACTGCCCGACAGGCACTACGAGCGCGCGCAGCAGCGCGGCGATGCCAGGTTCGCGGTGCGAGCGGCTCCAGAGTGCCGCGAGATAGCCGACGATCAAGTCGTCTCCCGCCGGAGTGAGCCCGGCGCCGAGACCCACCAGCGCGCCCAAGGTCGAAACGACTGCGCCGGCATCGCCCGCTTCGGTCGCGCGCGCCAGAATCGGCAGCGTTTGCGCCAGGCGCGCAACCAGCGCGCGCCCGAGCATGGAGCGACGGCTGCCGGACGAGAATAGCGCGGGCGCGACGCCCTGATCCGGTGCGTGCTCGCGCAGCGTCTCCCACAATTCACGGAGCGCCCCTTGCGGCTCCGCGCCACGCACGCCGGGCAACGCGGCAGCGACCGTTCCGCTCCAGACTGCGGCGCGGGAGAAGTCCACCACGAAATCCGCGGTGGGAACACGCAACGTCGCGCCCTCGAGTATCGCCGTCTGCCCCTGGCGCAGACGCGCGCAAAGCGGCGCGATCGGCGAGGCGCAGCGGATTCCGTGCGGGAGATTGCCGGAGCCGGCTGCGAGGAGCGTTACCAGTTCGCCGGATTCCGTTTCGATGTTGCAGGCGCGCAGGAACACGCTGTGTACCTGCGCGCGGGCGCGCGACGGCACGCGCGCGCCGATGCTGTCTGCAAACAAGACTTTCCCTTCGTCCGTCACGGAGCCGCCCGAATGCGCCCTACCGCGTAGCTGTTCTCACGCACCGAGGGCGGCCAGCGCTCGGCGGGAGTCCGACACCCAGCCGAAGATACCGCCCTGGGCCTTGATCATGGCGAGCGCAGCCTTCTGGAACTCCGGGAAATACGACCCGACGCAATCGGAGAGCACCACGCATTCGTAGCCGCGGTCGTTGGCTTCGCGCACGCTGGTGTTGACGCAGACTTCGGTCGTGACGCCGCATACGATCAGCGTCTTGATGCCGCGGTCGCGCAGGATGAGCTCGAGGTCGGTGGCGTAGAACGCGCCTTTGCCGGGTTTATCGATCACCGGTTCCCCGGGCGCGGGATACAGTTCCGGTACGATGTCGTGGCCGATTTCTCCGCGAACCAGGATGCGCCCCATCGGTCCGGGATCGCCGATGCGCGTCTTGCCCCTGCCCCGCACCAGCTTGGTTGGCGGGCAGTCGGTCAGGTCCGGCCGATGGCCCTCGCGGGTGTGGATGACCAGCATCCCTCGCTTCCGCGCCGACTCCAGCACCCGCTTGGTCGGGGCGATGGTCGCCTGCAGCGGCGTGACGTCGTTGCCCAGTGCCTCGCCGAATCCGCCGGGCATGACGAAATCGCGCTGCATGTCGATGATCAGCAGCGCCGTGGTCTTCGGATCGAACTCCAGTTCGTACGGTTCAGCGTCGATCGCCTTGTTTGCCATTTTTACCCTCCTCACTGATCCGTCTGCATGGCAGGGCGCTACCGGTGAACCCGATGAGGAAACCGCGCCGCGCCCGCTTTGCGCTCCCTTGGTATACTCACTAGTATACAAGATGCAACACGGGAGAAAGCAGTGTCCATGACCATATCTTCGTTGCTCGCCGATTACCGGTCGGGAAAGCGTACACCCGGCGCAGTAGTGGAATCACTGGTATCCGGGGACGATGAAACCTATGCCTGCGCCTGGATTTGCAAGGTCGGGCCGGACGTGCTTGCCCGCCGCGCCCGCCAACTCGAACAGGCGCTGCGCGAGGACCCGCGCGCGATCGACCGCCTGCCGCTGTTCGGGGTCCCGTTCGCGGTCAAAGACAACATCGACGTTGCCGGTCTGCCGACCACCGCGGCCTGTCCCGCCTTTTCCTACGTTCCCGAGCGCTCCGCCACAGCGGTGGAGAAACTCGAGGCGGCCGGCGCCATCCTGGTCGGCAAGACCAATCTGGACCAGTTCGCCACCGGACTGGTCGGCACGCGCTCACCCTACGGCGCCGTGCCCAACGCGTTCCGGCCCGAGTATATCTCCGGCGGCTCCAGTTCCGGCTCCGCGGTCACTGTCGCCCGCGGCCAGGTAAGCTTTACGCTCGGGACCGACACTGCGGGGTCGGGCCGGGTGCCTGCCGGATTCAACAACATCGTCGGTTTGAAACCCAGCCGCGGCCTGATCAGCGCACGCGGCGTGGTACCTGCCTGCCAGTCACTCGACTGCGTGTCGGTGTTCGCGCTTACCGTGCCCGACGCGGTGGCGGTACTCGGTGTGGCGCGCGGCCCGGATCCGGAAGATCCATGGTCGCGCACCCTGAATCTTTCCGTGCCACCGCTGGCCGAGCGCTTCACGTTCGCGCTACCCGGACCGCTCGAATTTTATGGCGACGACCACGCCAGGCACGCGTTCCACGACGCGGTCGACAAGCTCGAAGGCCTCGGCGGCAAACCAATCGGCGTCGATTTCTCGGTGTTCCTGGAAACCGCTGCATTGCTCTACGAAGGACCCTGGGTGGCGGAGCGGCTGGCAGCGATCCGGCCGTTCTTCGAAAGCCATCCCGATCAGGTGCACCCGGTGGTACGCAAGATCATCGAGGGGGCATCCGGATTCTCGGCCGCGGACTTGTTTTCAGGCTTGACCAAGCTGGAGGCGCTGAGAAAGCGCGCAGCTGGACTCTGGGACCGGGCCGACGTGCTGGTGGTGCCGACCTCACCCACCATCTACACCATCAAGGAAGTGCTCGCGGAACCGTTCCTGAACAACCGCAGGCTCGGGCACTACACTAATTTCGTGAACCTCATGGACCTAGCCGCCTGCGCGGTTCCGGCGTCGATGCGCCCGGATGGCCTGCCTTGTGGCATCACGCTGATTGCGCCGGCTGGAACCGATCTCATGCTCGCGAATCTGGCGCAGCGCTTTCATCATCTCACCGGGCTCAAGCTCGGCGCGCTGGACGAAGTGCTGCCGCCGCCCGCGGCAATCGCGACCGGCGACGACAGCGTGCGCGTGGCCGTGGTCGGGGCGCACCTGTCGGGACTGCCGCTCAACCATCAATTGACCGGGCGCGGAGCGCGGCTGGAAAAACCGGCGCGCACCACCGCGCGCTACCGGCTGTTTGCGTTGCCCGGCACTACGCCGCCGAAACCCGGAATGGTTCGCGATGCCGACAAAGGCAGCGTCATCGATGTCGAGGTGTGGCGGCTGCCCGTAGCCGAATACGGCTCGTTCGTAGCCGGGATTCCGTCGCCACTGGGAATCGGACAAGTCGAACTCGATGACGGCGAGTGGGTTCAGGGTTTCCTGTGCGAGAGCTGGGCGGTGAACGGCGCCGAGGAGATCTCGCACCTCGGCGGCTGGCGCGCATATCTCGCGAGCAAGGCTGCGCGTTGAAGCGGACCGGAAATCGCGGCCGGTCGGCGACCGTCAGGTCGACCGCCGGCAAGCGCCGGAAGGTGACGACGGATGAGGAACGCAAGCCGTCGCTTGCCGAGTCGGTGTATCTGGGCATCAAGCAAGACATCTTCGATTTCCGCCTGCTGCCCGGGGATCGGTTTACCGAGAACGAAGTCGCCGGGCGGCTGAACGTCAGCCGCACCCCGGCGCGCGAAGCGCTTTACCGCCTGGCGCGCGAGGGCTACCTGAAAGTGCACTATCGCAGCGGCTGGAGCGTTCGCGAACTCGATTTCAAGCAGTTCGACGATCTGTACGACCTGCGCATCGCGCTCGAGACCGCCGCGGTGAAACAGCTCTGCGATGAAGCCGGGCGCCCCAACCTGGAGGACCTTAAATCTATCTGGCTGGTCCAGCCGGAAACGAGACTCGACGACGGGGAGCGGGTGTGCGCCCTGGATGAAGCCTTTCACTGCGCGCTGGTCGCCGCCACAGGCAATCGCGAGATGGCACGCTGCCACCAGGACGTGACCGAGCGCATCCACTTGCTGCGCCGGCTCGATTTCACCGAAGCCGGCCGTATCGCCGCCACGTACCAGGAGCATGCGCAGATTCTGCGCGCGGTGCTGCGGCAGGATGCTGATCGCGCAATCGGGTTATTGCAGGCTCACATCGGGACCAGCAAGATCGAAGTCCGAAAAATCAGCCTGCACAAGCTTTTGTCGGCAAGGCGTGCCTAGTGCTACTCCCGGTGCGCACCGGCCTTGATTGAAGTGCCGGAAAATTGTATCAGTGCAACTGGACGACGTTTGATGGGATGAGTGGCGCGATCGGAAGATTCAGCGCCAGCAATTCCCGGCCCAGCAGCGTGATGCTGCCCTTGATGCGGTTGTCGCCGGTATCGCTGAATTCGAACTCGTACACCCGCTTCACGCGCACGCGGCCCTCGTCGTCACGGCCGAGCCGCGTCTGCTTCAGCATTACTGTCCAATCGAGCAACTGCACGCCTTCCGCGGCGCAGGCGCGGCGGCCGGCGTCGAGCGCCGCTTCGCGGGCACGCATGCTGTCGGTCCAGAACCAGGCGCCGGCAACGAAAATTATCAAAGTGGCAAGTTCGATCATTGGGATGTCAATGGCAGAGGCTAGAGGCTAGAGGCTAGAGGCTAGAGGCTAGAGGCTAGGAAAGGCTAGTCGATCTTTACGCAGCACGCGCTTTTGCTCCTCACTCCTCTCGCCTCACGTCCCTTTCCATCGCTCAGGACCTGCCGGTGAGAATCTGGTAGAGCGTGTACAGAATCCCCGCGGTGGCGCCCCAGATGTAGCGATCCCCGTAAGCCATCGAATAGAAGTGGCGGGTGCGCCCGTTGAATACATCGCTGTGGCGTTGATGGTTCACCGGGTCGAGAAAGAATTCCAGCGGCACTTCGAATACGTCGGCCACTTCGAATGGATCGGGACTCAGATCGAACGGAGGCTCCACCCACCCGACGATCGGTGTCACCCGGAATCCAGTCAGGATATCGTAGTCGGGCAGGCGCCCGATGATCTCGACGTGCTGCCGGCTCAGTCCGGTTTCCTCCTCGGCTTCGCGCAATGCGGTGGCGATCCGGTCGGGATCGCCCTCATCGACGCGTCCGCCGGGAAAGCTGATCTGCCCGGCATGGTCGTGCAGATGGGCTGTGCGCTGGGTGAAAAGCAGGGTCGGCCCGGCTGACTGGTTCACCACCGGCACCAGTACCGCAGCCGGAACCGGCTCGCGCTCTGGGGGATGGGCGTAACGGGGAAAATTGGCGTCCTCCGGCAAGATGCCCTGCCGGCTAAGACGCTCCGCCAGCCATTCCCGGGTAAAGGGCGGCGGCTTCAAGTCATCAGAAGGAGACAACGGTCTGCAATGCGCTAGTAATGGAGGAGGCTATTTTATCCTTCACGCAATGGTATAGAATCTCCGGGCACCCCGGAACGGCGACAATTGACCGCTGTCGAAGGGCGCGGCCAGGAACTGCCGAAACACGATACGAGGAGACGACGATGAAACTGCGCAGTCTGATTGCTGCCGTAATGTTCGCAATGGCAGGTAGCGCGTTTGCGATGCACTGCCCTATGGACATGAAGAAAATCGACGAAGCATTGGCGAAGAAGCCGGAAATCTCCGCCAGCAAGCTCGCGGAGGTAAAGAAGCTGCGGGCCGAAGGCGAGAAGTTGCACAACGCCGGCAAGCACCAGGAGTCGGTGGACACCCTTGCCAAGGCGATGGCGATTCTGGGAATCAAATAACCAGAAACATGCACACCAGCCCCGCTCCGCGGCGACGCGCAGCGGGGTTTTTTGCGACCGTCACGCCGTCACGATCGTAACGTCGTCACGGCCTTTAGGTCACGGCACCGCCGCAGGATGAGCCGGATCCAGCGGTGCAGCCGTAGCAGTGATTCGCGGTGACAATGCGTCTCCCGTTCAGTTTTGCAAGATCGAAGTCGCGAATATGCCTCGGCGTTCCGTTGGCAAGCGGCAAGTCCAACATCTGGTTGAAGTCGCAGTCATAGAGCGTGCCCTCCCAGCCAACCGATAGAGTGTAGCGGCACATCACGCCCGCCGCCGCCGCGGGATTGAACGCGTTCGCCAGGCGCTCCATGTAGCCCTCGTAGTTTCCGCTCTCGATGAGGAATTC
>DASQOP010000082.1:0-4229 GCA_035644415.1 Burkholderiales bacterium
CGGATCAGGCTGTGCGACTTGTACTGGGTGGCGATGCCGATGCGGCGGATGCCGGAGTTGACGCAGTTCGACAGCGGGAAGTCGATGATGCGGAACTTGCCGCCGAAGGGCACCGCCGGTTTCGTCCGCCAGTCCGTGAGATTCCTCAAACGGCTGCCGCGTCCGCCGGCAAGCACCAGTCCATAGGTGTTCTTGGTGATGAGGCTGACGAAGCGGACGTTCGAGTGAGTGTTGGCCACGCGTTGCTCCTGGTGCACACGTTGAAGGATCGGAAGCGCCGGACGCGCGGGCTTCGCGCTTGCCATAAACCTTTGACCGGTATCAAAAAGCAGAGGAGCGGAAGGCCCCGGCCCTTATAATAGGTGCACCCTCGTCCGCAGTCACGATTTCCGTGCATTGCCCGGTCGAGAGTTTCCCGCCACCGCTCATGAAAGCACCTGTTTCCGCCATCGCCGGAGCGGACCTCGACGCCCTGGTCGGCGCACGCCATCACGATCCGTTCGGCGTGCTCGGCCTGCATCGCGACGGCAAGGGCTGGGTGTTGCGCGTGTTCCGGCCCTACGCCTCCGAGGTTGCCGCCTCCACCGCTTCCGGATTCGTGAAGATGGACAAGGTGCATCCCGACGGCGTGTTCGCATGGCGCGGAGCCGAGCCGCCGCCTCAGCCGGTGCGGTTGCGCGTGAAAGAGCCGGGGCACAGCCTGGAAACCTGCGACCCGTATGGTTTTCGTCCCACCATCAGCGCCGACGAACTGTACCTGTTCAACGAAGGCCGACTTGAGCAGGCGTACCGCATGCTCGGCAGCCGCACCGAGGTGCGCGAGGGTGTGGCCGGGGTGCGTTTTGCCTGCTGGGCGCCGAATGCGGAACGGGTCAGCGTGGTCGGCGACTTCAATCGCTGGGACGGGCGCGCGCACCCGATGGCGACGCACGGGGTGAGCGGCGTCTGGGAACTGTTCGTCCCGGGATTGGGCGACGGCACGCTCTACAAGTACGAGATCCGCAACCGTAACACGGGCGAAATCCTCGTCAAGACCGATCCCTACGCACGCGCCTATGAACTGCGCCCCGGGACCGCCGCGCGCGTCACCGCGGATCTTCCCTACGACTGGCGGGACGGCGGGTGGATGAAGGCGCGCGCCGGCGACGATTGGCTGCACGCACCGGTCAGCGCCTACGAAGTCCACCTGGGCTCGTGGCGGCGCCATCCCGACGGGCGCTTCTACAGCTACCGCGAGCTTGCCGAAAGCCTGGTTCCTTACGTAAAAGAAATGGGTTTCACCCACGTCGAATTGCTGCCGGTTTCCGAACATCCGCTGGACGAGTCCTGGGGTTACCAGACCACCGGTTATTTCGCGGCGACCAGCCGCTTCGGCTCGCCGGAGGACTTCAAGTTCCTCGTGGATGCGTGCCACCAGGCCGGCATTGGCGTGATCCTCGATTGGGTGCCGGCGCATTTCCCGACCGATGCGTTCGCGCTGGCGCGTTTCGACGGCACCGCGCTTTACGAGCACGAGGATCCGCGTCTCGGCTTTCACCAGGACTGGGGCACGCACATCTTCAACTACGGCCGCAACGAGGTGAAAAGTTTCCTGCTGTCGAGCGCGCACTACTGGCTGGGCGAGTGCCACGTGGACGGGCTGCGGGTAGACGCGGTGGCCTCGATGCTCTATCTCGATTACTCGCGCAAGACCGGCGAGTGGATCCCCAACAAATTCGGCGGCCGCGAGAACCTCGAAGCGATCGATTTTCTGCGTCAGCTGAACGTCATGGTCCATCGCGACTTTGCGGGCGCGCTCACTTTCGCCGAGGAATCCACCGCATGGCCGATGGTGTCGCGGCCGACCTACATCGGGGGACTGGGCTTCTCGATGAAGTGGAACATGGGATGGATGAACGACACGCTTTCCTACATGCGCCAGGACCCGGTGCACCGGCGTTATCACCACAACCAGCTCACCTTCGGCCAGCTCTACGCCTACACCGAGAACTTCATGCTGCCGCTGTCGCACGACGAAGTGGTGCACGGCAAGGGTTCGCTGCTGGGCAAGATGCCCGGGGACGCCTGGCAGAAATTCGCCAACGTGCGCCTGCTGCTCAGCTACCAATTCGCCTCACCCGGCAAGAAGCTGAACTTCATGGGCAACGAACTGGCACAGGGCCGGGAATGGCGCACCGAGTGGGAGCTCGACTGGGGACTGCTCGGCATTGACTGGCACCGCGGCGTGCAGACGATGCTGCGCGACCTGTCGCGCCTTTACCGCGAGCAGCGCGCGCTGCATGACCAGGACTTCGAATCCGCCGGTTTCCGCTGGATCGACTGTCACGATGCCGATCAGTCCATTCTCGCTTTCGAACGCTGCGCGCGCGACGGCTCGGTGGCGGTGGTGGCGCTGAATTTCACCCCGGTGCCCCGCCATGGCTACCGCATCGGCCTGCCGAAGGCCGGCGTCTGGCACGAAGCGTTCAACAGCGATTCGGCGTTTTACGCCGGTGCCAATGTCGGCAATTCGGGCGCCATTGAGACCCAGCCGCTGCCGTGGATGGAGCGCGACCAGTCCGCGGAAATCACGCTGCCCCCGCTTGCCGCGCTCATCCTTGTGCACCAGGGATGATGCGCGTAAATGCCGCCGATGCCTGACGGGAAACTCAAAGTCCTGTTCGCCACTTCCGAAGTCGCGCCGCTGATCAAAACCGGCGGGCTTGCCGACGTGAGCGCCGCGCTGCCGGCGGCTTTGATGGGACTGGGCGCGGACATGCGGGTGCTGGTGCCGGGATATCCGCAGGTGATGGAGGCGCTCAAGACCAAGGGCCGGGCGGCCACCTTGCCGGCGTTGCCGGGCGTGCCGCCGGCGCAACTGATCGCCTCCAAGCTGCCTTCGGGGGTGCCGCTGCTGGTGATCGAAAGCGCGATCTACCAGCGTAGCGGCGGGCCGTATCAGGATGCCGCCGGCAACGACTGGCTCGACAACGATCTGCGTTTCGGCCTGCTTTCGTACGTCGGCGCGCTGCTGTCCACGCCGGACTCGCCGTTTCCGTGGAAGCCGGACATCGTTCACTGCAACGACTGGCAGACCGGCCTGACCCCGGTTTACCTGCACTACGTACCAGGTGAGCGGGCGAAAACAGTGATCACCATCCACAATCTGGCGTTCCAGGGGATCTTCCCCGCGGAAACGGCCGCGCGGCTTGGGCTGCCGCCGCAGGCGTTCTCCGTGAACGGCGTCGAATTCTATGGCAAGACGTCGTTTCTCAAAGGCGGACTGCAATTCGCCGATCGCATCACCACGGTCAGTCCGAGCTACGCGGAAGAAATCCTGGGTGAACCGCTGGGGATGGGGCTGCAAGGTCTGCTCTCGCACAGAAAGGATGTGCTCATCGGAATTCTCAACGGCATCGACACCGATGCCTGGGACCCGGAGTCCGACCCGTATATCGAGCGTTACTACAACGCCTCCAGGCTCGCCGCCAAGCAGGACAACAAGCGCGCGCTGCAACTGCGCATGGGCCTGCGCGACGAGCCGGAAATGCCGCTGTTTGGCACGGTGAGCCGGCTTACCCACCAGAAAGGCCACGACGTGCTCGCCGACATTGCCACCGAGCTGGTGAAGCTGCCGGCACAATTGGTGGTGCTGGGCTCGGGAGACGCGCAGTTGCAACTGCGTTTCCAGGAACTGGCCCAATCGCACCCGGGCAGGATTGCGGTGCAGATCAGCTTCGACGAGGGTCTGTCGCACCAGATCGAGGCCGGCGCGGACAGCTTCGTGATGCCGTCGCGCTTCGAGCCCTGCGGCCTGAACCAGATGTACAGCCAGCGTTATGGCACGCCGCCGGTAGCGCACGCCACCGGGGGCCTGCGCGATTCGGTGGTGGATTGCACGCCGGAGACGCTGAAGAATCACACCGCGACCGGTTTCATGTTCGCCCCGCTGAATCGCGACGCGTTGCTGGAAGCGTGCCAGCGCGCGGTCGCTGCGTACCACGACAAAAGGATATGGCGGCAATTGCAGAAGAACGGCATGAGCCGCGATTTCAGCTGGGAGGCCAGGGCGCAGCAGTATCTGGACCTCTACCGTGGGTTGCTGGAGTAAAATGCCATTTTCCTGCCCGCGGCGCTCGTTCGCGTTTGCGGCGCAACAACATCAACGGACGGAGGGTCGCCAGTCATGATCGGAGATCGAATTGAAGTGAACATTGCCGGCGGGCTCGATATCGCGCTGCCAAGGATGG
>DASQOP010000083.1:0-2939 GCA_035644415.1 Burkholderiales bacterium
ATAGACCAGGATCCGCGGCAGATCGAATACCTATGGGAGTTGATGCACCGGCGCGCGTACAAGCATGCGCGCGGCGGCATCGTCATCGCCGCGATCAGCGGAATCGACATCGCACTCTGGGACCTGCGCGGCAAGATGGCCAGCATGCCGTTGTGGCAGTTGCTCGGCGGCTACCGCAAGCGCGTCCCAGCGTATGCGACCGGCGGTTTTTATGCCGAGGGCAAGGGCGTGCGCGAACTCGTGAAGGAGATGGAGTCCTACGTCAAGCATGGTTTCCGCGCGGTGAAAATGAAAGTCGGACGCAATGCCGGAATCGAGTTGTCGCCGTTGCGTGTCATGGATAACCGCGGCCAATGCGAAGTCACGCTGGCGCAGGATCTCGAGCGCGTCGCAGCGGTGCGCGACGCCATCGGTCCGGACATCAAGCTGATGGTGGACGCCAACGGCGCCTGGGATGTCGCCACCGCGGTGAAGATGGGCCGTGCGATGGAGCGCCACGACATCTACTGGTACGAAGAGCCGGTGTGGCCGGACGACGTCGCCGGCAGCGCCGAGGTCGCCGCCAAGGTCGGCATCGCAATTGCGGGCTATGAAACCTGCAGCTACGGCATTGTCGATTTCAACGACTACATCAAGGCGCGCGCGGTCCATTTCGTGCAACCGGACGTGGCGTGGGCAGGCGGGCTCACCGAATCGCTGAAGATCGCGCACATGGCGCAGGCCGCGAACCTGCCGATCGCGCCGCACATTCACGGCTCGGCGGTGGCGGTCGCCGCTGCGGTGCATTTTCTGGGTGCAGTCAGGAACGGCTCGATGGCGGAAACTGTCTATCCCGCGCACGCGCTGATGACCGAGCTGGTCAAGGAGCCTTTCGCTGTGGACAAGAAAGGCGATATCGAATTGCCCGACCGCCCCGGACTGGGCGTCGAACTCGATCCCAGGATCGTGAAGAAGTATCTCGCTCGTTAGAAGACGAGATCAAGAGCAACTCTCACCACGGAGGACACGGAGGAAACCCAAAAACGAGGAAAGGCAAACTGGAGGCAAAGGCCGACTGGTATTCGTGGACCACTACCGCTAACCTTCACAGCGATGGGTCATCAACAATTGAAAGGTTTTTACCATGGCCCACTTTTTTACTCCTGCTTTTCCTCCGTGTCCTCCGCGTCCTCCGTGGTAAGCGCTGTTCTTTGGGTCTCCGTGGTGAGCGCTGTTCTTTGGGTCTCCGGCGATTTCATCCGTCGCACGCGCGCGCCTTGACAGGGCAGAGGGCGGCACCTATTCTCGGGCCCGGACAACGATAACAACCTCCCCGCAGTACCGATTCGCCTCCCATGACCGACGCAATCATCTATCTGGCCACCAGTTTCTGGATCGGCGCGGTGCACGCCGCCACGCCGGGCCACGGCAAAACCATCGCCGCCGCTTATATCGTCGGCGCGCGCGGCAAGCCGGTGGACGCAGTGATCCTGGGTGTGTTCGTCACGCTGTCGCACACCAGCGGCATCGTGCTGGTGGGCGTATTGGCTTCGCTCGGACTGCCGGGAATGATGCCGCAGCGCATCGAGGCCTGGATGGCGCTGGTTACCGGTCTGCTGGTGATCGGCATCGGTCTGTGGACGTTATGGACGCAACGGGAATTGATGCTGCAGCTGCAGGGCGTCGCACCTGCTCCGTGGCACGCGCACGATCACGCTCATGAAAATGCGCAAGCGCGCGCCGAAATGCGTTTCCGCCCGCACGCCCACGATGGCGAGCGCGGACATGGCCACCATCAGCATGGCCATGATCACGCACACGGGCACGGTCATTCCCACGACCATGACCACGCGCACGGCCACGCGCATCCGCATTACGACGCGGAATCGGGCTCGCACAGCCACGGCTGGGGATTCAAGCACACGCACGACCTGAAGCTCGCCACCACCAACCGCCCCAGCATGTGGGTGTTGATCGGACTAGGCATCGCCGGCGGCCTGCTGCCCGACCCGGCGGCGCTCGCGATCCTGCTGAACGCGCTGGCTCAGGGCAAGGTGATGCTGGGCCTGGGAACCGTGGTGGTATTCAGCATCGGCTTCGCATCCACGCTGGTGATCGTCGGCGCGATCGCCGCGAAAGTCGGGCAGAAGATCCTCGACTGGCTGGCGGGACCATGGGCCGCGCGGCTGCAGATTTCGACTTCGCTGCTGATCGTGCTGGTCGGCGTGATTCTTTCCTTCAAGGCCTGGACCACGCTCAGCACGCTCGCGTGAGACATGCTTCGCAGGGAAGAGTGATGAGGGATGAGTAAAAACCAATTTTCCTAGTCCCTGGCTCCTAATCCCTCGCCCCTGTTTGTCTTTACCCTTCACTCATTCACCCTTCACGCATTCACTGCCGTTAGGCCCGTCCCTAGTCCCTATCTTTTCGCCGCGTCCGCCTTCAGCATTCCCACGTAGCCGCTGATATCGGCGTACCAGATATTTCCTTTCTTGTCGGCCGCCAGCGTGTAGGGCCGCGCATCGGCGCGCGGCAATGGAAACATCTTCATCTCGCCCTCGTGCAAGCGCCCAAGGCGGTGCCCCCGCAGCAGTCCGAACCAGACAGAACCGTCCGGCGCGGCGGTAAGGCCTGTCAGCCCGCCCCACTCTCCAGGCACCTCGAATTCGGCGAACTTGCCTCCAGCGAACTTGCCGATCTTGTTGCTGCGGAACTCGAGGAACCAGGTGTTGCCGGCGCCGTCCACGACAATGTCGCTGGGGGCACTGGCACGCGTCGGCACTTCATATTCGGCGATCTCTCCCGCCGGAGAGATCTTCACGATCTGGTTGCCGCTTTGAAGCGTACCCCACAGATTGCCTTGCGCATCCACGGCAACGCCGTAGGGCCCGCCGCGAACCGACTTCGGCACGTTGCGGGCCAACACGCCGTCCTTGAGACGGGTAAAGCCGTAGCCGGTG
>DASQOP010000084.1:0-2853 GCA_035644415.1 Burkholderiales bacterium
GGTGCGCTTCGAGGCTGATTTCCTCGGCAAACGCAGCGGGGACCGCATCGCGGTGCGCCCGTATATGCTGGACATGCCGCGTTGCCAGCCACAGGCGCAGGCCGGTAGCGATCAGCAGCGCGGCGAGAAACAGAACAGAGAACGTGGACATTGCGGCTTTCGACTAGGGATTCAGTGCAAGCTATGACAAAATATCGTCAGGAAAATTCAGGAAAAACTCACCGAGGATTATGGCACAGGATCCCAGTTATCTGATCTGGATCGACATGGAAATGAGCGGGCTGAACCCGGACGCCGACCGTGTCCTGGAGGTCGCGATCGTCGTCACCGACTCGCAACTCGTCACCGTGGCCGAAGCGCCGGTGAAGGTCGTGCACCAGGCGGACGCGGTGCTCGATCGGATGGATTCATGGAACAGGTCCACGCACAAGAAAACCGGATTGACCGACAAAGTGAAGGCGGCCAGGCAGAACGAGGCGGAAGTGGAGGCCGAACTGATCGCCTTCCTTGCCCAGTACCTGCCCGAGAATACCTCGCCGATGTGCGGGAATTCAATCTGCCAGGACCGTCGCTTTCTCGCCAGGTACATGCCGAAGCTCGAAGCCTTCTTCCACTACCGCAACCTCGATGTTTCCACGCTCAAGGAACTGGCGAAGCGCTGGAAGCCGGGAATCGTGGCTGGCATGACCAAGCATGGCAAGCACGAAGCGCTGGCCGACATCTACGAATCTATCGAGGAGTTGAAGTATTACCGCGAGAATTTGTTGAACCTGTAATTGCGGTAGGGCGTGAGGGGTGAGGAGTGAGGCGCAACCCGCATATGCAAAAAACTTCCACTCTTTGAAAAGAACTACGCTCTACTCGCCTCTCGCCTCTCGCCTCTCGCCTCTCGCCTCTCACCCTTCACCCTTCACTCCAGAGTTATCTCCCCGTCGAAGTCGACGTTCAGCCCGATCGCGGGAATGGTGAGATTGATCGTCGCCGGCAGTTTCTCGTGGCCCTTCAATTTTCCCGAGGCCAGCGCCTTCGACACCGCCTGCTCGATCTCGCGTTGCGAGCCCACGCCGGTCATCTTCAGAAACTTGCGGATGCTCATGTTGAAATTTTCTTCGTTCATTTGTCCTCCTTGTGTGCGAGTACGTAATCGATCAGCCGCGAGGTAGAGGCATCGTGGCCGCTGCGGGCTTTCCCCGCTCTCAGGTCTTCGAGCACGCCGTTGGCGAGCTGCTTGCCGAGTTCCACGCCCCACTGATCGAAGGAATTGATGTTCCAGACCGCACCTTGCGCGAACACCTTGTGTTCGTACAGCGCAATCAGCGCGCCCAGCGAGCGCGGGTCCAGTTGACGCAGCACGATGGTATTGCTGGGACGGTTGCCGGGGAAAGCGCGATGCGCAACCAGGCGTTCGGCTTCGTCGCCCTCGATGCCGCGCGCCTTGAGCTCGGCGCGGACCTCATCGGCATTTTTCCCCCGCAGCAGCGCCTCGCTCTGGGCGATGCAGTTGGCCAGCAGGATGTCGTGATGTTCCGGCATGCGCTCTGCGCCGTTTGCCGCGACGATGAAATCGGCAGGCGTGACCTGCGTGCCCTGGTGCAAGTGCTGAAAAAAGGCGTGCTGGCCGTTGGTTCCGGGCGCGCCCCAGATCACCGGGCCGGTGGCGTACTCGACCGCCGCTCCCGAGCGGTCGACACGCTTGCCGTTGCTCTCCATGTCGAGCTGTTGCAGGTAGGCCGGAAAGTGTGCGAGGTCCTGCGCGTAGGGCAACACCGCGTGGGTCGGGTGGCCGAGGAAATTGATATGCCAGACGCCGGTGAGCGCGGCAATCGCCGGCATGTTGCGTTCCAGAGGTGCCGTGCGGAAGTGCTCATCCATTTCGTAGGCGCCGGCGAGCAGTTCGTCGAAGCCGTCGAAACCGATCGCCAACGCGATCGGCAGGCCGATGGCCGACCACAGCGAATATCGGCCTCCGACCCAGTCCCAGAAGCCGAATACCCGCTCCGGGGCGATGCCAAATTGTGAAGTGGCTTCCAGGTTGGTGGAGACCGCGGCGAAATGCTTCTGGACGGCAGCCTCTGCGGCCCCGGATGGATGCAGTCGAGTAAGCAACCACTCGCGCGCCGTACATGCATTGGTAAGGGTTTCCTGTGTGGTAAAGGTCTTCGAGGAGACCACGAACAGGGTCGTTGCCGCGTCCAGATCGGAGAGCGTCGCGGCCAAGTGGGCGCCGTCCACGTTGGATACGAAATGGACGCGCAGGTCGGGCGTGCAATAGGGCCGTAGGGCCGAACAGGCCATCAGCGGGCCCAGATCCGAGCCGCCGATGCCGATGTTGACCACGTCGGCAAAAGGCCGGCCGGTGTAGCCCCGCGCGATGCCGCCGCGCACCCGTTCCGAAAAATCCCGCAGCCGCGACAGCACCGCCCGCACGTCGGGCATCACATCCTTGCCGTCGAGCAGGACCGGGCGGCCGGATCGGTTGCGCAATGCCGTATGCAGCACCGCGCGCTTCTCGGTGACGTTGATGCGCTTGCCTTCGAACATTGCCGTGATCTGCGCGGGCAGGCTGGCGTCCTCGGCAAGCGCCACTAGCAGGCGGCACGTCTGCCTGGATAGCGGGTTCTTCGAGTAATCGAACAGCAGCCCGCAGGCGGCAATCGAGAATTCCTGCGCGCGCGCGGGATCCTGGGCGAACAAATCGGCAACGCGCACCTCGCGCACCTCTTGGGCATGGGCCTCTAGTGCTTTCCAGGCAGGACGTTGGTGCAGGCGAGGCATGGGAAAGAGGCGAGGGGCGAGGGGGCGGATGAAGGAATCTGGTTTTAACCGGATTCTATAGGACGGCCGGGAAATACC
>DASQOP010000085.1:0-3269 GCA_035644415.1 Burkholderiales bacterium
CGTGCGCTTCCGGCACGCTGGTGCCCAGAACGTCACGGCGCGAGTGAGCGCCGAAGGCGACGAGCTGCCGAGCAACGACGCGCTCACCGAGGACCTCATGGTGCAGCCGCGCCTGCACGCGCTGTATGTCGAGGGCGGCGAGCGCGGCGCGCGCTACCTCGCCGACGCGCTCACCGCGCAGGGCATTCGCGTGTCGGTCGCCAACGCGCAAAACCTGTCGGAAGATGCGCGGTTGCTCGACGGCAAGGACGTCGTCATCCTCAGCGACGTGCGCGCGGACAGCCTGGGGGCGGATGTGGTACAGCGACTGAGGGCGTTCGTTCGCGACCGTGGCCGCGGCCTGATCTTCGTAGCGGGGCAGAACACGTACGGCCAGGACGGCTTCGCCAAAAGCAAGGTCGAAGAGTTGCTGCCGGTCACTTTCGAGGCCAGGCGCAAGCACGAGGACCTGGACCTGGTCCTTCTGGTCGACCGCTCGTCGAGCATGCGCGGCCAGAAAATCGAGGTTTCGAAGTCCGCCGCGCTCGCTACGCTCGATCTGCTGGACCCGGAGCACAGGCTGGCGGTCGTGGCATTTGATGCGCAGCCGCACGACGTTGTCCCACTGATGACAGTCGGGAACAAGCTCGAGGCCGAGAACCTGATCTCGCGCATGACCTCGAGCGGCCAGACCAACATCTACAACGCGCTGCTGCGTGCGCAGGCGCTGCTCGCGGAATCGAAGGCCAAGACCAAGCACATCATACTGCTCTCCGATGGGCTTACCTCGCCGCCGCCGGGCCATGTCCCCGCATCCTCCCGCGGCGGCAATGAGATCGAGGAAAGGATCCGCGCGATTCAGACCGCCGAGAGACGCCAGCGGGGTGGGGCCGGCGAACCGCCGCAGGCGCCGCAGGCAACGGCATCGCCCCGTGGTTTCCAGGGCATCATGGAAGAACTGGTAGACGCGAAGATCACGATGTCAACCGTGGCAATCGGCGAGAAGCCCGATGTCGAGTTGATGGCGAACCTCGCCAATTGGGGCGAGGGCAGGAGCTACGTAACCAGGAGCGATGCCGAAGTCCCCACCCTGTTCGCCGCGGAGACGCGCCGTCTGCTGGACGATTCGATCGTCGAGGGGCGGTTCCGCCCGCGGGTGAAGGCCTGGAGCCCTACCCTCGCCGGAGTGGACTTTGCCGGCGGCCCCGAGCTCAAGGGCTATGTGACGACCAGGCCGAAGCGCTTCTCCGACGTGCTGCTGGAGGCGAAGAAGGATCTGCCCCTGCTGGCCGAAACGCACTACGGCCTCGGCAAGACGGTTGCGTTCCTGTCGGATGTGAAGAACCGCTGGGCGGCGGACTGGCTCAGCTGGCCCGGCTACCCCGCGCTATGGGCACAGGTCGTGCGCGACAGCGCCCGGCGCGACAGCGGTGAAGGCCTCGACTGGAAGGTCACTCGCGAGGGGCGCGAGGCACTCATCGATCTCTCCGGGCTCGGCCACGACGGCAGCTTTCGCAACGGACTCTGGCCGGATGTGCGCGTCACGGCGCCAGACGGGCAACGTTCGGTCGCTGCACTGCGTCAGATCGCGCCGGGCCGCTATCGCGCTCGCGTCCCGCTCACCGCCGCGGGCAACGTACCCTGGCGCTTTGATCTGCTGCCCGTTGCGGGACTGAGCGCGGCCGACATCGCGCGAGCCGGCGGCCGCAGGCTGTTTTATTCTTACCCGGACGAATTTCGCCTGCTGCCGGCAAACCTGCCGCTCCTGCGTACCCTGAGCAAGGAGACTGGCGGGGTGTTCGCGCCCCGTGCGGAGGAGATCTTCACGCCACGGGGGGACGGCGGGGTCATCAGCACCCGGCTGTGGCCGTATTGCGCTGCCGCAGCCTTGCTGCTGTTCCTGCTGGACATCCTGGTACGGCGCGCCCCGTGGCGCCTGCGCCGCGCGCCTTGACCAAGGGCAAGGGCCCGCCGCCGGGCGGGCGGGGGATCGGTTTGGGCAGATGGGTCAACCGGACCTTGGGCAAGACTCTCACCTTGACACCCGTTCAGCGCCGCAATTAGCATGGACTGCGCTGGGACTTTTTCCCGGCTCACGCCTTAAGCACGCTGGACAATGTCCGAAGGGGGAGAAGCTTCCAAATCGGGTTTGCGCCACAGGTTGAGTGAAGTACTAGCTGTGCACCCTCAGTGGCTCTGTGCCAGGCGGTGGTGCTGCAGGCGTGGCTCCCGAGTTCCAATTTACCTCTAAGATTTAACAGCTTGTTGTTGGCGACCGATGTTCAAACCATAACGAGGAGGAGAACCAGATGAGAACGTCAATACGGCAGTTCCTGTCGTTGGCGCTACCGCTCGCCATCGCGGCGGCGTGGGCGCCGGGCGCGCAGGCGGCCGGATCGTCGGCAAGCGAGATCCGAAACTGCTCGCCAGAGAACTGGTGCTTTTATCACCGCACCCCCGATAGTTCGTGGCGTCACAGCCCGTTAACCCAGATCAACGCCGGCAACGTCAAGAACCTTCGTCCGGCGTGGATCTTCCAGCCCGGCAACGTGCGCATGGGCATGCACGCCACGCCACTGGCGATCGACGGAAACATCTACGTATCGGTGAACCCATCGACCGTCTGGAAGATCAACGGCAAGACCGGCGAGCGCTTGTGGGTTCATGAGCCGAAGATGGACGAAGCCGTGGTCGCCCGCTCGTTCTTCGCGCATACCCGTGGTCTGGCCATCGGTGATGGCCGGGTTTACATGGGACAGGCGGACGGCAAGATCGTCGCTCTCAGCGAGAAGGACGGCAGCACGATCTGGGAGAAGCAGATCATCGACTCGCGCAAGGACACGGTCGGGTTCAGCGGCGCCGCGACTTTTGTGAATTCCGATCTGATGGTGATCGGCCAGAACGGCGGCGAATACCCGATCGAAGGCAAGATCTTCGGCATCAACCCCAAGACCGGCGACATCAAGTGGACCTTCTACACTACGGGACGGGACGATGCCAGGGCAATGAAGACCTGGCGCGGGGATTCGTGGCAGTACGGCGGTGGGGGATCCTGGCAGCCGGGGACGGTGGACTACGCCAACAATCAGATCATCATGGGCACCGGCAACCCGAACCCCGACTACGACTATTGCGGCAGCAACTGCCGTGATCCGAATGCCGATGGCTGGCGCTCGGGTGACGCGCTGTATACGTCGTCCACGGTCGCGCTGGATCTGAACACCGGAAAGCTCAACTGGTACTTCCAGGAGGCGCACGCCGATCCGTACGACTACGACGCCGCACCGGGC
>DASQOP010000086.1:0-12468 GCA_035644415.1 Burkholderiales bacterium
TGCCGCCGCGCTCGCCGGGTTGAACGTCACCGACGTCTCCGGGCAAACTGTGCCGCCCGATTTCAGAAACAAGAAGATTCACAAATGCTGGCGCATTTGCAGGGACGAGGGAAAGCAAGGATGAAGGCGGAAGGCGGAAGGATGAAGTAATTTCAAAGGCTGTTGACTCTCCTTCATCCTTCATCCCTCATCCTTCATCCTTGGATGCTCGTCCTTCCCTGTGCTACCTTCCCATCGCCAACGTTAACCGACCAGCATGGCTGACGAACCCGAGATTCCCGCAAGTCTGCGCGAGCAGGTGATCGCGTTTTTTCATAGCGACGCCGGATCGGATCACGACGCCGTCGAGCTGGCGGACCGCTTCGCGACCATCGCCGCCGCCGGCAATCTGCCGGACCGGCTCGATGCGCTCGTGCGGCTGATCGGATGGACGCACGTGGCCGATGTGGATGGCGGCACGGGCGTCCCGCCCGAGCGTTCCCGATTGTTCAAGTTCGTGCAGGTGATCGAATCGGTGCCGCCAGCGCGCCGCAGCGTGCAGGACACATTCGGCGAAATTCTTTCCGAAACCGAGGGCGTAAATCTTTTCGGCGACAGCGGAATTCCCAGCGATCGCGCATTTCTGGCCGAGTTCGTCACGCTGGTCATGCGGCGATTGCTGCCGCAGCCTAGCGACCAGCACGATCTGTCCCGGCTGGTGGCCCGCCTGTATTCAGGCAGGGATGCAGTGGAGCGATTGCGCACGCTGGCGCCTGAGGCCTTCCATCGCCTCCTCGAACCCCTGACGCCACCGGAGCGGCCGGAAATATGGGCGCCGCTGAGGACGGCGTTTTCCGACGGCTTCCGGCTGCTGGCGATCCGGATTGAGGCGCAGGGCTTGTCCGCCAAGCTGCGCGCGCGCAGCCATCCGACCCCGGTGGCCAATTCACCGTTTCACCGGATTGCCTGCACCAGCCATGCGCTCATGGATGCATGGAAAACCGGAGAGGACATCGCCGCGCTTTTGCGGTCCTGGCGCGGGCAGAGCGCCGAATGTCGCGAAGAAATCGCCGAAATCACCCGCCGCCTGGAAAGTGCAGGGGTGAGCGTGGACATCGTCTACGGGATCGAAGTGCTGAAACGCTGTCTCGTGCGCATGGAAGCCATGCTCGAATTCATCGAATCGCCACCGGGTCCGGCACGCAGCGCGGCGATTTACCGGCTGCTGGTCGGGCTCATCGTCGCGGCGCACGAGGACCGCAGCATTCGCCACCTGATCCGTGTCGACTTGCATCTGCTCCAGCGCAAGATCGTGGACCGTGCCGGCAAGACCGGCGAGCACTACGTGGCGCGCAATCTGCGCGAATACCATGGTATCTGGTTTGCGGCCGCCGGCGGTGGATTGCTCACGGTCCTCACCGCCGCGGTCAAGCTCAAGGTGACGCATGCCGGGTTGCCGCTGTTCGTCGAAGGCATGCTCTCCGGATTGAACTACGCAGTCAGCTTCATGCTGTTGCACCACTTCCATCTGATGCTCGCGACCAAGCAGCCGGCGATGACGGCCGCCACGCTGGCGACCCTGCTGCACAGCCGCGACCGCGCCGAGCGGCTCGACCGCGTGGTCGAGTTCACGATGCGCATCTGCAGTTCGCAGTTTGCGGCCGCGGTTGCCAACGTGATTTTTGTGTTCCTCGGGGCATTTGTTTTCAGTTATATCTGGAATCTGGCGCTGGGCCGCGATTACCTCGGTATCAAGGAAGCCCAGCAGGTGTTCCGGACGCTGAGTCCGGTCAGCAGCGGCACGGTGTTTTACGCGGCGCTCACCGGCGTGATTCTGTGGATGGCGGCGATGATCGGCGGCTGGTTCGACAACTGGGCGGTGTATCAGCGCCTGCCGCAGGCAATCGCCGATCACCGCCTCGGGCAGCGTCTCGGGCGCAAGCGCATGGCGCGCGTTGCCGGCATCGTTGCGCGCAACATGGCTGGGTGGGGGACCAACATCTCGCTCGGCTTCCTGCTCGGCCTCACGCCGGTATTCGGCATGTTTCTGGGATTGCCGCTCGACGTGCGCCATGTGACGCTGTCGTCGGGAATGCTGGCATTTGCCTGCGCCAGCCTCGACGGCTGGTTTACCGCTGGCTGGTTTGTCTGGGCGCTTGCCGGCGTGGCGACGATGTTCGTGCTCAACCTCTCGGTGAGTTTCTTCCTGTCGCTCTACACGGCTGCGCGCGCCTACGAACTGGAACGGCGGGAACTGGTGGTGCTGGGCATGCGACTGCTGCGCCGGCTCATGTCCAGTCCGCTGGATTTTGTGCTGCCGCGACGGTTTGTGGAGAGTGAGTTAAAAGTGGAAAGCTAAGAGGTGAAAGTTAAAAGGTGAACGTAAAAGAAGGCACATCGTTTCGACCCTCGCTTCCGGTCGTTTACCTTTGACCTTTCACCTGTTACCTATTTTTTCGCCGGCTCGTCCTGCATGTCTTCCTCCTCCAGCTCGCGCAGGCTCTTCGAGCGCGGGCCGGTGTGGGAGAGCGGCGGGTTGCTGTCGTAGATCAGGTATTCGCGCCGCTGAAGGTAGACGTCGCGCAGGAACGTGTAACGTTCGACGCCGGATTCATCCAGAACCTTTTCCGCGGGCAGCAGATTGGCGCGTGTATTGACGATGTTGACTGCCAGCACTTCCCAGCGGACGCGCGTCTGGTTATCCCAGTAGTAGAACGGACTGGTCACATAATCTACCGCCAGTCCCGCGCCGTCGCGCACGGTGCTCGGTCCGAGTAATGGAAGCACGACGTAAGGCCCGCTGGCGACGCCCCAGTAACCCAAAGACTGGCCGAAATCCTCGTTGCGGTTCTCGATCCTGAGTTCGGATGCCACGTCGATCAGGCCGAAAATGCCGAAAGTCAGATTGGTGGTGAAGCGGGCGATGTCCACGGGCACCTTCGTGCCCTTGAGCTGGACCGCATCGTTGAACATAGTGACCACGACTCCAAGATTGTTGAAGAAGTTGGTCACCCCGGTACGCGCGAATTCCGGCAGGACTTTTTCGTACCCTTTCGCGACCGGCTTGAGCACGGCCTTGTCCAGTCCCTCGTTGAATGCAAAGACCTTGCGGTTGAATGCCTCGTACGGATCGCGCGGATTGGGGCCGACGGCGCAACCTGCCAGAAGACATGCACAGGCCAGGACGAGTGGCGAAAGGGGGCGCGGATTCATGATGGCTTGCATTATGGCGGGCGGCGGCGATTATATCGCGGCACCCGGCGGGCCGATTAGAACATTATTGCGGTTTGCAAAACCCGCCTGCTTGCGTCACGATATTCGCCACCGGCCGCTCTAGCCGTCATTCGAACAAGACACGGACAAAAAGGATCGAATTCCATGGATCTCGGCATCAAGGGAAAATCTGCGCTGGTGTGCGCAGCGAGCAAGGGGCTCGGCAAGGGCTGTGCATTCTCGCTGGCCCGGGAAGGTGTCAACGTGACCATCCTCGCCCGCGGGCGCGAGGCGCTGGAAGCCGCGGCGGATGAAATCCGCAGGGCAACGGGCGTGAAGGTCACCGTCGTGGTAACCGACATCACGACGGAAGCGGGGCGCCAGGCGGCGCTCGCGGCGTGTCCGAATCCGGACATTCTCATCAACAATGCCGGAGGCCCGCCGCCGGGCGACTTCCGCAATTTCACGCATGACATGTGGATTGCGGCTGTCGAGGCAAACATGCTGACGCCCATCGAACTGATCAAGGCCACGGTGGACGGCATGATCGGGCGCCGGTTCGGCCGCATCGTCAACATCACCTCCAGCGCCGTCAAGGCGCCTATAGACGTCCTCGGCCTGTCCAACGGCGCGCGCTCCGGCCTGACCGGCTTCGTTGCCGGTATTGCCCGCAAGACCGTGGCGCACAACGTCACCATCAACAACCTGCTGCCGGGTGCCTTCGACACCGACCGGCTGAAGAGCACCATCGTCGCCGCCGCAAAGGCCCAAGGCAAGCCAGTGGAGGAAGTGCACGCCGCGCGCATGAAAACGGTTCCGGCGGGCCGCTTCGGCAACCCCGACGAGTTCGGCGACGCCTGCGCCTATCTTTGCAGCAAGCAGGCCGGCTACATCACCGGCCAGAATTTCCTCATCGATGGTGGAGCGTATCCCGGTACTTTCTGAAAGAAAGTACCGGGGCGTGACTGCGTGACTATCGTGACTTTCGTGACTGCGTCGTGCTGTGGAACTTCGGCGGACTGGTGAAATCTCATAAGGACTTGGACGTATGGCGGCTGGCGATAGATCTGGCCCAGGACGTCTATGAGGTCAGCAAGGTTTTTCCACGCGACGAGCAGTTCGGCATGACGTCGCAGATGCGCCGAGCAGCGGTCTCGATTGCGGGCAACATCGCCGAGGGTGCCGCCCGAAATGGCCAGCGCGAATTCACGCAGTTTCTCTACATTGCCCTGGGTTCGGCTAGCGAAATGGAGACTCAGTTGGAAATTGCCAGGCGGGTAGGCTTGGTGGCCGAAGGGGATTTTGCGCGACTTGATGCGTTGTTGGCGCGAGTTGCGCAGATGCTGCGGGGATTGATCCGAAGCGTAAAATCAGATCTGGATAGTCAATCGTAGCCCCACGACAGTCACGATAGTCACGTCGTCACGTCAGTCACGATATCCGAGGTTTCCAATGAACGCTCCCCGCGACGCCAATTTTTCGCTTCAACTCAAAGACCAGAAACTTTTCCGCCAGCAAGCCTATATCAACGGCGAATGGCGGGATGCCGATTCGAAGGCGACGATCAACGTTACCAATCCGGCCGACGGCTCGGTGATCGGCACAATTCCCAGGATGGGTGCTGCGGAAACGCGCCGCGCCATCGAAGCGGCGAACGCCGCGCTGCCGGCGTGGCGCGCGAGACTGGCCAAGGAACGCGCCAACATTTTGCGCAGGTGGTTCGAACTGATGATCGCCAACACCGATGATCTGGCGCTGATCATGACCACCGAGCAGGGCAAGCCGCTGGCCGAAGCCAGGGGCGAGATCGCCTACGCCGCCTCTTTCATCGAATGGTTCGCCGAGGAAGCCAAGCGCGTGTACGGCGACGTGATCCCGCAGCACCAGGCCGACAAACGCCTGGTGGTCATCAAGCAGCCGGTCGGCGTGTGCGGCCTGATCACGCCGTGGAATTTCCCGGCGGCGATGATCACCCGCAAGGCGGCACCGGCGCTCGCCGCGGGCTGCACGGTGGTGATCAAGCCGGCCACCCAGACGCCTTACTCCGCGTTTGCGCTGGCCGAACTGGCCGAGCGTGCCGGCTTCCCCAGTGGCGTCGTCAACATCGTCAGCGGCAGCGCGAAGGAGATCGGCGGCGAGCTGACTTCGAACACGACGGTGCGCAAGATCAGCTTCACCGGTTCCACCGAAGTCGGTTCTGTTCTGATGAGGCAGAGCGCGGAAACGATCAAGAAAGTCTCGCTCGAACTCGGCGGCAACGCGCCGTTCCTGGTGTTCGACGACGCGGACATCGACGCGGCGGTCGAAGGCGCGATGATTTCCAAATACCGCAACAATGGTCAGACCTGCGTTTGCGCCAACCGTATTCTGGTGCAGGGCGGCGTATACGACAGGTTCGCCGCCAAACTCGCCGAGAAAGTGAGGGCGCTCAAGGTCGGCCGCGGCACCGAAGCCGGCGTCAACATCGGCCCGCTGATCGACGAAAACGCGGTGGCGAAAGTCGAGGAGCACATCCAGGATGCGGTTTCCAAGGGCGCCAAGATCGTGGTCGGCGGCAAGAAACACGTGCTCGGCGGCCTGTTCTTCGAGCCCACCGTGCTCACCGGAGTCAACACGACCATGAAGGTGACCAAAGAGGAGACTTTCGGGCCGGTGGCGCCGCTGTTCCGCTTCAGGACCGAGGAAGAAGGCGTGGCGATGGCCAACGACACCGAGTTCGGGCTGGCTGCTTATTTCTACGCTCGCGATATCGGCCGCATCTGGCGCGTCGGCGAAGGCATCGAATCCGGCATGGTCGGCGTCAACACCGGGCTCATTTCCAATGAGGTCGCACCCTTCGGTGGCGTCAAGCAATCCGGCATCGGCCGGGAGGGATCGAAGTACGGCATCGAGGAATATCTGGAAGTGAAGTATTTGTGCATCGGCGGTCTTTGACCGTCGATGAAGGGGCGAGGGACGAGGGACGCGGGCCGAGTAAATTCATTGAGACCTTTTCACTGCGCCGCCCCCCAATTGGAAACTCAAGGCGGAGAACACTTGCAAGCAGTAGTGAATGTATTGTGTTTTTCTACTCGGCCCTCGCCCCTCGGCCCTCATCCCTGATTTCCGCATGCCTTTCAACCAACCCGCCCCAGAACTCGGCAATCAATACTCGGACGACCGCGTGCTGCGCTCCTACCTGGCGCGCGCACTGCCCGCCGAGATGCTGGCGGCGATCGTGCCGGAGTTGAGCGAACTGGGCGAGCTCGCCGGCGGCGAGTTGTACCGGATGCAGATCGCCGACCGTCTCAACGAACCGAGGCACACGCCCTGGGACGCTTGGGGAAACCGCATCGATCTCGTCGAAGTATCGCCCCTGTGGAAACTTGCCGAGCGTATTGCCGCCGAAAGGGGGTTGGTGGCCACTGCCTACGAGCGCAAGCACGGGCGCTTTTCGCGCATCCACCACTTCGCGCTGGTGCATCTGTTCACGCCGGCCACCGACGTCTACAGCTGCCCGCTGGCGATGTCCGACGGCGCGGCGCGGGCGCTGGTGGCATCGGGCAATCAGGCGCTGATCGAACGTGCGCTGCCGCGGCTGACTGCGCGCGATCCGGCGCGCTTCTGGACCAGCGGCCAGTGGATGACCGAGAGCACGGGAGGATCCGACGTCGGCCGCTCCGAGACGATTGCACGCAGGGACGGCGATCGGTGGCGCCTCTACGGCCGCAAATGGTTTACCTCGGCAGTGACGTCACAGATGGCGCTGACGCTGGCGCGCCCCGAGGGCAATCCAGGCGGCGGCAAAGGGCTGGCACTGTTTTTCCTGGAGACTCGCGACGCGAACGGGCGGCTTGCCAATATCCTGGTGCACCGGCTCAAGGACAAGCTCGGCACGCGCAAGGTGCCCACTGCGGAACTCACGCTCGACGGCACCTCCGCCTGGGCGGTGGCGGGCGAAACGGAAGGCGTGCGCAACATCGCGCCGATGCTCAACGTCACCCGTACCTGGAACGCCGTGAGCGCAGTGTCCTACATGCGCCGCGGACTGGCGCTGGCGCGCGACTACGCCAAAAAACGCATCGTCTTCGGCGCGCCGCTCGCGGACAAGCCGCTGCACGCTGATACGCTGGCCGGACTGCAGGCGGAGTACGAGGCCGGATTTCAACTGACGTTCTACGCGGTCGAGTTGCTCGGCCGCGACGACGCCGACTGCCTCGATGCCGGCGGCAAAGATCTGCTGCGGCTGCTTACGCCGATCGTGAAACTTACCACCGGCAGGCAGGCGGTGGCGTTGCTGCCGGAAATCGTCGAGGGTTTCGGAGGGGCAGGCTATGTCGAGGACACCGGGATTCCCGTGCTGCTGCGCGACGCGCAGGTATTCTCGATCTGGGAAGGGACCACCAATGTACTGGCGTTGGACGCATTGCGCGCACTGCAAGCCGGGGGCGCGCTCGGTGCACTGCAGGTCGAAGTGGAAACGCTCGCCTCGACGGTGCGCGACACGCGGTTGGTTGCCTGCGTCAAAGCGGCCCAGACGGCGCTGGCGCATGCGCAGAGCTGGATTTCGCAAGCTTCCGGCGATGCGCTGGAAGCGGGTGCGCGGCGCTTCGCCATGACGCTGGGCCGCGCGCTGGCGTTGCTGCTGCTTTGCCGCCACGCGCAGTGGTCGCTCGACCACGAAAAGGATCAGCGCCCGCTCTATGCCACTAGGCGCTTCGCGCAAAACGGAGTGGACATGATCGCGGCGGAAGATGTCGGTGCGTCGGCGGCACTTGCGAATGACAGCCCGGCGTGACGAAGCACGCGAACGTGCCGAGTGCTGAGTGCTGTGTGAAGCCCTGGAGGAAATTATGAGCGGTGTTCGCAGATTCGAGGATCTTGTTGCCTGGCAGAGAGCGCGTGAGTTAAATCGAGAGGTTTACACCATTACAAGAACTGGGGCGTTTTCCAGAGACTTCTCCCTCACTAATCAAATTCGAAGTGCCGCCGCTTCAATTATGTCGAACATAGCGGAAGGCTTTGAGAGGGGTGGTCCGGCACAGTTCCATCAATTCCTTGTTGTAGCCAAGGCGTCTTGTGGAGAGGTTCGTTCTCAACTCTATCTTGCGCTGGATGTTGGATATCTAGACAAGAAAGAGTTTCAGCAACTTTACGGGATGGCAGAGATGGTTGGGAAGATCATCGGAGCTCTACGGGTTGCGGTTCAGCGGCGCCGCGATCACAAGAAATGAGTTTGTTCAGTTTTCTCAGTACTCAGTTTCCAGAGCTTCCAGCAAGGCTTTGGGCTTTTTCTCGCAGCACTCAGCACGCAGCACACAGCACCTGTTTGCACTTCACGGCCTTTTCGGTAGAGCGTGAAGTGCAGCCCGAAAAGCCGCCGCCGATTGCGCTACCTGTTCGGTGGTCATGCCGGGTTTGTAGAGCGCCGAGCCTAGCCCGAATCCGTCGGCACCGGCGGCCCAGTAATCATTCATGTTGTGCGGCGTGATGCCGCCCACCGGCAGTATCAGCATATCCTTGGGCAGCACCGCGCGCAGCGACTTGAGCACTTTTGGCGGATTGGCTTCCGCGGGAAATAGCTTGATCGCATCCGCGCCGGCGTTGATCATCCGAAACGCTTCGGTCGCTGTGGCGAAGCCCGGCACCACGAAGAGGTTGCGGCGCTTGGCCGCTTCCACGACGCGCTCGTCCGCATGCGGCATGACGATGACCCTGCCGCCGGCATCGGAGACTTTTGTCACCTGCTCCCAGTCGGTCACCGTGCCGGCGCCGACCAACGCCCTGTCGCCAAGGCGTTTGGCCAGACGCATGATGCTCGCGAAGGGCTCCGGAGAATTGAGCGGCACCTCGATGATGGTGAAGCCGGTCTCGACCAGCATCGTGCCGATGTCCAGCGCTTCGCCGGGCTTGATGCCGCGCAGGATCGCCACCAATGGCCAGCGCTTCAGCCAGTTGCCGAACGCTTCGATGTTCATAGATAAGCCGCCACGCGGAATAGTCCCCTGGTCACGGAATCCGGATCC
Source organism: Burkholderiales bacterium (assembly GCA_035644415.1). Lineage (GTDB taxonomy): Bacteria > Pseudomonadota > Gammaproteobacteria > Burkholderiales > JACQAP01 > JACQAP01. The sequence continues at coordinate 9,198 of DASQOP010000086.1, forward strand.
AGGGCGTTCGCTTCGATCCCCAGCACCCTGAAGGCGCGAGCGTAGATCTCCGCGAGCTGCGCGCTGCACAGCATGTGTACGCGGCCGCGTCTGCCGTGCGCCGACCGGATCTCGTGGCCGATAAGCATACCGGAGAGATACGAGGCCGCGATGGCTTCAGTGAGGTCGCCGAACAGGCCGCGCGTCCGGACACCGAACAAGTGATGGAGCAGGCCGCCGCCATCCGCCGAGCGGCGTACGCCATCTTCGAACGCGGCAGCGTCGCTTACACCGTCCTTCATCATCCTGCCGAGAATGCTGTGTGCCTTGAAAACGGCGAACGCCTCGCCGGTCATGTGCGTTGTAAAACGCATGATTCTACCGTCCGTCACCTCGACCCATTTGCTGTGCGTGCCCGGCAGGCAGACCGTATGCGCCCCCGGACCGAGCCGGTCCAGCACGCCGAGGATCTGTACCTCCTCACCGCGCATCACGTCCGGAACGCCCGCCTCGTCGTGGCAGGAGAGTCCCGGCGCGATCCAGGCCGTGCCGCCGTCCCAGGTTACTTTGCGCATGCCGGTGGCGATTTCCTCGAATCCGGCAGGGCAGGCGGCGTACGGAACTTCCAGCCAGCCCTGGCGGCTGCCGATCATTCCGCTCATCATCACCGGTCCGTCGCCGGCCGCAATCCAGTCTTCAGCCTGCGCTTCCAGCACGGCGGCGAACTTGCCGTTCTCCACTGAAAGAATTCCCCGTGGCGAAGAGCGCATTTCCAGAACGCCTCCATGGGCGTCCAGACGATATACGCGAAGCGAGCTTGTTCCCCAGTCGATGGCAATCACGTGAATAACATGAATATCGTGAATGTCGTAAGGTCAGGCCCCATCTTTTTGGCACAGGGAACGCGCCAAGCCACGGAGCATCTGTCCAACTCTTGTTGTAGAAGCTTGTAGCTTCTCCAATACGGCAGGCTTTGCCAGGCCGACACGCATTGCTATTTCCAACTGGGTATCGAGTTCGCCGGCCGAACCAAGGGCGAAATGCAGAAACTGTTCATGCTCGCCTCCTCTTTGGGTAATGGCGACATTCACGGCATTCACGACATTAACGACCGCTCCGAATGGTGACGCCGTCACGCGTCACGCGTTCTCGTGAGGAACTGTTGAGGATTTTCGACCTTGATGCCCATGTAATCGCGCACCCCGATTACGGCCTTGTCGCCCGACACGATGATTTGTGCCTTCAGTGCGACAGCGCATTCGAAGAGTTTGTTGTCATCGGGATCGGCGGAAACGATGCTCAGGGTGGGCGTCTTGCCGGCAAACATCAGATTGAAACCGCTTGCAAAAAGAGTCAGGATCTCCGAGACCAGTTTCTGCGGCAGGCGCAGGCGTTCCATGACTTCCACGCACTCGTCCACGATCTCCTTCGAAAGGCAGAGCGTGATCTCGCCGTTTCTCCAGAGATCGATAATCTTTCTCGGGTTCCCCCCGAAGAAGGAGGAAACAAACACGTTGGTATCAACGACTACCCGCATGCGCTCTGCGAGCCTTGCGAACGGCCTTGATGGCTGCGGTCACGTCCTTTTCGCGGAGTTTGCGGTTCTTCAGATCTTTTCCGATCCGTTCCCAGAGCGAATCGATATAAGACCCGATATCCCTCTGCTTCAGGTACTCCTCGATCAACGAACGCACCACCTCGCTGGATGTCTTGCCTTCCATCTTTGCCACGCGCACCAGTTGCTCCTTCAGTGCGGGGTCTATGCGAATCAGGATCTGGTCACCCATGGCGGGTCTCCGGTCTGTATATCTCGTATATCTTAGATAAGATTCTGGCGAGGTTCAAGCAGGCGTGGCAGATGGCCTAAAAACAGCCGAAGGGGCTGCCGGCGCGACGATCAACCTCGTCCGAGAAGAAATTCCCGGACAGAGATGATCTGGCCCGGTTCCATCAGCATCGGCGCGTGGCCGATGCCGACGAACTCGACGAGCTTCGCCTTCGGACCGCGCCGGGTCATATCCTGCGCCGTCTCCGCGAGCAGGAGGTCCGAATCGGCGCCGCGCAGAACCAGCGTCGGGCAGCGCACCTGGTCCCAGAACGGCCACAGCACCACGTCGGCCGGGGTGACGCGAAAGGCCAGCCCCAACGCTGGATCGTAGTTCGGGCCCCAGCGGCCGTCTTCGAACTGTCGCGCATTGGTCTGCGCCAGGTGCCGCCACTGCGCATCGGTGAGCGGCCCGAAAGGCGCCGACACGGCGCGGATGTACTGTTCGAATTCGTCGAAGGACGCGTAGCGCGGATCTTTGCCAACATAGTCGGAAAGGCGCTCGAGCGACGCCTTGGGAATGAAGGCCCCGACGTCGTTCATCACCAGGCGGCGGATCGGCGAATTGGGTTGCGCGGCGAGGAACATCCCGATCAGCCCACCCATCGAGGTGCCGACCCAGTCCACCTGCTGCGCGCCGCTGCGGGCGATCAGTGCGGCCGTGTCGGAGCAATAAAGCGGATAGCCGTAGTCTTCCTTGTGCGTCAGCCACTCGCTTTTGCCGCGGCCAACTACGTCGGGGCAGAGCACCCGGTAATCCGGCGACAGCGCACGCGCGATGTCATCGAAGTCGCGCCCGTTGCGAGTTACCCCGTGTACGCAAATGACGACCTTCGGATTTTCCGGGTCGCCCCATTCGTAGTAATTGACACGGTGAAAGCCGTGGGGGCTGAGGCAAGAGAGATTGCGTTCGCGCATGGAAGTAGCTGGTGGCTGGCAGGGCCGAGCTTCGAACGAAATCAAGGATGACGGCGGAAGGCGGAAGGATGAAGTAAGTTCAAGGGCTTCTGACTCTCCTCCATCCTTCATCCCTCATCCTTCATCCTTGGATGCTCCTCCCCCGGCCCTTCAGTTCAGGGATGCAATATACGCCGCCAGCGCTTCGATATCTTCATCCGAAATCGTCCTCATGACCGCGGTCATGTTGCCCGCGTCGTTGGTCCGGTTCTTTACCTTAAAGTCTTTCAGTTGCTTGACTAGGTACTCGTAGTGCTGGCCGGCGTTGCGCGGGATTTCGTTCTGACCCGAGAAACCGCCGAGGTGGCACATGGTGCACAGCGCGGCGTCGGCAACCTGTTTGCCGCGGGCCGCCTTGGAAGCATCGCCCCTGGAGTTCTGGCTGGTTGGTTTCTGCGCGGCGAAGTAGGCGGCGAGGTCGAGCATGTCCTTTTTCGACAGGTTCGCGGCCATCGGCGACATCAGCGGGTCCTTGCGGCGACCCTCTTTGAAGTCCTTGAGTTGCAGGTA
>DASQOP010000087.1:0-22078 GCA_035644415.1 Burkholderiales bacterium
ACTTCCTGCGTGAGATCGACCCGCTTGAGGCGCACGTCCAGCACTTTGACGCCGATCTTGCTGGCATCGTCGTCAACTTTCTCGCGCATGACTTCCATGATCTTGTCGCGCTCGCCCGACACCACGTCGTGCACGGTGCGCTTGCCGAACTCGTCGCGCAGACTCGAGTTCACGGTCTTCTTCAGGCGGTCGTTGGCGCGCAGCTCGTCGCCGCCGACGCTCACGTAGTATTGACGCACGTCGGTGACGCGCCATTTCACGAACGAATCGACCAGCACGTTCTTGTTTTCGGAAGTCAGGAACCGCTCAGGCTCCTCTGAATCCAGCGTGAGTATCCGGGTGTCGAAGAAACGCACGTTGTCGATCACCGGCATCTTGACGTACAGGCCCGGTTCGGTCTTGACGCTGATCACCTCGCCGAGGCGGAATACCATCGCGTTCTGGCGTTGATCAACCGTGAACAGGCTCATGCTGGCGACGATCAGCACCACCACGACACCGACCAGCACCGTGCTCAGGCTGGCTCTCATCGCGCCTCCCTGTCACGGTTGCGGAACGCCTCGCGCGAGCGCGGCGTGGCTTCCGCCGGGCCGGGAACCGGCATCGGCACTTCCGGAACCGCGGGCTTGCCGACGTCGCCGGAACTTCCGGAACCGCCCAGTTGCATCAGCTTGTCGAGAGGCAGGTACAGCAAATTGCTGCCGGCCTTCTGATCGACCACGATCTTGCTCGAGTTGGTAAGCACCTGTTGCATCATGTCCAGATAGAGGCGGTCGCGGGTCACCCCCGGCGCCTTACTGTACTCGGCCACGATCTGGCGGAAACGCGACGCCTCGCCCTCGGCGTTTGCGACCACGCGCTGGCGATAACCTTCCGCTTCCTGGATCAGTCTCGCCGCGGTACCGCGCGCCTTCGGCACGACGTCATTGGCGTAGGCCTGGCCCTCGTTTTTCTGGCGCTCGCGGTCCTGATTGGCCTTGTTGACATCGTCGAATGCCGCTTGCACCTGCTCGGGCGGTTGCGCGTTCTGCATCGTCACCTGGCTTATGGAGATGCCGGTCTTGTACCGGTCGAGAATGACCTGCATCAGTTCCTGCGCCTTGGCCGCCACCTGGGCACGGCCCTCGTTGAGCACGAAATCCATCTTGTTCTTGCCGACGACTTCGCGAATCGCCGATTCGGCAACCTGCATCACGGCGTGGTCGGCATCCCGGTTGTTGAACAGATACTCTTCCGGATTGGCGCGGATGTATTGCACGGCGAATTGCAGATCGATGATGTTCTCGTCGTCGGTCAGCATCAGCGACTCGTTGGGAACCTTGGTACGCACGCTGTTGCGGTACCCCACTTCCACGGTGCGGACTTCGGATACGTTGACGATCTCGACCGATTCGACCGGCCAGGGCAGATGCCAGCGCGGGCCCGGCTGATTGGTCTCCAGAAACCGGCCGAAGCGCAGTACTATGCCGCGCTGGCCTTCATCCACGATATAGAAGCCGCTGGCGAGCCACACCAGCAGCACCATGATGATGAGCAGTCCGAAACCGCCGCCCATCTGACGGGCGCTCGGTCCCTGAGGCACGTTGCCACCGCCCTTGCCGCCGAAAAGGGAGCCGAATTTCTGATTCAGGCGACGCCAGAGTTCGTCGAGGTCGGGCGGGCCTTCGTTGCCGCGCTTACCCCAGTTGGGATCATTCAATGCCATTGATGCTTGCTTTCTTCGGACAGGGAGGCGAAACGGGGAAAACTCTCTATGCTGCGGCGAGTCCTCTGGCGCTGCGATGCGCCTCTTGCAGATCGCCCAGCAGGGAACGCAGAAAACCGACGCCGGAACCGCTGCGAGCGCTGACGCGAACCGCCGCGATTTTACCATACTGATCGTGCTCGACCCCGGGTTCCAGTCCGGCCGCATCGATCTTGTTGAAGACCATCACCTGCGGGACCGCGACCGCGCCGATCGCTGCGAGCACTTTGTTCACTTCCGCGATCTGGTCGTCGCGCGCCGGGCTGGCGGCGTCTACCACGTGCAGAAGCAGATCGGCGCGCGCCGTCTCTTCCAGAGTGGCGCTGAAAGCTGCCACCAGAGCGGGCGGCAGATCACGGATGAACCCCACGGTATCGGACACTACCACCGCGGCGCCGTTCGTGCCGTTGATGCGCCGCGACGTCGTGTCCAGCGTGGCGAACAACTGGTCGGCGGCATAGGCGTCGCTGTCCGTGAGCTGGTTGAACAGCGTCGATTTGCCGGCGTTGGTATAACCGACCAGGGACACCGACATCGCCGGGCCACGCAGCCGTGCCCGGCGTTGCGTCTGCCGCTGTCTGTGCACCGTGGCGAGCTTGTCCTTGAGGACCTTCACGCGCTTGCGCAACAATTGGCGGTCGGTTTCCAGCTGCGTTTCACCGGGGCCGCGCAGGCCGATGCCGCCCTTCTGCCGCTCGAGGTGGGTCCAGCCGCGCACCAGCCGCGTGGACAGATGTTCCAGTTGCGCCAGTTCCACCTGCAGCTTGCCTTCGTGCGAACGGGCCCGCTGCGCAAAGATGTCCAGAATCAGGCTGGTGCGGTCGATCACGCGGCAGTTGCAGCGCTTTTCCAGATTGCGCTGCTGTGCCGGCGACAGATCGTGATTGAACAACACCAGCGAGGCGCCGGTCGACTGTACCAGGGCGGCAATTTCCTCGACCTTGCCGGAGCCGGCGAACGTTGCGGCGTCGGGGCGCTGGCGCCTGCCCTTCACCACGGTCACCGGTTTCACGTCTGCGCTCTCGGCCAGCCGGCGGATTTCCTCGAGCGACTCGGCGAAATCGACATCACCGAAATCCAGGTTCACGAGGACTGCGCGGTCGCCGCCGCGAGGGCGTTCAAGCATCGGGAATTTTCAAGTAAGGCACGGCACGCCCGATCCCGCCGCGCCGGCTGATTGTCGCGGCGACGGAGCATGAGAGAAAGCGACAACGGCAGATGCGGGGACCACTCAGTCTTCGGACCCGTGCTCCAAAGACAAGTTCACCGGACGCGCAGGCACGACGGTGGATATCGCATGCTTGTACACCATTTGCGTCACGGTATTCTTCAGCAACACCACGTATTGATCGAACGACTCGATCTGACCCTGCAATTTGATGCCATTTACCAGGTAGATCGAAACCGGCACATGCTCCTTGCGCAACGCATTCAGAAACGGGTCTTGTAACAATTGCCCTTTCGCGCTCATGGCAGCTCCCCATTGTGTTTTTATGACCCACATTAACTCTACTGGATTTTGACGCGCAATACCATCCCGCGAAACCCCGCGTGGGGGACCTGATCAGAGCTCCCCTAGGGCTTCTTGCGATCCGCATAAGGGTTTCTGCCCTGCTTGAAGAATACCCGGACCGGAGTCCCGGACAACTGGAAAGCGGAGATGAAAGTACGCTCGAGGTAGCGGCGATAACTGTCCGGCACGTGGTCCAGGCCGTTTCCATGGATCATGATCAGCGGCGGGTTCATGCCGCCCTGGTGCGCATAACGCAGCTTGGGGCGGGACACGCCCGAGCGCGGTGGCGACTGCTTCTGCACCGCGGCGATCAGCGCGCGGGTCAGCTTCGGTGTCGAAAGTTTCGCCATGGCGGAGGCATAAGCGGTATCCACCGACTTGAGCATCGACACCACGCCGGTGCCGGCACGCGCGGATATGAAATGAAGCGGCGCGAAGTCGAGGAAATTGAGCTTGCGGGCGTAGTCGCGTTTGGCTTTCTCGCGCGACTCCTGGTCCGCGGCGTCCCATTTGTTGACGGCGACTACCAGTGCCCTGCCGGCCTCGAGGATGAAGCCGGCGAGGTGGGCATCCTGATCGGAGACTTCCTGCATCACGTCGAGCACCAACACCACCACGTTGGCGTCCTCGATCGCCTGCATGGTCTTCACCACCGAGAACTTCTCCACCACATCCTCGACTTTTCCGCGCCGGCGCACCCCGGCGGTGTCGATCAGCGTGTATTGCCGGCCGTTGCGCTCGAAGTCGATGTAAATGCTGTCGCGGGTGGTGCCCGGCTGGTCGAAGGTGATCACCCGGTCTTCGCCCAGCAGCGTGTTCACCAGCGTGGACTTGCCGACATTGGGCCGGCCGACCACCGCGATCTTGGGATGCCTGGAGAGGTCCTCGGCCTGCTGCTGCGCCGGAAATTGTTCCAGCACCAGGTCGACGAGATCGCGCACGCCTTCGCCGTGCGCCGCCGAGATGGCCAATGGCTCGCCGAGTCCGAGTTCGTGAAAATCCGCTTTTGCCGTCTCCGCTGCAAGCCCTTCGGCTTTGTTTACCACCAGCCACAGCCTGCGGCCGGCCTTGCGCAGCTCGGTGACAATGCGGCGATCCTGCGGCGTCAGCCCCTGCCGCGCATCCACCAGCAGCAACACCGCGTCCGCCTCATCCACCGCCTGCATGGTCTGGCGGGCCATCTCCTTGAGCAGGCCGTCCCTGGCTATGGGTTCGAATCCGCCGGTGTCGACCACCAGGAAAGATTTGCCGTCGCGGTTGCCGTGACCGTAATGGCGGTCGCGCGTGAGCCCGGGGATGTCCGCAACCAGCGCTTGGCGCGAGCGCGTCATGCGATTGAAAAGCGTGGACTTGCCGACGTTGGGCCGGCCGACCAGCACGATCGTGGGCGTCATGACAAGGTTGAAGGCGGAAGGATGAAAGATGAAGGGGAAAGCATTAATGTACTGGAAGCACGTCGGGAAGCCGGCCCAAGGAAAAAGGTGTGCCGCTTGGCACACCGCACTTCATCCTTCCGCCTTGCTCTTCATCCTTCATCCTTCCGCCTTCATACTTCATCCTTGCTATTTCACGGTGATCGCATACACGCCGCCCTTGCGGGTTTGCACCAGCACCTTGTCATCGACGCGTAGGGGGGCCGCCGCAATGACGCTCCCATCGGTGCCGACGCGCGCAGCGAACGATCCGTCCTCGATCTTGAGGAAGTGAACCTGGCCCTCAAAGTCGCCGACGACTACATGGCTGCCGAAGGACAGCGGAGTACTCAAGCCGCGCTGGGACAGTCTGTCCTGCTTCCACGCGCTGGCCCCGGTATTTTTGTCGAGCGCCACCACTGCGCCGGTGTCTTCCGACAGATACACGCTGCGCTCGTCGGCCGCGAGGCCGCCAACGCTGGATGCGGCGCGCGCCCACAGCTGTCCGCCGCGCTCGGTTTCGTAGCATGCGGCACGGCCCCGGAAGGTCACCGCGCACACTTTCTGCTGCTCCACCAGCGGCGCTCCGGCAATGTCGGTAATGCGCTCCAGCTCGTTATCGCCCTTGGGGGCCGCGACCACCGTCTCCCAGACCACCCCGCCATTGGCGAGATTCAGCACCACCAGTTTGCCCGCCGGCATGCCGGCGATGACAAAACCCTCGACGATGATCACACCGGGGTTGGCGCGCAGCGTCAGCGGCGGCGTGATGGTCTGGTATTCCCAGCGCCGCGTGCCGTCCCTCGCATTCAGTCCGAAGATACGACTGTCGCCGCTGCGCACCACCACGAATCCATCCGCGGCTTGCGGCGCGCTCAGCACCTCGCTCGACACCGTGGATGTCCACAACGGTTTGCCGTCCAGGTCGTAAGCCAGCACCGCGCCCTTGGCCGTGCCGACCATCACCATGTTCTCGCCCACGCCCACGCCGCCCGAAAGCGGCGCCTTGGTATCGACACGCCAGACGGTCTTGCCGGTAGCCGCGTTCAATCGCACGATCTTGCCGCCACTGCCGGCCGCATATACGCCGTCCCGGTAGAACGCGGGCACAAACAGGTAATAACCTGCGCTGCCGACATTGGTCCGCCATTCCACGTGGAGTTTCGCCGCAGGTTTAAACTCCGGCAGCGGTGCCGGCTTGGGTCCCTTGCTCCCGCACCCGCCCAGCAGAACAGCAATCAGCGTCGCAATCGCGAGCCGCAGCAGCAGTGACTCGACCCTCACTTGGCCGGTCCCAGCGCGTCGAGCTTGATCTGCACCACGCTGCGGTAATTGCTGTTGGGCGGGCTCTTTTCCAAAGCCACCTTGTAGGCGGCGCGCGCTTCCGCCGCCTTGCCCTGTGCCGCAAGTACGTCGCCGCGCAGATCGGCATAGAGCGGCGCAAACGCCGGGGCGTGTTTCGCGTCCAGCAGCGCGAGCGCCTCGTCGTACTTCTTCTCGTCGAGGCGGATGCCGGCCAGCCGCAGGCGCGCCAGCGTCACGGTCTCATCGTCCCTGGCTTTGTCGATGACCCATTGGAGCCGGGTCGCTGCCGCTGCCGCGTCGCCGCTGTCGTAATTGCGCCTGGCCAGCAGCAGTGCCGCCATCGGCCCGTAGGCAGTGGACCCATACTTATCGATGATCTCCGCACCCAGGCTGCCGATCTGCGCAACGTCGTTCTTGCGAAGCGCTTCCTCGAGTTTGCCGAACAGTGCCGAAGCCTGCTCCGACTGGCCGCGCTGGTAGTAATTCCAGCCCCTCACGCCGGCAAAGGCGGCCAGCCCCAGAAAAGCCAGCGTGATGATCAGCCTGCCGTACTGCTTCCAGAACTGCTTGAGCGCGTCCAACTGTTCCTGTTCTTCAAGGTCGAGTGCCATTTTTGCGAATCTTCATCATGTAGTTGATAAATTGGGGCCGCGGATGATGCTTGCCGCCTCATCCGCGCTGACCTGCGCTTGCTCGCCGGGTTCGCGCAGCGGCTTGAGCGCAATCTGTTGTTTTGCCGCCTCGTCGTCGCCGACGATCACCGCGAAGCGCGCACCACTCGCGTCCGCCCGCCTCATCTGCGACTTGAAACTGCCGCCGCCGCAATGAAACACCACCGACAAGCCCTTGCCGCGAAGGGTCTCCGCCACGGTCCACGCGAATTTGCCGGCCGCCTCACCGCTGTGCACGAGGTAAACGTCGACGATTCTCGCGGGCGCGGCCGTGTCCGCATCGATGAGCAACGCGAGCAGCCGCTCCATTCCCATCGCGAAGCCACAGGCGGGAGCGGGCTTGCCGCCGATCTGCGCGATCAGGCCGTCGTAGCGCCCGCCGGCGCATACCGTGCCCTGCGCGCCCAGCCTGGTGGTGGCCCATTCGTAGACGACGTCATTGTAATAGTCCAAGCCGCGCACCAGCCGGGTGTTGATGGCAAAATTGATACCGGCGTTGCGCAACAGGTCCTGCAATTCCTGGAAGTGCTTCAGCGACTCCTCGTCGAGGTCATCGGCAAGCTGCGGCGCTTGCGCGATCACTTGCTGTATCGCCGGATTCTTGCTGTCGAGCACGCGCAGCGGATTGGTGCTCAGCCTCCTGCGTGCATCTTCGTCGAGTTCGGCGGCGTGGCGTTCCAGATACCGGATCAGCCGGGCGCGGTAGCGACCACGCGAAGCAGCGTTGCCCAGCGAATTGATCTCGAGCCGGATGCCGTCCAGTCCCAGCCGACGCCACAGCCCCGCACTCATCACCATGTGCTCGGCATCCACGTCCGGCCCTGCGAATCCAAGCGCCTCGACGCCGACCTGGTGGAACTGCCGATAACGCCCCTTCTGCGGACGCTCGTGGCGGAACATAGGGCCGACATAGAACAGCCGCTGCGGACCCGAGTAAAGTAGATTGTGCTGGATCGCCGCGCGCACGCAGGACGCGGTGCCTTCGGGCCGCAGCGTCAGGCTCTCGCCGTTCAACTGGTCGACGAAGGTATACATCTCCTTCTCGACGATGTCGGTGACTTCGCCGATCGCCCGTACGAACAGTTCGGTTTTCTCCAGGATCGGCATGCGGATATTGCGATAGCCATACTGCGACAGCCAGTCGCGCACCGTGTCCTCGAAGAATTCCCACAGTGGGGCCTGGTCCGGGAGGATGTCGTTCATCCCGCGGACCGCCTGAATCGATTGCGTCATGAAACTTGTCGTCGTGCGGTAGGGCGGCGCGCGGCGATTAGCCGGTCGCGCGCGCCGATTCATTGCCGGGGTGTGGCGCCTGTTCGGCAGCACACTTCCCGGCGCGGCCATAGTGGTCCGCTACATAATCGTCCACCAGCCGCTGGAAGTCCTCGGCGATGCGTTCGCCTTTGAGCGTGACGGTCTTCACCCCGTCCACGAACACCGGCGCGACCGGCGTCTCGCCCGATCCCGGCAGGCTGATACCGATATTGGCGTGCTTGCTTTCGCCGGGGCCGTTGACCACGCAACCCATTACCGCAACGCGCATCTCCTCGACTCCAGGGTACTGCGCGCGCCATACCGGCATCTGCTGGCGCAGATAACCCTGGATCTTGTCCGCCAGCTCCTGGAAGAAGGTGCTGGAGGTGCGCCCGCATCCCGGGCAGGCAGTCACCATCGGGGTGAAGGAGCGCAGGCCCATGGTCTGCAGGATTTCCTGCGCGACCACGACTTCGCGCGCACGATCGCCACCGGGATCGGGAGTCAGGGAAACACGGATGGTGTCGCCGATTCCTTCCTGCAGCAGCACTGCGAGTGCCGCCGCCGAGGCGACGATGCCCTTCGAGCCCATTCCCGCTTCGGTCAGGCCCAGGTGCAGAGGATATTCGGAACGCGCCGCGAGATCGCGATAGACCGTGATCAGGTCCTGCACGCCGCTCACCTTGCAGGACAGTACGATGCGGTCGCCCGGCAGGCCAATCGCTTCGGCTTTGGCCGCGCTTTCCAGTGCCGAAGCGATCAGCGCCTCGCGCATCACCGCGCTGGCATCCTTCGGCTCGGGCAGGCGTGCATTATCGTCCATCATGCGGCCCAGCAGGTCCGGATCGAGGCTACCCCAGTTCACGCCGATGCGCACCGGCTTGCCGTATCTGCATGCGCATTCGATCATGGTCGCGAACTGCTCGTCGCGCCGCGAGCCGCGACCGACGTTGCCGGGATTGATGCGGTATTTGTCCAGGGCCTGCGCGCAATCGGGATGCTGAGTCAGCAGCTTGTGGCCGTTGAAGTGGAAATCGCCGACCAGCGGAACCGGGCACCCCAAGCGTTCCAGACGATTGCGGATCTCCGCTACGGCTGCTGCCGCTTCCGCGCTGTTGACGGTGATGCGCACCAGCTCCGAACCGGCCTCGGCAAGCTCCGCCACCTGACGCACGGTGGCTTCGACATCCGCGGTATCGGTATTGGTCATCGACTGCACCACCACTGGTGCGCCACCGCCGATGGCCACACCGGCTACGCTTACCTGGCGGGTGCTGCGGCGGCGGATTGCGCAATCTGACATAGGAGAAACCACTATTCCAGCGTCAGGCGCGCCACGTCCACCTGGGTGTGCGCCGACAGGTCCACGGCCTCGTCCTTGTAGGTCAGGCGTACTCCGACGGCGTTGCCGACCACCACGTCGAAAGGCGGTTCGCCGCTGACGCTGCGGCGGCTGCCCGCCGGGCTGAGTTGCCCGAAGATGGTGTTGCCGTTGCGATCCTTGATTTCCACCCAGGATTCCTGATCGAAGACCATGCGCAGAGTCGCGCGCTCCCCCGGTTCGGCAGCCACGGCGTTGCCTGCGGCCGGTTTTACGGCTGCTTGTGCAGCTATCGGTATCGCCGCCGGAGCGGGTTGCTTCGGTAGTGCAGCCTGCTCGACTGCGGCAGATTCTTCCGACGCCGGCTTCGAGCCGCCGCGGTTCCCGACCAATACGGCAACCGCCGCGACCACCACCGCAACCGCCGCGACTGCACTCATCGCCGGCACCATTCCGATCCTGCGGCGCCGCACGACCAGCGGGCTCGCAGCCGCGGCTACCGGTTCGCTCGCCGGCAGCGGCGGATGGAGGACCTGGTCGGCCGCACGGATCAACGGATCCGGGTCAAGGCTGAGCAGCTTGGCGTAATTGCGGATGAATCCGTGTACGAACACCGGACCGGTGAAACCCGAGTAGTCGTCGCGCTCGAGTGCTTCGACCTGGCGCACCGATAGCTTCAGCTGGCGCGAGATATCTCCGAGGCTCAATCCCTGGCGGCGGCGTTCCATCAGCAGCGCCGCACCCGCACCGCCCGGCACGGATGATTGTCCGTTTGTCGCCGTTGCGCTCATTGAAACCGCCCCTCATTGAATGCCTTGGTCTGGACGGCGTCCGGATAGCGGTTATTCAACTGAGTGCCGTAGCCCGCCACTGCGTTGCGATCACCGAGACTGTCGGCAACGCGCGCGCCCAGCCATAATGCGTCCGGCGAAGGATTGGACACTATCTGCAGATGGCGGTCGAGCAGGTTGCGTGCCCCCTGGCGATTGCCGCGCTTGAACTCCATTTCGGCAAGCTGATACAAGGCCTGGGGCTGGTTCGGCTGCAGCGCCAGGGCCTTGCGCAGCCAATCCTCCGCCTTTACATCGTCACCCTGCATGCGCGCGCATACGCCGGCGTTCGCGTAGGCGTTCTCAGGGGTGGTGTAGAGCGGGTTTTTCAGCGCAGCCATGAAATACTTGAACGCTTCCTTCTCGCGCTTGCGCCGGCACAGGAACATGCCGTAATTGTTGTTCGCCGCTGAATCGTTCGGATCGATCCGGAGCGCCCGTTCGAACGACTCCTGGGCCAGACGGTCCTCGCCAAGCGCCACATACACCATGCCGAGCTGGTTGTGCGCGGGTCCGTAGCCGGAATCGGCCGCCAGCGCCGCCTTGAATTCGTCGACCGCGGTTTTCATCTGGCCGGCGCCGGCGTAGAGCGCGCCGAGTTCGGTATGGATGCGGGCGCGGTTCTGGATGTCGGCGCGGGTCTGTTCGTCCGCTGCGGATTTCTGCCCCTGCGTTGCGCAACCGGCCAGGACGGCCAGAACCACGATCGTCACCAACCGGGTCATGTTGAGGCTTCCAGTGCGCGGCGCGAGCGGCGCTTGGTGCGATCCTGCACCTGGCCGGCGAGCTGGCCGCAGGCGCCATCGATGTCGGCACCACGCGTCTTGCGGATGGTCGCCACCAGACCCGCATGCATCAGAACTTTGCGGAAGGCGGCGATGCGTTCCGGGGCCGAGCGCTGGAATCCGGAGTCCGGGAACGCATTGAACGGAATCAGGTTGAACTTGCAGTGCACGCCCTTAACGAGCGCGATCAGTTGCTTTGCATGTTCGACGCCGTCGTTGACCCCATCGAGCATCACGTATTCGAAAGTGACGAAATCCCTGGGCGCCACCTTGATGTAGCGTTTGCATGCGGCTATCAATTCCTTCAGGGGGTATTTTTTGTTAATCGGCACCAGCCGGTCGCGTAACTGATCGTCGGGCGCGTGCAGCGATACCGCCAGCGCCACAGGCAACTCTGCGGCCAGGCGGTCAATTGCCGGCACGATACCGGAAGTGGACAGCGTGACCCGGCGGCGCGACAGGCCGTAGGCGTTATCGTCGAGCATGATTCGCATCGCGCTCACCACGTTGTCGAAATTGGCTAGCGGCTCGCCCATGCCCATCATGACCACGTTGCTAATGACGCGCTCGCCCCGGGGATCGTGGCCGAGCGCCTTGTTGGCCCACCACAGCTGGCCGATGATCTCGGCCACCGAAAGATTGCGGTTGAAGCCCTGACGCCCGGTGGAGCAGAACGCGCACTCGAGCGCGCAGCCGACCTGGGACGACACGCACAGCGTACCGCGGTCGGTTTCGGGGATGAACACGGTTTCGATGCCGTTGCCGGTGCCGACCGACAGCAGCCACTTGCGGGTGCCGTCGGTCGCAGTGGATTCCGCCATGACCGACGGAGGCTCGACCACGGCGCAGCCATCCAGTTTGGCGCGCAGATCCTTGGCGAGATCGCTCATGCGCCCGAACTCGGCCTCGCCGAGCTGGTGGATCCAGCGCATCACCTGGCGGGCACGAAACGGCTTTTCGCCGATCTCGGCAAAGAGACCGGCGAGCCGCTCAGAGTCGAAGTCCAGCAGATTGACGGGCATCAGCGCGAATAAATGTTCAGGGTCGGGAAGAAATAGGCGATCTCCACCGCGGCGGTTCCCGGTGCGTCCGAGCCGTGTACCGCATTGGCGTCGATGCTATCGGCGAAGTCGGCGCGGATGGTGCCCTTAGCCGCCTTCTTCGGGTCGGTCGCGCCCATGAGGTCGCGATTCTTCTGGATCGCGCTCTCCCCTTCCAGTACTTGTACCATGACCGGGCCGGAGATCATGAAGTTCACCAGATCGCTGAAAAACGGACGCTGCCGGTGCACAGCGTAGAATCCTTCTGCTTCCGCCCGAGACAAATGCAGCATTCTGGCCGCGACGACCTTCAAACCCTTGTTCTCGAACCGGGAATAGATCTGCCCGATCACATTCTTCGCCACGGCATCGGGTTTGATTATCGAAAGGGTACGTTCAACAGACATCAAAAACTCTCCAGTCGTTTGGTTTTTAACGACAATTCATAAGGATAGCATGGCCCTCGGGCGAAAGGAATGACTTTGACAGGCGCGTCGCGTCGGGCGCGCCGGAAAGCGCGCTCCGGCGGCATTCCGGGCCGCAATCGAGGGACGGAGCATCGGTGATACGATCGGACCGTCGGGTGAAGCACCAATCCTGAATGACCAACAACCCAAACAATGCGCCCGCCGGCGCGCCCACCCCGGAACGCCTGAAACAGCGCGCCAGCCGGCGCCTGCTCGCCGCGCTCCTGCTGATCGCTGTGGCCATCGGCGGATTGGCGCTGACGGAGCGCTGGCGCCAGCCACCGGCGATCACTCCGCCACCCCATGAACCCTCGCAGGCGTTGATTGCGCCGCCCTCGCCGGAGCCACTCGCCGAACCACTCCAGTCCGATCATCCTGCCGGGCCCCCGCCCCCGCCGCAGGTCGTCAATAACGAAAAGCGGGTCGCGCCCGCGCCGGCCAAACCGGCTCCGGCATTGCCCGCGACCGGCGCCAAGATTGACGCCAAGCCGGCGCCGGCTACAGACAAGACCTACGTGGTGCAGGTCGGCGTATTCATGTCGCCCACCAACGCGCAGGCGCTGCAGCAACAACTGGTCAAGGCCGGCATTCCCGCGCACACCGAAACACGCGTGCAACTCGGTCCGTTCCAGGACCGGCGCGAGGCGGAGACGGCTCTGGCAAAGGTGAAAAAACTCGGCGTCGACGCGGTGCTGGTGGCGCCGCATTGATATTTTTCACGAATACAGCAGGCCGGGCAGCCACAGCGAGATCACCGGCACGTACGTCACCAGCGCGAGGTAGGCAAGCAGCACGAATACCCAGGGCAAACACGCTATCGATACTTCGGTCATTCCCATCCTGGCGATATGACTCGCGACAAACAGGTTCAACCCTACCGGCGGATGGATCATGCCGATCTCCATGTTCACCGTCATGATCACGCCGAGGTGGATGGGATCGATGCCCAACGACTTGGCGATAGGCAGCAGCAACGGCGCAAGGATCAGGATGATCGAGCTGGGTTCCATGAACTGCCCGGCGACCAGCAGCGCCACGTTGACCGCCAGCAGGAACATCCACGGCGATAGCTGCTGATCCACCACCCACTGCGACAACACCTGCGGAATCTGCTCGGAGGTGAGCAGGAAAGAAAAGAGGATGGCGTTGGTGATGATGTAGAGCAGCATCGCGCTGGTGTTGGCTGCCGACAGCAACACTTTCGGCATGTCCCGTACCTTCAGTCCGCGATAGATGCAGACCGCCGCAATGAAAGAGTAAACCGCCGCGACTGCCGCCGCCTCGGTTGGCGTGAAAATGCCGCCGTAGATCCCCCCCATCACGATCACCACCAGCATCAGGCCCCAGAACGCCTCCTTGAAGGACACCCAGACTTCCCGCGCCGAGGCGCGCGGCATGGTCGGGAAGTTCTTTGCCCGCGCGGTAACGTAGGTCACCAGCATCAGCACGCCGGCCAACAGAATCCCCGGCACGACGCCGGCCATGAACAGCTTGCCTGCGGATTCCGAGGTGCTCACCGCGTAGATGATCATCACGATCGAAGGCGGTATCAGGATGCCGAGCGAGCCCGACGTGGCGATCACGCCCACCGCGAAACGTTTCGGATAGCCGTGCTTGACCATTGCCGGCAGCATGATCGAACCGATCGCCACCACGGTCGCCGGACTCGAACCGGAGATGGTGGCGAAGAACGCGCAGGCGAGGATCGCCGCCATGGCCAGCCCGCCGCGCATCCAGCCCACCAGCGCCAGCGCGAAGCGGATGATGCGCGCCGCAATACCGCCTTCGGTGAGCAGGGTGCCGGAAAGCACGAAGAACGGCACCGCCATGATCGCGAAACTTTCCAGCCCGGTGAACAAGCGCTGCGACACGATGTCCACCGTGCCCAGGGCGAAGGAGGAAAAGAGCGCAAGGAAAGTGAGAACCGTCATCCCCAGCGCGATCGAAATCGGCGTGCCGGTCAGCAGCAGCAGGAGCAGGATGAACAGAATGAGGGCGACGTTCACGCCCCCTCCTCCGCGGCGGCCCCGTGGGCCTGGGCCGGCAGCACGCCGGATTTGACGAAGCGCGCCATCACCTGCAGGAAGCGATAGCACATCAGCGCCGAGCCCAACGGGATGCATAGATAGACCACCCACATCGGCCACTCCAGGTCCGGCGACACCTGTCCGGTGCCGTGGATGAACCAAACCCAGCGCGCCCCCATGATGGCGATGACCGCGGTGAAGAAGGCCCCCAGCGACAGCGCCAGGACCACCAGCACGCGCTTCAGCCGCGGACCGGCGGCGTTGACCGCGACATCGACGCCGATGTGGATGCCGGTGCGCACTCCGTAGGCGGCGCCGAATTTCGCCATCCAGATGAACAGATAAATGCAAAGTTCCTGCGCCCAGGAAAAATTCAGCGCCCCGGTGTAGTCCCACAACCATGGGATGGCGGACGATTGCCTATGGAGAACCGCGGCAAATATGATGAGCGTGGCCGCCGCCATGAACGAGGCGACCAGCCATTCCTCGATGCGATCGAGGACGCGATTGAAGATGCGGCCCACCAGGCTTACTTTTTCTTGGCTTTTTCTGCTTCGACTGCGGCGGCGACGCGGTAGATCGCCTGCAGATTGTCCCTGCCGACCGTCTGCTCGAACTTCGCGTGCACCGGCAGCAGCGCTTCACGCCAGCGTTTGCGCTGCGCATCGCCGAGCACGTAGACCTCGGTCTTCTTCGATGCCCTCACTGCCGCGAGCGCGTCCTCATTGTCCTTCTTGGCGACGTCGCGCTCGTAAACGGTGGTTTCCCGCATCGCCTTCTCCAGCTGGGCGCGGACATCGGCGGGCAGTCCGTCCCAGAACTTCCTGTTTACGATCACCGCGTACACCAGGCAGCCGTGATCGGAAATCGTCAGATGCGACTGCACCTCGTGCATCTTCTGCGTATAGAGGTTGGAGACCGGATTCTCGGTACCGTCCACCACGCGCTGCTGCAGGGCCGAATAGACCTCGGAGAACGCCATCACCTGCGGCAGCGCGCCGAGCTGGCGCATCATCGCCTCCAGCACCTTGGAAGACTGGATGCGCATCTTCAGGCCGCGGAAATCCCCGGGTTCCCGCAGCGGGCGGTTGGCGGAGAACTGCTTGAAACCGTTGTCCCAGTACGCCAGGCCCCTGATACCGCGGGATTCAAGCTTCGCGAACAGGGCCTGGCCGATCTCGCCGTCGGTGACGCGATCCACGGTTTCGGCGTCGGGGAACAGATAGGGAAGGTCGAACACCTCGAACTCGCGCACGCCCAGCGGGCCGAACTTCGACACCGACGGCGCCAGCATCTGCACCGCGCCGAGCTGCAATGCCTCCATCTCCTCGCGATCCTTGTACAGCTGGCTGTTGGGATAGAGTTCGACCTTGACCCGGCCCGAACTGTACTTTTCGGCGAGCTGCTTGAATTTTGCCGCCGCCTCGCCCTTGGGCGTATCGGTCGCCACCACGTGGCTGAACTTGATGACAATCGGATCGCCTGCGAAGGCGGAAATCGTTGTGGCAAACAACAGCGCAGCGAAAACCAGTCTGATCATTTTTGTACGAGGCCCGGATACCCGGCCTTTCTCCTCGGTTTATTCTATCAGCGCTTCCACTCCGGCACGATGCCCTGCTCGCCGCTTGCGGCGCGAAACTCCGCGGCCACGCCGATGCCGGGCACCCAGGCCAGCGCATCGCCGATGAATAGCAGCGGCATGCGTTCGCGTTCCCAAGGAGGCACCGCGGTTTCCCGCAATAAGTTCTTCAGCGTGCGGCGCGGACGATCCTCCGCCGGCCGCATGCGCTCGCCGCCAGTGCGACCGCGCACGGTCGCGCCCTGTCGCGCGAAATGACGCGCGGCAATGCCTTCGCCGAGTGCTGCTCGCGCGCGCAGCACCCCCAGCCCGGCGGGCAACAGCAACTCCCTGCGGCCGTCCCATTGCGTGTTCCAGTCGACGGGCATCTCGCCGGATTCCTCGACGATTGCGACCTGGCCCCGGAAGCAACGCAAGCCGTGGCTGCCGAAGGACACGTGCACTTCAGAGTCCGCGCCGGCCGCGCGGCACTGTCGCAATGACTCCTCGAGTCTTGTCCTGTTGGGCATCGGCAGCGCGCGGCTCGCAAACAGCCGGCGCAGAACATTCAGCGCGCGCGCATCGGAAAGCCCGCGCAGGCTCTCAACGGGAATCACCCCGTCCTCAAACGCGCGCGCGTCGAACGCAGCCAGTTCTTCAGCAAGCTCCGAATAATCAGCCAGATTGCGGCTGGCGCGCGAAAGCGTCTCGCGATAGGCGGGAAAGCGCGCCTCCAGGCGAGGCAGCAACTCGTTGCGCAGAAAATTGCGGTCATAGCGCGAATCTGCATTGCTGTCGTCCTCGATCCACTCCAGTTTGCGCGTCTTTGCATATGCTTCGATCTCGCCGCGCGTCACCTCGAGCAGCGGACGCAAAATGCAAGGATGCGAGACCAAGGATGAAGGCGGAAGGATGAAGGATGAAGGATGAGAATCCAAGGATGAAGGATGAGGGATGAGGGATGAAGTGTCGTGTTGCGAAGCAATTTCCCTTCCTTCCGCCTTCATCCTTCCGCCTTCATCCCTGCCCTTACCCCTTCCGCCCTCATCCTTGCCCTTCTCCCTTCCGCCTTCATCCTTGCTTGTACCGTCTTCATACTTGCGCAGTACCGGCATCGCCGCCAGGCCCTTGGCTCCGGCGCCTCGCAGCAATTGCAGCAGAAACGTCTCCACCTGGTCATCGAGATGGTGGGCCAGTGCGACGAAGTCGGCCTCGAGCCCGCCGTATGCCTCATATCGCAATTTGCGCGCCGCCGCCTCTACGCCGCTGCCGTCACGGGGCACCCTCACTCGGCGCACGGTCAACGCAACGCCGCGCGCCTGGCACAGCGTCTTGGCGAACGCCTCCCATTCCTGCGCATGCGCGCTGATCTGGTGATTGACGTGGACCGCCGACAACGCCAGCCGCAAGTCCTTGCGCAACCGCCCGAGCACGTCGAGCAACACCACGGAATCCACCCCGCCGCTCAGACCCACGGCGACGCGCCGGCCGCGCACCGCGTGCGTATTCAGCACTGCTGCGACAGTCTCCAGGAGCCGTTCGGTCATGATCGCGAAAATAATAAAGTCACGAG
Organism: Burkholderiales bacterium; assembly: GCA_035644415.1. Taxonomy (GTDB): domain Bacteria; phylum Pseudomonadota; class Gammaproteobacteria; order Burkholderiales; family JACQAP01; genus JACQAP01. Next base: position 17,501 of record DASQOP010000087.1, read on the forward strand.
CTCAAAACAAGATACCCCGCCGAGGCGGGGTATCGGGGACGAATCGCGCCGCGCGGGCCCGCTCAACGAACCGCGACCTCCTTGAATTTGCCGTAGGCCATCAGGCGTCCGAATCGCGCCTCGACCAGTTCGTCGATCGATTTCCGCTGCGCTTCCGCGAGCGCCTCCTGCAACGCCTTGCGCAGCGTCTGCATCATGGTCGCCGGGTCGCGGTGCGCGCCGCCGAGAGGCTCAGTGACCACGCTGTCCACCAGGCCCAGCGTTTTCAGCCGGTTGGCCGTGATGCCAAGCGTCTCGGCCGCGTCCGGCGCCTTGTCCGCGCTTTTCCACAGGATCGAGGCGCAGCCCTCGGGTGAAATCACCGAATAGATCGAATACTGCAGCATCAGCGTCACATCGCCCACCGCAATCGCCAGCGCGCCGCCGGATCCGCCTTCACCGATGATGGTGACGACCACTGGCACGCGCAATTCCGCCATCACATACAGATTGCGCCCGATCGCCTCAGACTGCCCGCGCTCCTCGGCGCCGAGGCCCGGGTAGGCGCCCGGCGTGTCCACGAAAGTCATCACCGGGATACCGAATTTTTCCGCCAGCCTCATCAGCCGCAGCGCCTTTCGGTATCCCTCCGGCTTGGGCATCCCGAAATTTCGGTAGAGCTTGTCCTTGGTGTCGCGGCCCTTCTGATGGCCGATCACCATCACCGTCTGGCTGCCGAAGCGCGCCAGGCCGCCGATGATCGAAGGATCCTCCGCAAAGGCACGATCGCCATGCAACTCCTCGAAGTCGGTAAAGTTGTTCTGGAAATAGTCGAGCGAGTAGGGACGCTGCGGGTGGCGCGCCACCTGCGAAATCTGCCAGGCGGAAAGCTTGGAGTAGATCTCCCTGGTGAGCGCGCTGCTTTTCTTCTGCAGGCGTGCAATTTCCTCCGATATGTCCACGGCGGAGTCGTCCTGCACGTAACGCAACTCTTCGATCTTCGACTCCAGCTCGGCGATCGGCTGTTCGAATTCTAGGAAGGTGGTTTTCAACTGGGCCATTGATTATGGTGGCGCCATGTTCGTCGCGGCGCCAAATTAGTAGCGGCGCCGTATTGTAGCTTGTCGCGTGCGTCCCGGCTTTACTTGCCGTACTGGCCCGCCAGATAATCCACGATTTTCTGCGCGTCCGCTTCCGCGATCGGCGCGCCCATCACCTTGATCATCTTGTTGACCGAGGCCTCCCAGCCCTTGCGGTCGAGAAACGGCGAATTCATCGGAATGTAATCGAGGCTGTGGCACATGACGCAGCTGGCCTCCACCAGTTGCCTGCCGGGCCCATCCCTGAGCCGCAACTGGCTCTCCTGTGCCAGCGCCGGCGCAGCGGCAAGAACCATCATCAGCGCGAGTATCGTGCGCATACTCAACTCCTACGTGATTTCGATATTGATCCGCTGCACCACGTTGTTGTGGTAGCCGGCGGGGTTGAAGATCAGTTCGAAAGTCTGCGTGGCCCCCGCTCGATTCGCCGCCCTGGCCATGAGCATATGGCTGCCGGCACGCCCGGGCACGAAGCGATGCGACCACTGGCGCCAGGAGAATCTTCCCAGATCGGTGGCGAGTTGCGCCGCGCGCCAGGTCCTGCCCCCGTCCTCGGAGACTTCGACGGTTGCGATCCCGAATCCGCCGTCCCAGGCCACACCGGCCACCGTGATCTCCTGCCCGAAAGCAAACTTCTGCCCGTCTTCGAGATTGGTGACCAGGGAATTCACAACCATTTCCGTGATCGGCGTATTGACCTCGGTTTCCTGCGACACGAAACGATCGACCAGCGGAAACTTGCCCTTGGGGATGCGGTACGCCGGATTCATCCAGAACCCCTGGTAGGGCTGCGCGGTCGCCGTAATCGAGGTGAGATGCTTCATCCAATACGTCGCGGTCCAGCCAGGCACCACGATGCGGACGGGAAAACCGTTCCAGTGCGGCAGCTTTTCCCCGTTCATCTCCAGTGCCACAAGGGTGTTCTCGTCCATCGCCTTCCATGCCGGAATGCTTTTTACGAAATCCGGGGTCTTGTCGAGCACACCCCTGTCGGTGCCATCGAATACGATTTCGAGCGCGTCTTTCTTCACGCCGGCTTTGGCCAGCAGATCGCGCAGCCTTACGCCACGCCACCTGGCATTGCCGATCGCGCCGTGGCCCCATTGCACGCCGGGCACGTGCGGCTGCGACAGGCCGCGCCGGTTGCCGGAGCACATGCACACCGCAGCGACTTCGACTTGCTCGAAGTCGCGGGACAGTTCCTCGTAGGTGATCTCGAACGGCTTGTCCAGCGCGTCGCCCGAGACAGCGAGTTTCCAGCGCTGCTGGCTGACCTGCGGAATGTCGGCAAGGTGGTAGCGCACGAAAAAGGCGTTGTTCGGCGTGAACGCCTCGTTGAAGAAACGCACCGGGGTTTCGAAGTTCGGCGGCCGGAAGGATTTCTTGATCAGTGGCAGCTTGCCCGGCAGCGCCGCAAGTTGCGCCGATTGCAGTGCGCCCGACGGCAGTGCCGCAGGGCCGAGGCTGTCCGCCGCCACTGCCGAATCGGCTCCGCGTATCCCGCCGGCGAGCAGCAGGCCGCCCGCCGAAACTTTCAGGAAATCACGCCTGGTTTGCATGCCTCCTCCAACTCTGGTTTGCCCGCCCGCGTTCAAAACAATACGCCGGCCTGGCCGCGCGGGTCGTTGGCGCTGGTGACGCGCCCGGTTTTCCTGTCGAAATACACTGCCTGCATGTTACCCCACTTGCGCCGCCCCTCTTCCAGCGCATGCCCCTTGGCCCTGAGCGCCGCAATCCACTGCTGCGAAAATGCGCCCGGCTCGATTTCGATGCGATCGGGTAGATACTGGTGGTGATAGCGCGGCGCGCCGACCATGCGCTGCAGGTCGAACAGTGGTTGATCCACATAGGCGAGAATTCCCTCCAGCACCATCGAGATGATGCGCGCCCCCCCAGGAGTGCCGAGCACCAGCACGCCGCGCTCATCCTCGACAAAGGTGGGCGACATCGACGACAGGGGCCGCTTGCCCGCCTCGATCGCGTTGGCCTCGTTGCCGACCAGCCTGTAGATATTCGCGGCGGACGGTGCCAGGGAGAAGTCGTTCATGTGGTTGTTGAGCAGCACCCCGGTGTCGCCGGCGACGAAACCCGATCCGAACGGCGCATTCACCGAAAGCGTCGCTGCAACGCGATTGCCCTCGGCGTCGATTACCGACAAATGCGTGGTGTCCTTGCCCTCTGCGGCCGCATCCGCTATTTCGGCGAGCGCAGCGCTGGGCGTGGCGCGATCGGGATCGATGGATGCGGCGCGTTGTTTTGCATACTCCCGCGAAGCCAGTTTCTCGACTGGCACAGCCACGAAGTCGGGGTCTCCCATGTAGCGGGCGCGGTCGTGGTAGCCACGCCGCATTGCCTCTACCGTGTAGTGCACGCGGTCGGTCTCGGACAAGGTAGCCAGTGCCACCCGTTCGAGAATAAGCAGGCTCTGAGCCAGCACCAGCCCGCCCGAAGACGGCAGCGGCGCGGAGGTGATGGTCGCGCCGCGGTAGCTGAACTTGGCCGGCGGCCGCTCGACCACGCGATAGCTTTCCAGGTCGGAGAGTTCCCACAACCCGCCGCCTGCGCGCACCGCCTCAACCAGCCGGCGGGCGAAGTCGCCGCGATAAAAGCCCTGGCGCCCTTGCGCCGCGAGCATGCGCAGCGTGCGCGCCAGTTGCGGCTGTTTCACTACGAAGCCTGGGCCAACCGCGTTGCCGTTGTCGAGAAATATTCGCCCTGCGTTCACGTCCGCCTTCAACATTGCCTCGCGATAACCCGTGGCCCAGACGTAGCGCGCATCGGCGGGGAAACCCTGCTCGGCAAGACGGATCGCCGGCTGCAACGCACGCGCCAGCGTCAACTTTCCGTAGTGCCCGGCGACCCAGGCGAGCGCCGCCGGCATGCCCGGGATGCCCGCGGCGGTGGGGCCTTCGAGCGAAGCCTTCTGTCTCGGTTGGCCGTTGTCGTCAAGGTAGAACTCGCGGGTGGCTTTGGCCGGCGCCGTTTCACGCGCATCGACGAACACGTCGAAAGCGTCGGCGCCACGATGCAGCAGAAAGAATCCGCCGCCGCCGATGCCCGACGCATACGGCTCGACCACCGCCAGCGCGGCGGCCACCGCCACCGCAGCATCGAACGCATTGCCGCCGGATTTCAGGATGTCGCAACCCGCACGGGTGGCGAGGGTGTGTGCGGAGGCGATGCCGCATTCCTGCGCCGCTGCGGGACCCTGCGCCAACCCCGCCAACAGTGCGACGACAAACGCAAACCGTAGTACCGCACCGGACCAGGGCCGTTTCATATCAGATCCGCGTCTCATCCAGGCACGCCCATTTCACGTAGTCACTTCCTCAAGAAACGGCCGGAACGGATAGGCCTCCGCAATGCCGCGAAACTTCCTCAGAAAATCGCCGCGCATCGGCTGCAAGCCGTTGTCTCCCTGGAAGTTGGCGGTGAAGGCGCCGGGGAACTCGCGCCGCATCATCGAACTCACCTCCCTGATGTGTGCGTCCGTATCCAT
>DASQOP010000088.1:0-12962 GCA_035644415.1 Burkholderiales bacterium
TGATCGGCCGGCGCGCCACGCACTGGGTGGCGATCATCGGAATGACGGTGTCGACGGTTGCGGCCTTTCTGGTGTTTCGCGACGTGCTCGCCGGCAATGCATTCAACGGCCCGGTTTATACCTGGATCACCACCGGCGACATCTCTTTCGAAATTGGATTCCTTATCGACAGATTGTCGGCCACCATGATGCTGGTGGTGACCTTTGTCTCGCTGATGGTGCACATCTACACCATCGGCTACATGGCGGACGATCCCGGTTACCAACGCTTCTTTTCGTATATTTCCCTTTTCACCTTCTCGATGCTGATGCTGGTGATGAGCAACAATTTCCTGCAGCTTTTCTTCGGCTGGGAGGCGGTGGGCCTGGTTTCCTATCTGCTGATCGGATTCTGGTACACACGCCCGAGCGCGATCTATGCCAGCCTCAAGGCTTTCCTGGTCAATCGAGTCGGTGATTTCGGTTTTCTGCTCGGCATTGCGCTGATATTCGTGTACTGCGGCTCGCTCGATTACGCGCAGGTTTTCTCCCGCGCACCCGAACTGACCGGCGAAACGGTGGAAATGGCATTCGTCGGCTGGCCGCTGCTCACCACGGTCTGCATCCTGCTGTTCATCGGTGCGATGGGGAAATCGGCGCAGTTTCCGCTGCACGTCTGGCTACCGGACTCGATGGAGGGTCCGACGCCGATCTCGGCGCTGATCCATGCCGCCACCATGGTGACCGCAGGCATTTTCATGGTGGCGCGCATGTCGCCGCTGTTCGAGCTATCGGAAACGGCGCTGTCGTTCGTGATGGTGATCGGCGCGATCACAGCTTTGTTCATGGCACTGGTAGCGGTGGTGCAGAACGACATCAAACGGGTGGTGGCGTACTCGACCCTGTCGCAGCTTGGTTACATGACCGTGGCACTCGGCGCGTCGGCCTACGCCGGGGCCATATTCCACCTGGTAACGCATGCTTTCTTCAAGGCGCTGCTGTTCCTCGGCGCCGGCTCGGTAATCATCGCCCTGCACCACGAACAGGACATGCGCAAGATGGGGGGCTTGGGGAAGTACATGCCGATCACCTACGCCACCATGCTGATCGGCGCGCTGGCAAGCGCGGGCGTCCCCGGATTCTCCGGTTTCTTCTCCAAGGATGCGATCATCGAGGCGGTGCACCTGTCGCAGTTGCCGGGCAGCGGTTTTGCCCACTTCTGCGTACTGTCGTGCGTGTTCGTCACCGCGTTCTATACCTTCCGGCTGTTTTTCATGACTTTCCACGGCAAGGAGCGTTTCCAGGTTCACGGCGACGATCAGGGACACGGGCACGGCCACGCACCCCATGAATCGCCGTGGGTGGTGACCGTGCCGCTGGTTATGCTGGCGCTGCCGGCGATCTGTGCCGGCTGGGTCATCGGGGCCGTATTGTTCGGTGGTTTCTTCGGCGATGCCATAGTGGTTGCCGAAACCCACGACGTGCTTGCCGAACTGGGCCAGGATTTCCACGGCGCGACGGCGATGATGGCGCACGCGCTGGCCACCTGGCCGCTTTGGCTTGCCGTTGCCGGCATTGCCAGTGCGGCTTACCTGTATCTCAAGCGCACCGATCTGCCTGACAAGTTGCAGCACTGGTTCTCACCGCTTTATACCGTGCTCGACCAGAAATATTATTTCGACCGCTTCAACGACTGGTTCTTCGCCGGCGGTGCGCGCCTGGTCGGGCGCGGATTGTGGAAGGGCGGCGACGTCGCGGTGATCGACGGTTTCGTCAACGGCTCCGCAAGACTGGTCGGATGGCTGGCGAGCGTAATTCGCAAGCTCCAGTCCGGATATGTCTATACCTACGCATTCGCCATGATCATCGGCATGGTTACGCTGCTTACCCTCTGGTTCGCACGCTCCTGATGTTTTCCGGGTATCAACTCAGCACCGTCATCTGGCTGCCGATCGTTGCCGGAGTCGCGGTGTTGTTTACCGGCTCCGACCGCAATGCCCATGTCGCCCGCTGGCTGGCGCTCGCCGGTGCCGTCGGGGACCTGGCGGTCGCGCTGCCTCTCTACGCCGGATTCGACCCCGGCGCCGCCGGAATGCAGTTCGTGGAGTTGCTACCCTGGATCGAGTCCTACAACGTCAACTATCACCTCGGTATCGACGGCATCTCGCTATTGATGATCTTGCTCAACTGTTTCACCACCATGCTGGTGGTGCTGGCGGGATGGCAAGTGGTGGGAAACCGGGTGGCCCAGTACATGGCGGCCTTCCTGATCCTGTCCGGGATAATGAATGGCGTGTTCTGTGCGCAGGATGCCGCGCTCTTTTATGTGTTTTTCGAGGCGACGCTGATTCCGATGTTCATCGTCATCGGCGTGTGGGGAGGCCCGAACCGGGTTTATGCGGCACTCAAGTTCTTCCTCTACACGCTGGTCGGCTCGCTGCTGACGCTGGTTGCGTTCATTTATCTGTACGTTGCCTCCGAGGGCAGTTTCGCCCTGGCCGACTACTACCGTCTGCCGATCCCTCTGGGGACGCAGATTCTGCTGTTCATTGCTTTCTTTGCCGCGTTTGCGGTCAAGGTGCCGATGTTCCCGGTGCATACCTGGCTGCCCGACGCGCACGTCGAGGCGCCCACCGGCGGCTCCGTGGTGCTGGCGGCCGTGATGCTGAAGCTCGGCGCCTATGGCTTCATCCGGCTGTCGCTGCCGATACTCCCGGACGCCAGCCACGTGGCGGCCCCGGTCGTCATCGGCTTGTCCCTGATTGCGGTGGCGTACATCGGGCTGGTGGCGCTGGTGCAGACCGACATGAAGAAGCTGATTGCCTACTCCTCGATTTCGCACATGGGATTCGTGACGCTGGGCATTTTCCTGTTCAACGACCACGCCATCGAAGGCGCAGTGATCCAGATGGTCTCGCACGGATTCGTTTCCGGTGCGCTGTTCCTGTGCGTCGGCGTCCTCTATGATCGCATGCACTCGCGTTTGATAGCGGACTACGGCGGGGTGGTGAACCGTATGCCGGTATTTGCCGCTTTCTTCGTGCTGTTCGCGATGGCCAATTCCGGTTTGCCGGGGACCAGCGGCTTTGTCGGCGAATTCCTGGTGATACTGGGAACGATGGAGGAGAACTTCTGGTACGCGTTCGCAGCGGCGAGCACGTTGCTGTTCGGCGCCGCCTATACGTTGTGGATGATCAAGCGCGTTGTTTTCGGCCCGGTGGCCAACGGCCGGGTTGCGGCTTTGACGGACATCACCCTGCGGGAGGGGCTGGTTCTGGGCCTCCTCGCGATTGCGGTGCTGGCGATGGGACTGTATCCGCAGCCCTTCGCCGCGGTGCTGCATACTTCGGTCAACGAACTGCTGGGGCTGGCAAACCAGAGCAAATTATGAAAACTGGGGCGTGGGACGAGGGACGAGGGACGAGGGAAGCGGAAAATCGTGCGGTTGCGCTTTATGCTTGTCCCTCGTCCCTCGTCTCTCGCCCCTCGCCCCTCGGTTCACGGCCCTCGCCCCTCGCCCCTCGTCCCTGAATCTATGGAATACGAGATTCCCGATTTTCTGCTGGCGGCCCCCGAGATCGTCCTGTTGACGATGGTCTGCGTCATTTTGATCGTGGACCTGTTTCTGTCCGATGCCCATCGCGTCTGGACCTATGCGCTGTCCCAACTGTCGCTGATCGGCACCGCGGTGCTGGTGTTCGTCATGGGCGGGGAAGACGTCGCCTACACTTTCAACGGCATGTTCGTGGACGACCCGATGGCGGACGTGCTCAAGATCGCGGTTTGCCTGACGGTGGCGGTCATGCTGGCCTACTCGCGCGCCTACATTGCCGCGCGCGACATGTACCGCGGCGAGTTCTTCGTGCTTTCGCTGTTCGCCACGCTCGGCATGATGGTGATGATCTCGGCGAATCACTTCCTGGTGCTCTATCTGGGGCTGGAGCTGCTGTCGCTGTCCTTGTATGCCATGGTGGCGCTGCCGCGCGATTCCGGCAACAGCACCGAGGCGGCGATGAAATACTTCGTGCTCGGCGCGCTGGCTTCCGGCATGCTGCTCTACGGCATGTCGATGATCTACGGCGCCACCGGGTCGCTGGAGGTCACCGAGGTGGCGCAGCGCATTTTCGACGGCGATGCCATTCCGGCCATCCTGATTTTCGGGCTGGTGTTCGTGGTCGCCGGCATCGGTTTCAAGCTGGGTGCAGTGCCGTTCCACATGTGGGTGCCGGACGTCTATCACGGTGCGCCGACGGCGGTGACACTGCTGATCGGAACCGCGCCCAAGCTGGCAGCGTTCGCGTTCATCATGCGCCTGCTGGTCGAGGCGCTGGGCATGCAGCAATTGCTCGTCGAATGGCAGCAAATGCTGGTGCTCCTGGCGGTGGCCTCTCTCGCGATCGGCAACATCACCGCTATCGCGCAGACCAACTTGAAGCGCATGCTGGCCTATTCGACCATTTCGCACATGGGTTTCCTGCTGCTCGGCATCCTCAGCGGCACGCTCGAGGGATTCGGCGCGGCCATGTACTACACCGTTATTTACGTGCTGATGGCACTGGGCACATTTGGCATGATCCTGCTGCTGTCGCGCCAGGGCTTCGAGGCGGAGAACCTCGAGGACTTCAAGGGACTCAACCAACGCGACCCCTGGTACGCCTTCATCATGATGCTGTTGATGTTCTCGATGGCGGGCATCCCGCCCACCATGGGGTTCTGGGCCAAGTTGTTCGTGCTCCAGGCGGTGCTGTCGGTGGGTTACGTCTGGCTCGCCGTGGTGGCCGTGCTGTTCTCGCTCATCGGCGCGTTCTACTATCTGCGGGTGGTCAAGCTGATGTACTTCGATGCGCCGACCGACGCGGCGCCGATCGACCCGCGCGCCGACATCCGGGCATTGATGTCGGCCAACGGCCTTGCGGTGCTGGTGTTTGGATTGGCGCCGGGCTCGCTCCTGGCCATTTGCGAACGCGCAATTCAGCTTTCCCTGTGAGTACGGATTTCACCGAAAAGAAGATTTCCTCGCGGACCGCCTATCGCGGGCGCCTGTTGCAGGTGAACGAGGATGAGGTCAGGTTGCCGGACGGCAGCCATGCCCAGCGTGAATACATCCTGCATCCCGGAGCCGCCTTGATCCTGCCGATCTTCGACGACGGCTCGGTGCTGCTGGAGCGCCAGTTCCGCTATCCGGTCGGATGCCATTTCTACGAACTGCCCGCCGGCAAGCTCGAGCCAAACGAGCCGCCGCTGGAAACCGCCAGGCGCGAGCTTCAGGAGGAGACGGGTTACGTGGCGGCGGAGTGGCGCGAGCTCGGCCGCCTGCACCCCTGCGTCGGGTACTCCAACGAGACCATCGACTTCTTCCTGGCGCGCAAGCTTGAATTCAAGGGCGCGCAACTCGACCAAGGCGAGTTTCTGGAGACGTTGCGATTGCCGCTCGCCGAGGGGCAGGACTGGGTTCGCCGCGGACGCATCAGCGACACGAAAACCATCCTCGGCCTGTTCTGGGCCGAAAAGATTCTCAGGGAAGGCTGGTAGAAAACCCGGGGGGTCAGGCGAGCTTGGCTGCCTGCCGGTCCGCGCTAGCTGATGCCGGGAAGGGCTGCGGGTGACCGAACACGAAACCCTGGCCGTACTGCACGCCCATCTCGGTCAGGATTTTCAATACTTCCTGGTTCTCGACCCACTCGGCAATCACTTGTTTGTCGAGTCCCCGCGCCACGTCGCACAACGCGCGCACGAACACGCGATTGGCTTCGTCGCTTGCCAGACCGCGAATGAAGTTGCCGTCGATCTTCAGGTAGTCCACTTCGAAGCGCTTGAGGAAATAGAACGAGCTGAACCCCGCCCCGAAATCGTCGAGCGCAAAGCGGCAGCCCAGCTTCTTCATCTGCGAGATGAACTCCTGCGTGACGCCCACCTCCGCCATCGCCGCGGTTTCCGTGATCTCGAACACCAGTTGTTCGTGATCCACCGGTGCGGCCGCGAGCATGCCCTGGAATCGCTGCACCCAATGCTGGTCGGAGAGGCTCACGCGCGACAGGTTCACGAAGTAGCGCATTTTCTGTCCGCGCATCTGCGGCTGCTTCAGGACTTCCAGGACCTTGGTCACCACGCGCAGGTCGATTTCCTGCGCCATGCCGAGCGACTCGGCCACCTCGATGAACTGTCCCGGCAGGACGATGTTGCCGCTGCGGTCGACGATGCGCACCAGCACTTCGTGGTGCACCAGCGTCTGATCCGCGAGCCTGACCACCGGCTGCGAGTAGAGCAGCACGCGGTCTTCGTCCAGCACCTCGCGCAGTTCCCGCGCCCAGTGCACGCGCCTGTGGGTGCTGCGCAGGTCGTCGGGATTGTGGTCGTGCAGTACGACACGGTTGCGGCCGTTGTCCTTTGCCTGGTACATGGCGATATCCACGTTGGCGAGCAGCGACGCCACGTCGTTGCCGTGGAACGGATAGGACACGACGCCGGCCGAGGCCGTCAGCGTCGACAGGCAGCCCTGGTCGCCCAACTGGAACTTGTAGTGGCGCAGCCCGGTGAGCGCGCGTTCGGCGACCTGCGCGGCCTCGGCGCGCAGCGCATCCGGCAGGTGCAACGCGAATTCGTCGCCGCCCAGCCGGAAAACCTGCGCGTTCTCGTCTTTCACTACGTCCTTGAGCAGGCCGCCAATGCCGATGATCAACTGATCGCCCGCACGGTGGCCGAAATTGTCGTTGATGTACTTGAAGTGATCGAGGTCCAGGAGCAGCACCGAACCTTTTTCGCCGTCTGCAAGCGCGGCTTCCAGCACTTTCTGCAGCGAAACCCGGTTCGGCAATCCGGTGAGCGTATCGTGGGTGGCGAAGCGTTCGATCTCCAGCGCCGCCTTGTGTTGCTCGGTAACGTTGCGCGCAGTGCCGCGCAGACCGATGATCGCGCCGTTGTCGTCATGGGAAACGCGCGCGTTGATTCCCACCCAGCGGTCGTTGCCGTCGGCGGATATGAGATGGGTGAGGTAGTTCTTGACCTCCCCGTTCTTGCGCAGCGCGGACAGGAAGCGGCGGTTGGAAACGTGCGACAGACCGGCTTCGAAGTCGAAAAAGCAACGGCCGATCAGATCCTTCTGCTGCAAGCCGAATATGTCCACGCAGCCGTTGTTGAGATAGGTGAAACGGCCCAGCGCATCGGTGGTCCAGATCAGGTCGTGGGAAGTCTCCACCAGATCGCGGTAGCGCGACTCGCTCTCCAGCAGCAGTTGTATGATGCGGCGTTTTTCCTTGAGCGTCCTGCGCGCGGCCGCCAGTTCGTCCACGTACTTCTCGGCTTCGTGCTTGTCGCTGCCGGCTACCAGGGCAGAACCGGCCAGGCCGTCGATGATCTCGCGCGCATAACGCCGGTGACCTCCGTCGGTGCGGCGGGCCACCAGCACGCCCTGTGCGTCCCAGCGCCTGAGTTTCTGCACCGGAATGCCCAGCTTTGCTGCCGCTTCCTGAATAGAATACTCGGGAAGTTCGTGCGCCATCGCGCGCCTCGCACTCCATTGTTGCCGGTTGGTCGGGCCGGCAAAACCAACGTGCCGGCGCATCAGTGCAGGTGCTTGGCGACGCCCGCTTCGTCCCGGCGCGCACCGGTGGTAGTGAAGTCGTTCTGCCGCGAAACCAGCCGCTGCATCAGCTTGAGATCGCGGTGGCTCAGGTTCAGCGCCGTGTCGACCCACACCTCGACCACGCCCATCAATTCCTCGTAATCGAGCTTATGCACGCGCCTGCGCGCGGCCGCGATGCCAGCCATGGCATTGCGACTGCGGCCGCGGGAGCGGATGAAGCTGGCGATTTCCGCTTCACCCCGCCCCTGGTCCACGACCACATCCACTACCCCCATTGCCAGCATATCATCGGCACTGTAGATCTTGCCACTGGTGATCAGGTTTTCGGTCGGACGCTTGCCCACCTTCCGCTCCAGGAAGGAATAGGCCCCCATCCCCGGGAACAGGTTGAACATGATCTCCGGAAAACCGAAGCGCGCCTGGCGCTCCGCAACCAGCACGTCGGACGAAAGCGCTGCCTCGAACCCGCCACCCAGGCATTCGCCCTGGATTAGCGAGATCGTGGTGATCGGCAACTCATGGCCGATGTAATTGCGGTACAGGACATCCACGCAGGCTTTACCGTAGCCGAGCAGACCGTCCCGGTCCTGACTGTTGATCAGCCTGGTGAACAGGCCGAGGTCGCCGCCGAGATTGAACACGCCGGGCACCTTGGACGCCAGGATCGCGAATTCGACGGGTGCACTCTCCCCTCCACAATTCACTTCGCCACCGGTATGGGTGATGAAACGGCAGTAGCGGTCCAGGTCACGCAGCAGGTCGGGATTGAAATTGGGCCTCGGAGTCGGATTCCAGCGCAACCACATCGCATGTTGCTCTCCGTCGAAAAACGCGGAAAGCTGCTCCGAGAAAAAGTACTCGGTCGCTTCCCTGGCAGGCTCGGCGCCAGTGGCTGCCGGGACTTTAAGCATTTCCTGTGGGATATTCATGTCCATTTTTAATTCTCCTGTGCGAGTGGATTTAGGATGTGAAAATTGGCCGCCACAGGACCCCCCCAGAGCGGCTTGCGATTTGACTCTAGACGAAGATACAGCAAAAAACAAATCTAACACTTTGATAGATTTAATTTTTTTGCTTTGTTGTCAATAATTTGGATGAGCTTGTCACTCTAAGACGACAAAAAAATTTGATGTTTTGTATATCGGCAGATGGCCGGCCAAAGTATGTATGAACTTCAAGAATACCGTGCAAACTTCGGATTTTGTTGACGTTCCAAACAGGACGCGCTAGAAAGGAAATCCATAAGAACGATGGTTTCGCGCCCGTTCCCAAATGCATTTCCTTCTCCGCTCAATTGTGCGGCTGCTGTTCCGCGTCAGGGTCGTCGGCGACTTGGCGCCATTCGGACATGCGGATCGGCTGCTGCTGGTCTCCAACCACCATTCGCGGCTTGACGCGGTGTTGCTGGCGTTGTTCCTGCCGCGCGCGCCGGTCATCGTCGTTCCGCCGGAGGAAACCCGTAGCCGGTTGATGCGCTGGTTGCTGGGGCACGTCGACCACGAAGTGCACGACCTGAACAATCCCATCAGCATGAAACCGCTGCTGCGGTTGCTGCGCGGCGGACGCCCCGTGGTGCTGTTCCCCGAGGGGCGCATCGCGCGCAATGCCGCGGTGATGAAGGTTTACCCGGTACCTGCGTTGATCGCGCTCAAGAGCGGTGCCACGGTGCTGCCGGTGCACGTGGAAGGGGCCGGCCAGTGGTTCAGCCGCTCCGGTTCGACGTCAGTCATGCGACGGCTGCTGCCTTCGATGACAGTACGGGTATTCACACCCACCCGCATAGACGGGGGTGCCGCCGGAAGCGCGCGACGGCGTCGCGCCTTCGCCACCCGCAGGCTCACCTCCATCATGCAGACCATGGCGCTGCAGTCGCATGCCTGCAAGCCGCTGTTCGAGTGCTTTCTCGATGCGGCCGCGGTGCACGGGCGCGGCGCGGTGCTGATGGAAGATCAGAACGAGGATCCGCAGACCTACGGCAAGTTGTTGCGCATGAGCCTGGCGCTGTCGCGGTTGCTGAAGCGTTTCACCAGCGCGGGCGAGAACGTCGGCGTGCTGCTGCCGAACGTGGTCCCGGCGGTGGGCGTGGTGATGGGTCTGTCGGCCACCGGGCGCGTGCCAGCCATTTTCAACTACGCGGCGGGTCCGCTCGGCGTGGAAAGCGCGCGGGTTGCGGCCGGTGTGCGCACCGTGATCACGTCCCGCAAATTCATCGAGCAGGGGCATCTGCACTCGCTGCTGGATGCGCTTGCCGGCTGCAACATCGTCTATCTCGAGGATCTGCGCAGCGGGTTCGGCTGGCGCGACAAGTTGTGGCTCATCGGTTTGGCATTGCGCTTTCCGCGCCTGGTGATTGCCAGGCAGTCCACGCTCGATCCCGCGGTGGTGTTGTTCACTTCCGGCTCGGAAGACCGGCCCAAAGGGGTGGTGCTCTCGCACCATGCCATCGTCGCCAACGTGGCGCAGATGCGTGCGGTGTTCGACTTCTCGCCCGAGGACAAGATCCTGAACCCGCTGCCGCTGTACCACGCCTACAGTTTTACCGCCGGCGTCATGTTGTCGCTGATCACCGGCACGCGGCTGTACCTCTTCATTTCGCCGCTGCGCTACCGCGCCATTCCCGAGATTGCGTACCGCCGCGATTGCACCGTCCTGTTCGGCACCAGCACCTTCCTGTCGTTCTACGCGCGCTATGCCAACCCGATGGACTTCTGCCGCTTGCGCTACGTGATCTCCGGGGGCGAAAAGCTATCGCCGGAAGTCTCAAGGGTGTGGATGGAGAAATTCGGATTGCGCATCCTCGAAGGCTATGGTTCGACCGAATGCGCGCCGGTCATTTCTCTGGCCACGCCCTCCGCGTACCGCCGCAATGCGGTGGGCCGATTCCTGCCCGGCATCGACCACCAGATCGAGCCCATGGACGGCATCGACAAGGGCGGAGTGCTGCACATCCGCGGGCCGAACCTGATGCTGGGCTACTACCGCTATGCCAATCCCGGCGTGATCGAGGCGCCCAAGTCGAGCGTGGGCGAAGGCTGGTACGACACCGGCGACGTGGTGGAACTGGATCACGACGGCATGCTCAGCATCTCCGGGCGGGTGAAACGCTTCGCCAAGATCGCCGGAGAAATGGTGTCGCTGGACATGATCGAGCACGTAGCGCGCGAAGCATCTCCCGGGCACCACCATGCCGCGGTGCTGACGATGCAGGATTTCGCCGGCGAATCGACGGTGCTGTTCACTACCGACGCGCAACTCACCCGCGCCCAACTGCTGGAGGCGGCGAACGAACTGGGGACGCACGATCTTTCGGTGGCTCGCCGCATCGTGCACCTGCGGGAAATTCCGTTGCTTGCTTCCGGCAAGGTGGACTACGTCGGACTCAAGAGCCTCATCGAGGGCGACGCGGTCAGGAAACTGCTGGCTGCAATGGCCAGGAACCCGCTCGATATCGAGTCCCGTCCCGCCGCAAAGTAGTCGTTGCCTGCTTCGAAGCGCTCACGCGGCACACCGCACCAACCCCGTCGGCGGAAATCGGCGGAGTCGATCACGTATCGACTGAAGTTTCAGCGGGCGTTCCCGTTTATATTTTTGTCTTAGCTACCGGAGATCGTTGCTTCTCCCCGGTCCAAGGTGCTTGAAAACCCGGCACACCGACCCTAGTTGCGGCTCTGTGATGAATCACGGAAAGGGCAATCCCACCATGGCAGAAGCAGCCGGCAAACAAACGCTGGGCTTCCAGACTGAAGTCAAGCAACTGCTCAACCTGATGATCCACTCCTTGTACAGCAACAAGGAGATTTTCCTGCGTGAACTGATTTCCAACGCCTCGGATGCCTGCGACAAACTGCGCTTCGAGGCGCTGACCGATCCGGGGCTGTTCGAGGCCGATCCCGATCTGCGCATACGGGTCTGGTACGACAAGGCGGCTCGCGCCCTCACCATTTCCGACAACGGCATCGGCATGTCCCGCCAGGAGGTCATCGACAACATCGGCACGATCGCCAAGTCCGGCACCCGCGAGTTCTTCGATCGCCTCACCGGCGATCAGGCCGGGGACGCCCACCTGATCGGCCAGTTCGGCGTGGGTTTCTATTCCTCTTTCATCGTTGCGGACAAGGTCACGCTGGTTACGCGCCGCGCCGGCCTGGGCAAGGAACACGGCGTGCGCTGGGAATCGTCCGGCGAGGGCGACTACACCATCGAGACCGTGGAACAGCAGGGTCGCGGCACCGACGTGACGCTGCACCTGCGGATGGGCGAGGACGAACCGCTGGACGGCTTCCGTTTGCGTTCCATCATGCGCAAGTATTCCGACCACATCACGCTGCCCATCCTGATGAAAAAAGAGGAGTGGAGCCAGGAGAAGGGCCAGAACGTCGTCAAGGACGAAGACGAAAAGGTCAACCAGGCCTCCGCGCTGTGGGCGCGCCCCAAGTCCGAGATCAGCGAAGAGCAATACCAGGAGTTCTACAAGCACGTTGCCCATGACTTCGAGCCGCCGCTGGCCTGGGTGCACGCAAGAGTCGAGGGCAAGTCCGAGTACACCCAGTTGCTCTACCTGCCGGCGCGCGCACCCTTCGATCTGTGGGACCGCGAGCACCGCCACGGCATCAAGCTCTACGTGCGGCGCGTGTTCATCATGGACGATGCCGAGCAACTGATCCCGGCCTACCTGCGGTTCGTCCGCGGGGTGGTCGATTCCAACGACCTACCGCTCAACGTCTCGCGCGAAATCCTGCAGGAATCGAAGGACGTCGAGGTGATCCGCAAGGGCTGCGTCAACAAGGTGCTCGGTCTGCTCGAAGATCTCGCGGAGAACCAGAAGGAGAAGTACGCGCGTTTCTGGAAGGAATTCGGCCACGTGTTCAAGGAGGGGACCGGCGAAGACGGGGCGAACAGGGAACGCCTCGCCAGGCTGCTGCGCTTTGCCTCGACTCACGGCGATAGCGACGGGCAAACCATTTCACTCACCGACTACCTGTCGCGGATGAAGGAAGGCCAGGACAAGATCTACTACATCACCGCCGACGGCTTGGCTGCGGCGAAGAACAGCCCGCATCTGGAAATCTTCCGCAAGAAGGGCATCGAAGTGCTGCTGCTTTCCGACCGGGTGGACGAATGGGTGGCGTCCAATCTCACCGAATTCGAAGGCAAGCCGCTGCAGTCGGTGGCCAAGGGCGATCTCGATCTGGGTAAGCTCGCCGACGAGGAGAAGAAGGAACAGGAAAAGGAGGCCGGCGAATACAAGGACCTGGTCGAGAAAATAAGGAAAGCGCTGGATGCCCGGGTGAAGGAGGTACGACTGACGTTCCGGCTGACATCGTCGCCGGCCTGCCTGGTGTCGGACCAGAACGGCATGAGCGCCAACTTGGAGCGCATGCTCAAGGCCGCCGGCCAGAAG
>DASQOP010000089.1:0-15142 GCA_035644415.1 Burkholderiales bacterium
TGAGTCGGCAGGTTCCTGGGCTTTGATCTCCAGTACTGACGTGAGAAAACGATCCCGCTCTGCACGAATCTCTTCGGTATACCGCCCGTTCCGGGGGGTGAGGTTGATGTAGTTCTGGAGGATGAGTTGTGTGCGCGTGGCTTTGTAAGACCTCAGGTACAGCGCGATTTGTTCGAGTAGTTGTAGGGCCTGACGATTTGCAATCGAATACGTGAAGCTGGGCGAGTGTAGTGGACTGGAGATTCGCTTTCCAGTGATCTTCCCGGCACCCACGGTATTGAGCGTCCATTCAAGAAGCCTGCGTTCGGTATTGGCGATGCTCACAACCAATTGACGTTGATCGTTGCGATGGCGTCGGCTGAGGGTAACCGTACCTTCTCCGTCGATCAGTCCGGCCATGTAAGCCGCGTCCACAGGGGAAAGGGCTTTAACGGTTCGATAGGGCATGACTTAACTCCCCTATTGGCGAAAAGGAAATGATAAAGAAAAAGCCCCCGGCTTGCGACCGGAGGCTTTCTACCAAATTGGTGGAGGCGGCGGGACAGTTGTTCCACTCCTTTCGGAGCAGGCTGGACTATTCCTTCATCCCGGTTGCCCGGGATGCGGGGCGTGTTATCCGATATTCCGGATCCTAGTGTCCGCCCGCCGGCAGAGCCGGTCGGCGAGTCTATGAGTCTCTAGAGGGCAGGCCTGAAGTTGGCCTTCTTCCTACCCCTCGGCGTTGCCACTCCGTCCTTGGCAAGACGGTTTGAGGTTTCACCGATGTGAGCCCCGTTCCGACCGGCATTGCTTCGCCGGCCGCGACGGATGCTTCCTGGGGCATCCGCCGTCACTTTACCCTTGCGGGTAAAGGCAACCTTCGATCGAACCCGCGTCCGCAAGCCCTCTACAGGCAGTCCTACATACTTAGTCAGGTCATTTGGTCTAACCACTTCCACGCCGGCCGACAGGCTGGGAAGCGGCGAGTCACCTTGGATTTGATGCTGCAATAAGTGACCCACGGCAGCACGATCTCACGTATATGGCTCCGCTGCTGGTTGCCCAGCCCGGCCCGTGAGAGAACCGGTGCGGAGTCCAGCCGGGTTTAGGCGGCTAGAGCGTAACGTTCGTCGTTGGCGACTATACGTTTTCCAGCTGTATTAACAAGGTAACTGGGCCTTGGTATGCACTGCACTGCTTCGCGACCCACGTCGAGACCAGGTCGCCCCCATGTAAAACTTAGATGGTGCCGACCCTGAAATGTTTCAACCAGAGTCTAAGCCATTCTATCAGATCGGCCGCGTGTCCCGTCGAATAGAACGCCCAGCAGGTCTGCGGGGGCATCGACGAAACCATCCGCGCCCCAATGTTCCGGCGGTGTTCCATTGCCGAGATAGCCGTAGCGCGCCACCACGACAGGCATTCCCGCTGCATGTCCGGCTTGCACATCGCGTTCGTCGTCGCCGACATAAATGCATTGCCCGGGGGGAACACGGAGCTTTTCCGCCGCCGCAAGCAAAGGCGCCGGATGCGGCTTCGGGTTCGGCGTCGTGTCACCGCATATGACGCATCCGGCACGTTCCATCAGGCTCAGCGCACGCAGCAGGGGGAAAGTGAACCGTTCCGCCTTGTTGGTGACGATACCCCAGCGCAGTCCGCGTCGTTCGATCTGCTCCAGAAGCGCGGAGACGCCCGGGAACAGCCGGCTGCTGCGGGCAAGATTCTCTTCGTAAATGTCCAGGAATTCGTCGCGCATGGCCTCGTAGCTGCTTTGGCCCGGTTCGATGCCAAAGCCGATTTTCAACAGTCCACGCGCGCCGGAAGAGGCCTGCGACCTGACCACCGCGACCGGCAACTCGGGCATGCCGCGGGCAAGACGCTGTTGATTCAGCGCAAAGCCCAGGTCGGGAGCGGTATCCGCCAGCGTGCCGTCGAGGTCGAAGAGCACGCCACGGCCGGGCAGGGTCAGTGGTACCACCATCAAGTTCTTTGGATTTCTATTTAGCGAGCAGTTCCAGCAACTGCTCATCGGACAGCATGTCCTCCAGCGCCTGTGAAACCGCGGTGTTCACCAGCAAGGTGCTGTCCTTTTCGAAGGGTGGCGCAGCGCCGTCCTTGCGGGTCCGGACGTTGAACTGGCGGTCGTAGTATTCGGGGCCATTGTCCACGCGGGCGCCGACTGCCGCCCGCAACTCGGTTTCGAAGGTAAACGGTGTCTTGACCGACTTCAGTTCGAGATTGCGGATCTCCACCTGCAACGTGCGTTCCATCGAGTTGCTGTACGGGACCACCGAGAAACCCAGTTTGGTCAGGGCTTCCTGCAGGCGTTCATACACCGCCGCACTCGGGTCCTCTTCCACCGAGACATCCACCATCTTGGTGTCCGGGTCACCGATTTCGCCGAGCTTCTTGGCTGCACGCGCGTCCGAAACGCCGAGTCCGATGGTCCTGCCGCTGCCGACGGCGGATTCATTCACTTTCACCGGTGGATCAATGCGCAGATTCTGCGGTTTCAGCGAACAGCCCTGAAGCGCGGCCACCAAGCCGAACACCGCCAGCACGAACCAGAGTCTTGTCTTCATGTTGTGATCCTCCTTGGATATCTTGCCAACACTTAAATCGCGGCGAACAACCAACAATGCAGCAGGAGCGTAATCGTACGTAGGTCAGGCGGCCTGCGCGCTTAGGATGTAATTCACCGAACTGTCCGTGCCAAGCGCATAAGTCCTGGTGAACGGGTTGTAGGTCATCCCGGTCACGCGTTGTGGTGACAGTCCGGCGCCGCGGCAAAAACGCCCCAATTCCGCCGGGGTAATGAACCTGGAATAATCGTGCGTACCGCGCGGCAGCAATTTCAGAATGTACTCCGCGCCGACTATCGCGAACAGGTAAGCCTTCGGGTTGCGGTTGATGGTGGAAAAAAAACACCAGCCGCCGGGCGCAAGCAAGTCGGCACAGGCCTTGACGGCGCTCGCCGGGTTGGGCACGTGCTCAAGCATCTCCATGCAAGTGACGACGTCATAGCGATGCGGCTGTTCCCTGGCGAGTTGCTCGACCTCCACCTTGCGGTATTCGACGTCGAGCTTGCTCTCCAACAGGTGCAGTTGCGCCACTTTCAAGGGCTTGTCGCCCATGTCTATGCCGGTCACTTTTGCGCCGCGGGCCGCCATCGCCTCCGACAACAGACCTCCGCCGCAGCCTACATCGAGAACTTTCGTTCCCCGAAGATTTGCGATGCCGTCGATGTAATCCAGCCGCAGCGGATTGATGTCGTGCAGCGGCTTGAACTCGCTGTTCGGATCCCACCAGCGGTGCGCAAGCTGGCTGAATTTTTCCAGTTCGAGCGGATCGACGTTGATCATCTCAGGCTGATGCCCCGCTTAGTTTGACGCCGCAATACGCGACTGCCATTCCCGGGCCTTGCGTGCAACGGCCGCTTCGTCAACGTGCAACAACCGGCCCTGCTCGACCAGCAGCTTGCCGCCGACCCAGACATGGCTGACGTTCTCCCGTCCGGCAGCATAGACCAACTGCGAAGCCGGGTCATAGCAGGGAGACAGCTCGATCGACGCCAAGTTCACGGCGCACAGATCCGCGCACTTGCCCGTCTCGACCGACCCGACTTTCTGTTCCAGGCCCAACGCTCTGGCCGCGTTTAGCGTCGCCATCCGCAGCGCGACGTGCGCGGGTAAGGTTTCCGCGTTGTCACTCGCCGCCTTGGCGAGCAACGCTGCAAGCCGCATTTCGGAAAGCACGTCGAGCCGGTTGTTGCTCGCCGCGCCGTCGGTGCCAAGGCCGACGTTCATTCCCGCCGACAGCATGGCACCCACCGGCGCGATCCCGCTGGCAAGCTTGAGGTTCGACGAGGGGCAATGCGCTACCGAGGCGCCGAGGCGTGCCAGCAGCGCGATCTCGGCTGGATTGAGGTGGACCGCATGAATGGCGATGAAGCTCGGTCCGAGCAGGCCCAACTTTTCCAGCCGGGCAAGCGGCCGCATTCCGAACTTGCCTTCGCTTTCCCGGATTTCGCCGCGCGTTTCGTGCAGGTGCGTGTTGATAGGAATCTGCAGCTGTTCGGAAAGCGTGAGGATTTGCTCGAAACTCCTGTCGCTGACGGTGTAGGGGGCATGCGGTGCCATGCAGAAGGACAACAAGGGCTCGCTCTTGAGTTCGTCGCGCATCGCCAGCCCCTTGCGCAGGTAATCCTGTGCATCGCTCGCGTATGCCGTCGGAAATTCGACCAGCACGATCCCCAGAACGGCGCGGATTCCGGCATCCAACGCGGCACGTCCGGCCATTTCCGGGAAAAAATACATGTCGTTGAAACAGGTGACACCGCCGCGCAGCATTTCTGCACAGGCAAGCACGGTGCCGTCGTACACGAACTGCGCCGAGACGTGCCTGGCCTCGGCGGGCCAGATGTGTTTTTCCAGCCAATCCATCAGTGGCAGATCATCGGCAAGCCCGCGCATCAGCGCCATCGCCGCGTGAGTATGCAAGTTCACCAGTCCCGGGATCAGTGCATGGGTGGAAAGATCAATAGTTCGGCCGGCCTTGCACCGCCGCCGCATTTCCGCGCGCGGCAATACCGCGGTGATGCGATCGCCGGCGATTGCCACGCTGTGGTCGTTCAAAACGGCTCCGTGCGGTTCGATGGGAATGATCCAGCGCGCCTCGATCACGGTGTCGGCAGAAAAGAGCGTGTTCATCTGCTGCATGGATCTTCCAAAAAAAAGCCCTGCATTCGCAGGGCTTTCATTCGCTTGTAGGCAATCCGCAGGGTCAATTGGCAGGCTTGGTTGCCGTGACGCTGACATCCACCCGGCGGTCCGGCTCCAGGCAGGCAATCAATGCTTTACCACGTTGGCCATTGCAAGTGTCTCCGGTCACCGGCTCCGATTTGCCGCGCCCCACGGCATTGAGCTTGCCGGCGGGAATGCCCTGGCGCACCAGGTAGGTCTTCACCGCATTGGCGCGGCGTTGTGACAGTTTCAGATTGTAGTCCTCGGATCCGATGCGGTCGGCGTGCCCGATGACCTCGATCGAGTCGTATTTCGTTCCCTTCAGGCTGGCAACGAATTCGTCGAGCTTGCCGCGCTGGTCGCTGCGAACGACGGACTTGTCGAAGCTGAACAGCGGTTCTGCTTCGAAGCTGACTCTCACCGGCGCCTTGGCCTTGGCCACAGGCACAGGTGCAGGCGTAGGCTCAGGCGCGGCCGCAACCGCAGGCTCAGGCGCAGCCGCAGGCTCGTCGGCGTACTGTTTCGGTTCGCCGACCACATTCTCGGAGGCAATTTGCTGCTCGGGGTAACTCATGGTGCCCGACTCGTCAGGCTGGGTGCCCAGATCGGCGACTTCCTCTTCGGGTTCGTTGGCTACCGCTGCCGGTTCGCCGACCGTGCTGTCCTTTGCTGCGAGGTCTTCTTCCGGGTGCTGCATCGTGCCCGATTCGTCGGGCTGCGTGCCCAGATCGCCGACTTCCTCTTCAGGTTCGTCCGCCCCCGCCGTCGGTTCGCCGACCGCGCTGTCCTTCGCTGCGAGGTCTTCTTCCGGATATTGCATCGTGCCTGATTCGTCCGGTTGCGTGCCCAGATCGCCGACTTCTTCTTCCTCTTCTTCGTCGGCAGCCTCGGTCGGCCCGCTCACCACGCTGTCCTTGGCGGCAAGGTCGTCTTCGGGGTACTGCGTGGTGCCCGACTCATCCGGCTGCGTGCCGAGGTCTGCGACCTCCTCTTCGGGCTCGACCTCGTACTTGGTTATCGGAAAATCGGGAAGGGGTTGCTCGGGTGCTTTTGCAACCGGAGCCGGTCGCGGAGACGGTGTTTCTTCGAGCGGGCGATCCGAGAACTGCACGTTTTCGCTCTGTGGTTCATACGCGGGTGCCGGGGCAGGAGCCGGTGCCGGGGCCTGCGCCTGTTCAGCACCGCCACCAGAGCTGCTGCGTTCGGTCTGGCTGGCACAGCCCGCAAGCATTGCGCTGATCAACAACATCAACAGCCGATTGGTCTTGGGTCGCATTTCGGGTTCTCCTGATCATGCTGGTCAAGGACTCTTGCATTATTGCCCATTCCCGGGCCGCTTAACAACGCTTAACACGGATCGCATCGCAACGGTCGCAGTAGCGCAGCCGAGGCGCATGAATCATGGCCGTATTGCCGCAGGGCCGAACCACCCGCAAAGTCAGGCAAAAAGCCGCGCCGGACAATGTCTCGGGGATAAGCGCCATGATAAAATGCACGGCTTGCGCTGGAACGAATCAAGGGGCTTCCCAGCGAGCCATCCCCTCCAAAAGTCCTGGCAAGTCTATCGGGTCGGGCGGGACAGAACCGTGACTGTTTGCAACAAGAAAACTGACCATTCCTGATGGATCAATTCGCCAAAGAAACCCTGCCCATCAGCCTGGAAGAGGAGATGCGGCGCTCCTACCTCGACTACGCGATGAGTGTGATCGTGGGTCGGGCGCTGCCCGACGTGAGAGACGGCCTCAAGCCGGTGCACCGCCGCATCCTTTTTGCGATGCACGAAGCGAACAACGTGTGGAACCGGCCTTACGTGAAATGCGCGCGCGTGGTCGGCGATGTACTCGGCAAGTACCATCCGCACGGCGATAGCGCCACCTACGAAGCCCTGGTGCGCATGGCGCAGGACTTCTCGATGCGCTACACCCTGGTCGACGGACAGGGCAATTTCGGTTCGGTGGACGGTGATTCGGCGGCGGCCTACCGCTATACCGAATGCCGTCTGGAGAAAATCGCCTCGGAGTTGCTGGCCGATATCGACAAGGAAACCGTCGATTTCGTCCCGAACTACGACGGCAAGGAGCAGGAGCCCAGTGTCCTGCCCACCCGGATACCCAATCTGCTCATCAACGGCTCTGCCGGTATCGCGGTGGGGATGGCCACCAACGTTCCACCGCACAGCCTGCACGAAATCGTCGATGCCTGCCTGGCAATCCTGGAGCGGCCTGAAATCGGCGTCGACGAACTGATGGAAATCATCCCGGGACCGGACTTTCCGACCCGCGGAATCATCTACGGCACCTCGGGAGTCAAAGAGGGTTATCGCACTGGCCGCGGCCGGGTGGTAATCCGCGCCCGCACCCACATGGAGGAGCTGGAAAAGGGCAACCGCCAGGCCATCGTCATCGACGAACTGCCTTACCAGGTGAACAAGTCGGCACTTCTCATCAAGATCGGCGAGTTGGTGCGCGACAAGCGCCTCGATGGCCTCTCGGAAATCCGCGACGAATCCGACAAGTCCGGCATGCGCGTGGTGCTGGAGCTCAAGCGCGGCGAAGTCCCCGAAGTCATCCTGAACAACCTGTACAAAGAAACACAAATGCAGGACACGTTCTGGATGAACATGGTGGCGTTGGTGGACGGTCAGCCCCGCCTGCTCAACCTGAAGGAGATTCTGGACGCCTTCCTGCGCCACCGGCGCGAAGTGGTTACCCGCCGCTCGGTGTTCGAATTGCGCAAGGCGCGCGAACGCGGCCACATCCTGGAAGGACTGGCGGTGGCGCTTTCCAACGTCGACGAGATCATCGCGCTGATCAAGGCCGCGCCCGCTCCAGCCGAAGCCAAGCGCGAATTGATGTCGCGCATGTGGCGTTCGCAACTGGTGGAGAACATGCTGGCACGCGCCGAGGTTTCCGCTTCGCGCCCCGAGGGCCTGGGACGCGACTATGGATTGCAGTCCAACGGCTACCGGCTTTCCGAGGTGCAGGCGCAGCGCATCCTGGAAATGCAGTTGCAGCGCCTGACCGGACTGGAGCAAGAGAAAATCGTCAACGAGTACAGGGAGGTCATGGACAACATTGCCGACTTGCTCGACATCCTTGCCAAGCCGGAGCGCATCACCAGGATCATCGCCGAGGAGCTTGCCGAGACCCGCAGCCAGTTCGGCGATGAACGCCGCAGCGAAATCGTGATGGACGCCCAGGACCTCAGCATGGAGGACCTGATTGCGCCCGAAGACGTGGTGGTGACGCTGTCTCACACCGGCTACGTGAAGGCCCAGCCGCTCGCCGACTACCGGGCGCAGAAGCGCGGTGGTCGCGGCAAGCAGGCCACCGCGACCAAGGAAGACGATTTCATCGACAACCTGTTCATCGCCAATACCCACGACTACGTGCTGTGCTTCTCCAATCGCGGGCGGCTGTACTGGATCAAGGTCTACAACGTGCCGCAGGGCGGGCGCGCCAGCCGCGGAAAACCGATCGTCAACCTGCTGCCGCTGGTGGACGGCGAGAAGATCACCGCGATCCTGCCGGTCAAGGAGTTCGACGAGCACAAGTACGTGTTCATGGCCACGTCCAACGGCACGGTCAAGAAAACGCCGCTTTCGGATTTTTCGCGCCCGCGCCCGTCCGGGATCATCGCGGTGGACCTGGAAGAGGGGGACTACCTGATCGGGGTGGCGCTCACCGAGGGGCGGCAGGACATCATGCTGTTCTCCGACGCCGGCAAGGCGGTGCGTTTCGACGAGCAGGACGTGCGGCCGATGGGGCGCTTGGCGCGCGGTGTGCGCGGCATGAGGCTCTCCGGCGGCCAGAAAGTCATCTCGCTGCTGGTCGCGGACAACGAAACCGTGTCGGTGCTCACGGCCACCGAGAACGGCTATGGCAAGCGTACCCCGATCACCGAGTACACCCGCCACGGCCGCGGCACCCAGGGGATGATTGCGATCCAGACCAGCGCCCGCAACGGCAATGTGGTCGCGGCCACGCTGGTCGAGGAAAGCGACGAAATCATGCTCATTACCACCGGCGGCGTGCTGATCCGTACCCGGGTCAAGGAAATCCGCGAAATGAGCCGTTCCACCCAGGGCGTGACGCTGATCAATCTCGGTCCGGAAGAGAAGCTCGCCGGCCTGCAGAAAATCGTGGACAAGGACGACGACGTGGGCCCGGATCAGGACTTGGCTCCAGAAACTGAAGCTGCCGCCGATCCCGACGCTGATCCGGACCGGATCGAGTCCGCCGACGGGCCGCTGGAACAGGATCCCGGTGGGGACGAAACGAGTTGAAGCAGTCTGCAGCGAATTCCAATCCATAGAACGAAAGAAAAAAGTGGGAAGAGTTTTCAACTTCAGTCCGGGGCCGGCGGTCCTGCCGCAACTGGTCCTGGAGCAGGCGCGCGACGAATTGCTCGACTGGCATGGCACCGGCATGTCGGTCATGGAAATGAGTCACCGCAGCAAGGAATTCATCGCCATCGCTGAAGCGGCGGAAGCCGACCTGCGCGCGCTGCTCGCCATTCCCGCAAATTACAGAGTTCTGTTCCTGCAGGGCGGGGCAACCGCGCAGTTCGCCATGGTGCCGATGAACCTGTTGCGCGGAAAAAAGTCAGCCGACTACATTCACACCGGCGAATGGGCCAAGAAGGCGATTGCCGAGGCCGGGAAATTCTGCAGTGTCAACGTGGCGGCGAGTTCGGCGGACAGAAATTTCAGCTACGTGCCGAGACAGGCTGCATGGACGCTCGGCCCGGAATCGGGATACGTGCATATCACATCCAACGAAACCATCGGCGGCATCGAGTTTCACTGGCTGCCCGATACCGGTAGCGTGCCGCTGGTTGCAGACATGTCGTCGCACATCCTGGCACGGCGGCTGGATGTGTCGAGGTTCGGCCTGATCTATGCGGGCGCGCAGAAAAACATCGGCCCTGCCGGACTGACCATCGTGATCGTGCGCGAGGACCTGATCGGCCAGGCGTTGCCGGGCACCCCGGCGATGCTCGACTACAAGATCCACGCCGACAACGGCTCGATGTACAACACGCCGCCCACGTATGCGCTCTATATCGCCGGGCTGGTGTTCCAGTGGTTGAAGAAAATGGGCGGGCTGGGCGAGATGGAAAAGGTCAACCTTCTCAAGGCTGGCTTGATTTACCAGTATCTCGATGGCAGCCGGTTCTTCACCAGTCCGGTGGCGGAGGAAGATCGCTCGATCATGAACATTCCATTCCGGCTCAAGGACGACGCCTTGGACGAGGAGTTCCTTAAACAGGCCAGGGCGCGGGGGCTAACCCAGCTCAAGGGCCACCGCTCGGTGGGCGGCATGCGCGCTTCTATTTACAACGCCATGCCGGTGGAAGGGGTCAGGGCGCTGGTCCAATTCATGCGCGAGTTCGAAGCCCGACATGGCTGACCCTGTGCGCATCCTGACACTCAATTCGATTTCCCAGGTCGGCTTGAAGCGGTTGCCGGCGGAGCGCTATACCGTGGGCACGCACGTGCAGTCGCCGGACGCGATCCTGGTGCGATCGCAGGACATGCACGCGATGGACATTGCGCAGTCGGTGAAGGCGATCGGCCGCGCCGGAGCCGGTACCAACAATATTCCGGTTGCGGCAATGAACGAGCGCGGTGTACCGGTGTTCAATGCTCCCGGCGCCAATGCCAATGCGGTCAAGGAATTGGTAATTGCAGGCATGTTGATGGCGGCGCGCAATCTGGTTGCCGCCATCCGCTTTGTCGACGCGCTTTCCGTAACCGACGAGGAGATCAACAAGAAGGTCGAAGAAGGCAAGAAGCACTACACCGGTGTCGAGCTGCCACACCATGTGCTCGGTATCATCGGGCTGGGCAGGATCGGCAGCCTGGTCGCAGATGCCGCGATCAAGCTGGGCATGAACGTCCACGGCTACGATCCTGAAATCACGGTGGACGCTGCCTGGAGCCTGCCGTCCCAGGTCAAGAAGGCGCACAGCATCGAGGAAGTGATGCGTAACAGCGACTTCGTAACCATCCATGTACCCCTGCTGGAAGAAACCCGCAATCTGATCGAAGCCAAACGCATCGGTCTGATGAAGCACGGCGCGGTGCTGCTCAATTTTTCCCGGGAAAGCATCGTCGACAACGCTGCGGTGCTGCAGGCTCTGGACGCCAGGCGCCTCAAGGCCTACGTCTGCGATTTCCCCAGCGGCAGCTTCCGCGGGCATTCCGGCGTAGTCGCGCTGCCGCACCTGGGCGCTTCGACCCGTGAAGCCGAGGACAACTGTGCGGTGATGGTGGTCGAGCAGGTACGCGATTATCTGGAAAACGGCAACGTCCGCAACGCGGTGAATTTTCCGGACGTGACCGTGGTGCGCGAGTCCCCGTTCCGTCTCGGCATCGCCAATGCGAACGTGCCCAACATGGTGGGGCAGATTTCTACCGCTGTCGCGCAGGCCGGCCTTAATATTCACAACATGCTCAACAAGTCGAAAAAAGACATGGCGTACACGCTGGTAGATGTGGACAGCCCGGTACCCTCGAAAGTCATCGACAAGATTGCCGCGATCGAAGGCGTGCTCGCGGTGCGCTACCTCCCCTCGGAGGCGTCGTAATGTCGGATGAGCTCAAGCAACTGCGCAGCCGCATCGATGCGCTGGACCAGGAAATCCTGAGATTGATCAGCGAGCGCGCGGCGGCAGCGCATGCCATCGGCAAGCTCAAAGGCGATGGCCCGGTCTATCGACCCGAACGCGAGGCCCAGGTGCTGAGGCAACTCGCCGATCGCAATCCCGGGCCGTTGCCGGACCAGGCGGTGATGTACCTGTTCACGGAAATCATTTCCGCGTGCCGGGCGCTGGAAGACGCGTTTTCCGTTGCCTGCCTGGGGCCGAAGGGCACGTTCAGCGAGGAAGCGGTGATAAAGCACTTCGGCAGCCAGGCGCCGGCGACGCTTTGCGGTTCGATAGACGAAGTCTTTCGCGCCGTCGAGGCCGGCAGTGTCGGATATGGGGTCGTGCCGGTGGAAAACTCCACCGAGGGCGCGGTGGGACGTACTCTCGACAACCTGCTGTCCACGCCGCTCAAGATCTGCGGGGAGGTGGTGCTGCCGGTGCACCAGAATCTGTTGTCCAGGGCTGCGAGTATGGCCGCGGTCAAGCGGGTTTACTCGCACGCGCAAAGCCTCGCGCAGTGCAGCCGCTGGTTGAGCCAGAACTGCCCGCGTGCCGAACTGGTGCCGGTAGCAAGCAACGCCGAGGCCGCACGCATGGCGGCAACCGAGGCCGGTGCCGCGGCCATCGCCGGCCATTCAGCGGCCAAACACTACGGCCTGCCGGTGCTGGCAGCCAATATCGAGGACGAGCCGAACAACACCACGCGGTTTGCCGTGATCTCCAGACAGGAAGCGCCGCCTTCCGGCAACGACAAGACGTCGTTGGTGATGTCCACCCGCAATATCCCGGGCGCGATACACGAGTTGTTGACGCCGTTGGCGCGCTGCGGGGTAAGCATGACGCGGCTGGAATCGCGTCCATCGCGTACCGGGTTGTGGGAATACGTGTTCTTCGTAGACCTTGAAGGGCACCAGACTGAGGACAAGGTTGCACGTGCGTTGGACGAAATGCGCGGGATCGCAGCTTTTCTCAAGATCCTCGGTTCTTTTCCAGTGGCCGCACAATGAATACCTTGTCGTCGCTGCAGGATATCGTCGACGTCTGCGAGCGTTCGCCGTCGTATGTCCGCGCCATTGCCCCGTATCAGCCGGGCAAACCCATCTCGGAGCTGGCGCGGGAGATCGGATTGGAGGAGGGGAGCATTATCAAGCTGGCCTCCAACGAGAACCCGCTTGGCGCAAGCCCGAAGGCGCTGGCGGCGATGCGTGCGGCGCTCGACGAAGTGGCGCGTTATCCCGACGGTAACGGTTTCGAACTGCGCACGGCGCTGGCGAAAATGTATGGCGTCGCGGCGGCGCGAATCGTGCTCGGCAACGGCTCGAACGACGTGCTGGAAATGGCGGCGCACGCCTTCCTTGAGCCGGGCGCGTCCGCAGTATATTCGCAGCATGCGTTCGCGGTGTATCCGCTGGCGACGCAGGCCACCGGCGCCGCGGGAATCGAAGTGCCGGCGCGGGATTTCGGCCACGATCTGGACGCAATGGGGCGTGCCGTTCGCGGCGACACGCGCGTCGTTTTCGTCGCCAATCCGAACAACCCGACCGGCACCTGGATTGCCGCGGACCGGCTGCACGCCTTCCTGCGCAAGCTGCCGGCGCACGTGCTGCTGGTGCTCGACGAGGCTTATTACGAATACCTCGATCCCGGGCTGCGCAGTGACAGCCTCGGATGGTTGGAACAGTTTCCCAACCTGGTCGTCTCGCGCACCTTCTCGAAGGCTTACGGGCTCGCTGGGCTTCGGGTCGGCTTCGCGTTCGCCCACCCGCAGGTTGCCGGCCTGATGAACCGCGTCAGACAGCCGTTCAACGTCAGCAGCATCGCCCAGGCGGCCGCTGTGGCGGCGCTGGCCGACCAGGAATTCGTGCACAAAAGCCGCGCGCTCAACGCTCAGGGGATGCTGGCGCTGACCACCGGCTTCAAGCGGCTGGGGCTGTCCTGGATTCCGTCCTACGCCAATTTCGTCAGCTTCAAGGTGCCGAACACCGCCGAAGTTTTCCAGCGCCTGCTCAGGCGAGGTGTGATCGTGCGCCCGATCGCCGGTTACGGCATGCCCGAACATCTGCGCGTGACGGTCGGAACCGGGGCGGAGAACGCACGCTTTCTCGCCGAGCTTGAAGCGGTCTTGACGGACCTGCGCTAAGGTTCCGCCAACGCGCGCCGAAATTTACTTGAGTAATTTCCATAGTGACAGATTGGTCGTCATCGGTGTCGGCCTGATCGGCGGATCGGTGGCGGCTGCGCTCAGGCGCGCCGGAAAGGTGCGCCGCGTGATCGGCGTCGGCCGCGGCCGCGCCAACATCGCCCGGGCGCTTGAACTCGGCGTGATCGACGATGCGGTCGAGGACATCGCGGCTGCGGTCAAGGGGGCCGACGCGGTTCTGATCGCGGTGCCGGTGCAGCAGAATCCGCACGTGCTGGGTGCGTTCGCCGATGCCCTGGCGCCGGGAACGCTGGTCACCGACGCGGGCAGCACCAAGCAGGATTTCGTCGCCGCAGTGCGGCGCATCGCCCCCCGGCATCTTGCATCCGTCGTACCGGGACATCCCATCGCCGGCGCCGAACTGACCGGCGTGGATGCCGCCAGCGCCGCCCTTTTCGATGGCAGGAACGTGGTGCTCACGCCTCTCGAGGAAAACCAGGCCGCCGTGGTCGATCGCGTAGAGGCGATGTGGCAGGCCTGCGGCGCCCGGGTGAGCCGAATGACCCCGGAACGTCACGACCGCGTGTTCTCCGCGGTGAGCCATCTTCCGCACATGCTCGCCTATACGCTGGTGCACATGATCGCGACCCGGGCGGACGCGGAAGCGCTGTTCGGTTTCGCCGCCAGTGGCTTCCGCGACTTCACCCGCATCGCCGGCAGCTCTGCGGAAATGTGGCGCGACATAGCGCTTGCCAATAGAGATGCCTTGTTGGCCGACATCGAGGCTTACCAGCAGGAGTTGGCCGAGCTGGCGCAATGCCTGCGTCAGGCTGATGGCGCGGAAATCGAGCGCATATTCGAGGCGGCGCGCTGCGCGCGCAATGCCTGGATACGCAACGGCTCGTGAGGCATGGCCGCCTATCCTGAGTACCTGGAACTTGGACCGTTCGACCGGGCGACGGGGAGGTTGCGCCTGCCGGGATCGAAGAGCATTTCTAACCGCGTCTTACTGCTGGCCGCGCTCGGGCACGGGATCACCGGTGTTCACGATCTGCTGTCGGCGGATGACGTGAATCGCATGCTCGAAGCGCTGGAAAAACTGGGCGTGAAGTTGCAGAAGGGGAAAGAGCCGGGGCACCTGAGCATCAACGGTTGCGGCGGTACGTTTCCGGTGAAAAGCGCCGAACTGTTTCTCGGCAATGCCGGCACCGCCTTGCGGCCGCTGACTGCTGCGCTGGCGCTTTGCGGCGGACATTACCGGCTGTCCGGCGTACCGCGAATGCACGAGCGTCCGATCGGCGATCTGGTGGACGCGTTGCGCCAGGTCGGCGCCAACGTGCGTTACTTGGGGAAGGAGGGCTTCCCGCCGCTGGAAATCCGGGCTGGAAATATCGACGATGCAGGCAAGGTGCGGGTGAGCGGCGAGGTTTCCAGCCAGTTCCTCACTGCGCTGCTGATGGCGTTGCCGCTGACCGGCAAGCAAACGACGATCGAAGTCGTCGGCGATCTGATTTCCAAACCCTACGTCGAGATCACGCTCAACCTCATGGCGCGGTTCGGCGTGCAAGTGCGCCGCGCGGGCTGGTCCTCGTTCACGATTCCTGCCGACAGCCGCTTTCACAGTCCCGGG
>DASQOP010000090.1:0-3525 GCA_035644415.1 Burkholderiales bacterium
CAGAACGAACGCTCCTCGCCGGCGGTGATGCAGTATATCGGCGGCAAGACCGAAGTCGTTTGGCCCGCCCGGCTGCGCACCGCAGATCCGGTGCTGCCCTGGCCGAAGGCGCACAGCTATTCGAACCAGTAGTGCCGTGAATGTCGTGAATATCGTGAATGCCGTGACAAATTAGTGGTCACATTGTGTGACGTTGTTGCGATATTCACGACATTCCCGGCATTTGCGATATTCACGGAACTTCAAATGGGGGAGATGTTAGCGGTCAGCGGATTGACCAAGGTCTTTGGCGGCTTCACGGCCGTCAACAGCGTTTCCTTCGAGGTGAAGGAAGGCGAGATCCTGGGCTTGATCGGCCCGAACGGCTCGGGCAAGAGCACCACTTTCAATCTCATCGCCGGCGCCCTTGCACCGACCGCGGGCTCGATCCGCTTTCTCGGCCGCGAGACCTGCGGTTGGCCGGCTTACCGCGTCGCCCACGCCGGGATCGGGCGGACGTTCCAAATCCCGCGCCCTTTCCGCCGGCTGTCGATCATCGAGAACGTCGCGCTCGCCGCCTGCTACGGCCAGGCCGATCGCCCGACGCGCCAACAAGCGTTCTCCCAGGCAAAAGAGATCCTCGATCTGGTGCGCCTGAGCGCCGAACCCGGCTCGCGCATCGAAGGTCTGGGCGCCGCGGGGCTGAAGAAACTGGAACTGGCGCGCGCACTCGCCACCAAACCAAAGTTGCTTCTTGCGGACGAGTCGCTCGGCGGCCTCGACGAACAGGAGATGAATCAGGCCGCGGACCTGCTCGCGGAGATCCGAAAGCAATGCGGCATTACCATCGTCTGGGTCGAGCACATCATGGGCGCGCTGATGCGGGTGGTGGATCGCTGCGTGGTGCTGGACCATGGCGAAGTGATCGCGCAAGGAAAACCCGAGGTGGTGGCACACGACCCCAGGGTGATCGAAGTGTATCTGGGCACCGACGCCAAAGACGTGCAGGCAACCGTGGCCGCGCGGAGCAACTGATGCTCACGCTGCGCAACATATCCGCGGGCTACGCCGGATTCCAGGCGCTGTTCGACTTAAGCCTCGAGATCAAGGCAGGGGAAACCGTCGCGGTGATCGGGCCGAACGGTGCCGGCAAGACGACGCTGCTCAGAGTGGTCTCGCGGCTGATCGATGCGACCGCGGGCGAGATGACCATGGAAGGCCGGCGGCTGAACGATGTGGCCTCATACGAAGTGGTCAGCCACGGCATCGCGCACGTGCCGGAGAACCGGCGACTGTTCCCGAAGCTCACTGTCGAGGAGAACCTGCGAATGGGCGCATTCGTGCCGCAGGCGCGCGCGCATTTCGAAGGGCGGCTGGCGCGCGTGTACCAGTTGTTTCCGCGAATGGAAGAGCGCCGCCGCCAGCGGGCCGGCACACTTTCCGGCGGCGAGCAGCAGATGTGCGCGATCGGCCGCGCGCTCATGTCCGGGCCGAAGCTGCTTCTGCTCGACGAACCCTCCGCGGGACTGGCGCCCGTGGTGGTGCAGTCGATCTTTGAAACGGTGCGGCGAATGAGCGCGGAGGGCTACACCGTTCTGATTGTCGAGCAGAACATCCGCCAAGTGCTCAAAGTTGCGAGTCGCGGTTATGTGCTGGAGACGGGGCGCATCCGCGCCGCAGGAACAGCCGCGGAGCTACTCGACACCGATGACATCAGGAAGGCTTACCTCGGACTTTAGAAGAAAAAGCGCCAAACGCAGAGGACGCGAAGGACGCGGAGGAAAGCATGAAAAGTGATCGAATCCAGAAGATTGCCAATGTCCCGGATGGGGAGAGGTTTCCATTATTCCCTTGGCCGCGTGGTCAAGAATTTCCTTCACGCATCTCTGCGTCCTCTGCGACCTCTGCGTTGAGAGCTATCGATTTTCCGTCGCCCGGAAACCCGCACACGACCCAATAGACAATGGATATTTTCGACATCTTTCTGCTGGAAGCCATCGTCAACGGCGTGCTCCTGGGTGGCATCCTGGCGTTGCTGGCGCTGGGTCTGAACTTGATCTTCGGCGTGATCGACGTGGTGTGGATCTGTTACGCCGAGCTGATCATGATCGGCATGTACACAGCCTTCTATCTGCACGTGGACTACGGCTGGCCGCTGTGGCTCGCCTTTCCGGGGTGCGTCGTAGTGGTCTCGGCGCTGGGCGTGGCGTTGCACCACTTCGTCATCCGCCCGGTGCTTACCGCCGAGCCGATCAACCAACTGCTGGTCACCGGCGGCGTGCTGTTTTTCCTGCAGGGTGCGGCCACGCTGGCCTTCGGTGTCGAGTTCAGGAACATCGGCGTAAAGCTGCCGACCTTCGAGCTGGGCGGGATGTTCCTGAGCCTGGCGCGGTTGACCGCGTTCCTGATAGCGCTGGCAAGCATGATCGGCGTCTATCTGTTCCTCAAGCGCACTTACCTCGGAACTGCGATCCGCGCCATCTCGCAGGACCGCACCATCATGCCGCTTATGGGCGTGAACCCGAGCCGCATCTTCCTGGTCACGTCCGCGCTGGGCGGCGCGCTTGCCGGAGTCGCCGCCTGCCTGCTGGTGCTGCAATACGACATTCACCCGGCAATCGGATTGTCTTTCGGGCCGATCGCCTTCCTGGTTTGCGTGCTCGGCGGGCTGGGCAACATGATCGGCGGCTTTCTCGCGGCGTTCATCTTCGCGCAATTCATCTCGGTGGGCGGGTACTTTTTCCACCTCGAATGGGGCTACGTGCTGGCTTTCCTGTTCTTCATCGCCTTCATGTTCTGGCGGCCGCAGGGCCTGCTGGGAGGCAAGTCATGAGGCGCGCCTTGCCCTGGATCGGTGTCGCACTACTGGCGGCGGCACCGCTCACGGGTATGGGCAACTACCCGCTGCACCTGATGATCATGTGTCTGTTGTGGGCGTTCGTGTACACGAGTTGGGCGCTGATGGGACGGCTCGGAATGACCAGCCTCGGCCACGGCGCCTTTCTCGCCGTCGGTGCATACGGAGTGGTGATGGCATGGAATCTTTTCGGGCTCTCGCCCTGGCTGTCCCTGCCGGTTTTGCTGTTGTTCGCCGCGCTGACCGCGTTCCTGATCGGCTACCCGTGTTTCCGCCTGAAGATCGTCGGCCACTATTTTGCGTTGGTGACCCTTGCCCTCGGGGAAATCGCGCGCATGGTTATCGTCGCGCTGCGCGACCAGACCGGCGGCTCGCTCGGTGCCACGCCCAACACCGCGCTCGCGGACGCGTCCTGGTCGCTCACCGCGCTGCAGTTTTCCTCCAAGCTGGTGTGGTTCTATTTGATCCTCGGCTTCTGGTTGTTCGGACTGTGGGTGTGGACGCGGGTGGATCGCTCGATGGCGCGGCTCGCGCTGGAGGCGATCAGTCAGGAGGAAGACGCCGCCGCATCGATCGGCATCAACGTCACCCGGCTCAAGCTCGGAGTGACGGTGATCTCGGCGCTGATGACCTGCCTGGGCGGCGCGCTGTACGCGCAGTACCAGCTCTATGTGAATCCCGAGACGGTT
>DASQOP010000091.1:0-3971 GCA_035644415.1 Burkholderiales bacterium
CTATCACTGGGTGGATTATCCGTCCGCCGAACGGGAACTGGAGATCGTCAGACGCAAAGTCCCGGGCGTGGCCATGCAGTTGTCACGCGAGGTGGTGGCCTTCGTGCAGCAATTGCGCGCCGTCGATCTGTTCAAGCTGCCCGGCGTCGCGGAAACCATCGACTGGTCCAGGGCCTTGAGCGCACTTGACCGCGTGGCGCTGGATCCACAGGCGATCAACGACACGCTGGGCGTTCTGCTGAAATATGAGGACGACATTGCCCGTGTGCGCGGCGACCCGGTTGCGGGCCTGCTCGAGAAAGCCAAGGCGGAGCTACCTGCCGCCTGATGCGTCCGTGTGTGCGGACGCCCCCCGCGCGATGCGTTCAGAACCTCGACCCATGACCCGCGTTCCCGCCGAAGGCAAGCTGTCGCAGAACGTCATGCATTTTGCCCAGGCCCTGCGCCGGGCCGGTGTCGCCGTGGGACCGGATCGGGTTCTGGATTCCCTGCGGGCACTGGAAGTTACCGGCGTTGCGCGGCGCGAGGACTTCTACTGGACGCTGGCTTCGGTGTTTCTCAGCCGCCGCGAGCAATTCGAGCTGTTCGACCAGGCATTCCAGCTGTTCTGGTCAAACCGGCTGCTACCCGAATCGGCCGTGGCCGGTCTGCCGCTGGCGGCCCCTTCAACGGGACCGGATCGCGAGGCACCTCCGGGCCGTCTGGCAGACGCACTCGGACTGACCCGCAAGGCCCGCCTCGAACGCGAATCGCCGAGACGCGCGGACGAAGCGGAATCCGCGGCCGGAGCCTCGCAGATCGAGGCGCTGCGGCGCCGGGACTTCGAGACCATGACCACCGACGAATTGATGCAGGCGAAGAAGCTCATTGCCGGCCTGCGCCTGCCGATCCCGGCCATCGGCACGCGCCGGCTGCAGCCTGACTCGCGCGGCCGGTTTGTGGACTTGCGCGGCACGCTGCGCGCCAGCCTGCGCGGCAACGCGGACGTCATCCTTTTGCGCCGCCGTTCGCACCAGCACCGCCATCCGCCGCTCGTGATCCTCTGCGACATCTCCGGCTCGATGAGCCGGTACTCACGCATGTTCCTGCATTTCACGCATGCGATCACCAACGACCGCGACCGCGTGCATACTTTCGTCTTCGGCACCCGGTTGACGAACATCACTCGTCATCTCCGGCATCGCGATGTGGATAAGGCACTTGGCGCGGTGTCCTTGGCAGTCGCCGACTGGTCAGGCGGCACACGCATCGGCGCGACGTTGAAGGAGTTCAACCTGCGCTGGTCGCGCCGCGTGTTGGGCCAGAACGCGGAAGTGCTACTGATCAGCGACGGCCTCGATCGCGACGCCGGCCTGGGCCTTCCACAAGCCATGGAGCGGCTGCACAAGTCCTGCCGCAAGCTGATCTGGTTGAATCCGCTGCTGCGTTTCGACGGCTTCGAGCCGAAGACCACCGGCGTGCGCTTGATGCTTCCGCACGTGGATGCATTCGTCCCGGCGCACAGCGTCGAGAGCCTGGCAGACCTTGCTCGGTTTCTGGCACCGGCGCAACAGGATCAAAGGAGACAATAAATAATGGAAATGACCGGCGAGCAGCTCATCCCTCTTCCGCAGCAACGGGTGTGGGAGTCGCTCAACGATCCCGGGATCCTCAAGGCCTGCATCCCCGGCTGCGAGAGCATCGAGAAGGTCTCGGACACTGAATACAAGGTGGTGATGAC
Source organism: Burkholderiales bacterium (assembly GCA_035644415.1). GTDB lineage: Bacteria > Pseudomonadota > Gammaproteobacteria > Burkholderiales > JACQAP01 > JACQAP01. The sequence continues at coordinate 1,721 of DASQOP010000091.1, forward strand.
TGCCGCGATCGGCCCGGTCAAAGCGAAGTTCAACGGTAAACTGCTGCTCGCGGACCTGAACCCGCCCCACTCCTACTCGATCGCTTTCGAGGGGACGGGCGGCGCAGCAGGTTTCGGCAAAGGAGCCGCGCGGGTCTCATTGCTGCCCGAGGGCAACGGCACACGGCTCAGCTACAAGGCCACCGCCTCGGTCGGCGGCAAGCTCGCTCAGATCGGCTCGCGGCTGATCGACGGTGTAGCGAAGAAAATGTCCGATGATTTCTTCGCCAGGTTCAACCAGGTTGTCGCTCCCGCCGGCACACCCGCGGCAGCTCCGGCGATGCCGATGGGCCGCAAGGGAATACCCGTCCTGGCGTGGCTTGTCGTCGGAATCGTGGTTTTGCTGACACTCCTGATCCTGTTCAAGATCGTGTGAGGCGCGACGAATCGAGCGTCGACGTCGCCATCATCGGCGCCGGCGCAGCCGGCATGATGTGCGCAATCGAAGCGGGCAAGCGGGGCCGCCGCGTGCTGCTGCTGGAACACGCCGCCAAACTCGGGGAAAAGATCCGCATCTCCGGCGGCGGCCGCTGCAATTTCACCAACATCGAATCGCGGCCCGAGAACTTCCTGTCGGCGAACCCGGATTTCTGCCGTTCCGCCCTGGCGCGCTACACGCCGCGCGACTTTATCGCGCTGGTGGAAAAGCACGGAATCGCCTGGCACGAGAAAAAACTCGGCCAGCTATTCTGCGAAGGCTCATCCCGGCAGATCATCGACATGCTGAAGGCCGAATGCGATGACGCCAGCGTACGCTGGTGCATGCCGGCCAAGGTGATTTCCGTGACAAAAGACGAACGCTTTTCGATCGCGACCGACCGCGGCGACTTCGAAAGCGAATCGCTGGTGATCGCCTGCGGCGGACTGTCGATACCGCAGATCGGCGCCAGCCCCTTCGGTTATCGCATCGCGGAGCAGTTCGGCCTCGAAGTCACGGAACTGCGCCCGGCGCTGGTCGGGCTGACCTTTGCCCCCGAGACCCTGACGCGGTTCGCGGGCTTGTCCGGCATTTCCATCGACGCCATCGTCGGCTGCAATGGCACGCGCTTCCGCGAGAACCTGCTGGTCACCCACCGCGGACTTTCCGGTCCCGCCATCCTGCAGATTTCCTCCTATTGGCGGCCGGGCCTGGACCTGTCGGTGAATCTGCTGCCGGATCTCGACGCCCGGGAAATGCTCGAGGCGGCGCATTCTTCCGAAAAGATGCTCGCCAACGTGCTCGGCGCGTTGCTTCCGCAGCGTTTCGCCCAGCGCTGGATCGAGATCAATTTCGAGAACCTGCCGATGAAACGGCTGGGCGCAAGCCGGCTGCGCGAGATCGCCGGACGCCTGCGTGACTGGCGACTCAGGCCGAGCGGCACGGTCGGCTACAAGAAAGCCGAGGTCACCCTCGGTGGCGTGGATACACGGGAGCTATCGTCCAGGACCCTCGAAGCGCGCAAAACGCCGGGACTGTATTTCATCGGCGAAGTGGTGGACGTTACCGGTCACCTCGGCGGCCACAACTTCCAGTGGGCGTGGGCCTCCGGTTACGCGGCCGGCCAGGCGGTCTGAAACGCGCTCACCGCAGAGGACGCGGAGGAAAGGCAGGAGGAAAAAACATTCTCGTGTTAAAACCGTTCATTGGCTGATGATCCATCGCGGTGAATATTGGCGGTAGAGATCCAGGAACAGCTACGCCGCTTTTAATCCCAGATTGCTTTTCCTCGTTCTTGTTTTCCCTCCGCGTCCTCTGCGTCCTCTGCGGTGAGCGCTTGTAAAGCTTTAGGCGGTGAACGCTTATCTAAAAATGGGTTTGGTCGCGGCCGTCCGCCTGAATTAAAATGCCGGCTTTCCGTTGCGGGCGATCGCAACCGCGCGGTCACTATTCCAATCCAAAGGGTCCAATCCAAAGGGGGGAGCAATGAATCAACTCGACATGAAGGGCCGCAGCGCCATCGTAACCGGCGGGGCTTCCGGCATCGGACTGGCCATCGCCAGGCGGCTCGCGCAGTCGGGCGCCAACGTCGCCATCTGGGACATGAACGAGAAGACCTTGGCGGACGCCGCCAAGTCCCTCGGCGCGCCGAAGACCCATACAGCCAGGGTGGACGTCACCAAGCTCGACCAGATCGAAGCCGCATTCAAGGGCACCGTTGCGGCGTTCGGCAAGGTCGACGCCCTGGTGTGCTCCGCAGGCATCGCCGGCATGAACAAGGTCACCTGGGAATTG
>DASQOP010000092.1:0-9864 GCA_035644415.1 Burkholderiales bacterium
GTCTTCTTCAAGACCTAAGAACCGGGCGATGACCCACCCACCCCGCGCAAGCGCCCCACCACACGAAGCACCCACACGCATCGGCTGTTTGATTTTTTAAAGAGCGACGCCGTTACCGGCGGCCGTTTCCGGCGAAGGTGCGCATTATACGGATCAAAGCCCGCCGGTCAACACTTTTCCGACGAATTTTGCTGTCGGAACAGACGGTTTCGCCCGCGCCGTGCCTGGGCCGGGACTGCGCCTCAGGACAGCAGAACTTTCGCGAACTTTCGCTTGCCGACTTGAAGGACAAACGGCCCGCCAGTGGCCAGCTTGAGGGCCTTATCGCTGACCTTCTCGCCATTGAGCTTCACGCCACCCTGCTCGATCATGCGAATCGCCTCAGAAGTGCTGGCGGTCAGGCCGGCTTTCTTCAGCACCTGATAGAAGAGCATGGGTTCGCCCCCTGTCGTCAACGTAACTTCCGGGATGTTGTCCGGGATCTCGCCCTGCTTGAAACGCGCCTCGAAGTCCGCGAGCGCCTTGGCCGCGGCCGCGCGATCATGGAAGCGGGCGACGATCTCCTTGGCGAAGGTCACCTTAACGTCGCGCGGATTCCTGCCCGCCTTGACCTCTTGCTCCCATTTTCTGATGGTTGCGAGCGACTCGAAGGACAGCAATTCGATGTAGCGCCACATCAGCTCGTCGGAAATCGACATGATCTTGCCGAATATCTGCTCCGGGCTTTCGGCGATGCCGATATAGTTGCCCAGTGATTTCGACATCTTGTTGACGCCATCCAGGCCTTCCAGCAAGGGCATAGTGAGAACGCACTGCGGCGACTGTCCCCAAAGCTTCTGCAGCTCACGCCCCATCAGCAGGTTGAACTTCTGGTCGGTGCCGCCGAGTTCCATGTCGGAACGCATCGCCACCGAGTCGTAGCCCTGCACCAGCGGATACAGGAATTCATGAATCGCGATTGGCTGATTGCTCTTGTAGCGCTTGCCGAAGTCGTCGCGCTCCAGCATGCGCGCGACTGTATGCGTCGCGGCAAGTTTGATCATGTCGGCCGCACTGAGCTTGTCCATCCAGCTCGAGTTAAAGCAGACCTCGGTCTTATTCGGATCGAGGATCTTGAACACCTGCGTGGTATAGGTTTCCGCGTTCTGCGTAATCTGCTCGCGGGAAAGTGGCGGGCGGGTCGCGTTCTTGCCGGTCGGGTCGCCGATCATCCCCGTGAAGTCGCCGATCAAGAACAGGATGTGATGGTCAAGATCCTGCAACTGCCGCAGCTTGTTGATGAGCACCGTGTGCCCCAGATGCAGATCGGGCGCGGTTGGGTCAAATCCGGCTTTCACCCGCAGAGGATGACCGGACTTGAGCTTATCGACGAGTTCTTGCTCGACCAGCAGCTCGTCGCTGCCGCGCTTGATGATTTCCAGTTGTTCTTTGATTTCCATGTTCGGTTTGCGGTGATGCTTCTGGTATCCGGAAACGGGAACGATTACGCTCCAATGCAACAACGTGATCTGGAACACTAGTTGCGGTCTGTGGGTTTCGCGCAGCGGGGGATTCTGCTAAGCTCCGCCCCAATTTATCTGGAATACGGACGCATGTTGTTGAACAAAGAAGAGATTCTAGCGCAAAAGCATCGGCCCGAGATTCGCCGGACGCGGCTACACTGGCCGCTTGTGGTCGCCGCTTTGCCTTTTTTCGGCGTGGTGGCTGCCTTCGGTATCGCGCCGGACACTGTCCCGGAGCCGATCGACCTGCAACACGTCATCGAAGACATCGCCCTGCCTTCGGGGCCTACAACCGGTACCGATGAACTTGCCCGGTTCTGGCGCGAAGAACGCATTCAGCGCGGCGATACTGTGGCCTCCGTTCTGGCGCGCCTGAAAGTGAACGATCCGGCCGCAGTCGCGTACCTGCTTCAGGCAAAGGACGTCCGTTCTCTTTACAAGCTGATCCCCGGCCGCAGCATTCGCGTGGTCACCGCCGAGGGCGGCGGCCTGGAGTCGCTTTCCTACGTCAACACCGATGGCCGCCGTCTGCACGTAAAGCGCACCGAACCCGGCTTTTCTGCCTCCGAGGAAGTACCGCCCACCGAGCAGTGGGTGATGCAGAGTTCGGGCGAGATCGAGACGTCATTGTTTGCCGCGACCGATGTGGCGGGTGTTCCTGAAATGGTCGCGGTTCAACTTGCCGAGATTTTTTCCAGCGATGTGGATTTTCACCGTGATCTGCGGCGCGGCGACCGCTTCTCGGTCGTCTACGAAGCGCTGGCCGCGGACGGTGAATTCGTCGGTTTCGGTCGTGTCCTGTCAGCGGAGTTCGTCAACCAGGGCAACGTTTTCCGCGCAGTCTACTTTCGTGATGCCCAAGGACGCAGCGGCTACTACACGCCCGACGGACGCAACGTGCGCAAGGCATTCCTGCGTTCGCCGATCGAATTCTCGCGCGTAACCTCGGGGTTCTCCAATTCGCGCTTTCATCCGGTGCTGAAAACCTGGCGCGCCCATAAAGGCATCGACTACGGCGCGCCTACCGGCACGCGCGTTCGCACAACCGCCGATGGTTACGTCACGTTCGCCGGTAGCAAGGGCGGTTACGGCAACGTGGTGACCGTGCGTCATCCCAACGGCTATACCACTTTGTATGCGCACCTTTCGGGGATCGCGCAGGGCATGCGTCAGGGAAGACGTGTCATCCAGGGTGAAATCGTCGGCTTCGTCGGCAGCACCGGACTGGCCACCGGTCCTCACCTGCACTACGAGTTTCTTGTCAACGGCGTGCACCACAACCCGATGCGGCTGGCGATGCCTCCGGGCCCGCCGATTACCGCGCAACTGCGTTCCGAGTTTGAGGAAGCGGCCCGGCCGCTGTTGGCGCGGCTCGATATGCTGCGCGACACCAATCTCGCCCGCCTGGACTGAAGCGCGCACCATTCCAGCTGCAGCCCGCGGCCTTTTGCCCTGATAGACTCGGCAATCATGGCCGGTAACGAACGTTTCATCGGGTTGATGTCCGGAACGAGTCTGGACGGAGTCGACGCCGTCCTGATGGATTTCTCAGGGAACGCAAACCGGGTCGTCGGCAATACGTTCATCCCTTACGACGACCGTCTGCGCGCCCAACTTCTTGCCCTGCACCAACCACATACCGGGGAGCTGCATAACGCGGCCGTTCTTGGAAATCAGTTGGCGCGGATGTACGCGCAAGCCGTCGACGAGTTGCTTCGCAAGACCAAGGTCGTCCGACAAGACATCGTCGCGATCGGTTGCCACGGGCAGACGATCCGGCATCGTCCCGATGCCGGCTATACCATACAACTGGGCAACGGCGCGCTGTTGGCCGAACTCAGCGGCATTACGGTCGTGTGCGATTTTCGCGGTCGCGACATCGCCGCCGGTGGTGAAGGCGCGCCGCTGGTGCCGGCATTTCACACTGTAGTATTTTCCCATCTGTCGGTACATCGCGTCGTCGTCAACATTGGTGGCATAGCCAACCTGAGCGATCTTCCACCTTCAGGAGACGTGCGCGGCTTCGACACAGGGCCGGGCAACGCACTGATGGACGCCTGGATCCAGCGCCACCTCGGCAAACCCTTCGACAAGGACGGCGCTTGGTCGCGAAGCGGACTCCCCGACGACAAGCTGCTGAACGCGCTGCTGGCGCACGAATTCTTTTCGCGCAAGCCGCCCAAGAGCACGGGGCGCGAAACCTTCCATCTGCAATGGGTAGAACAGTATTTGACCGGGCGCGAAAAGCCCGAAGACGTTCAGGCGACGCTGCTAGCGCTTACGGCGACCAGCATCGCCAGTAGTGTCCGGTCGTACTGTGCCGGCACGAGGGAAATCTATCTTTGCGGTGGTGGAGCGCAAAATGGTGCACTGATTGCCATCCTGGAAGCGATGTTGCCGGGAGTGCTCATCGCGCGTACCGACGAACTCGGTATAGACGCCGATTGGGTGGAAGCGTGTGCGTTTGCATGGCTCGCGCGTCAAACGCTGCAGCGACGGCCGGGGAACCTTCCCGGGGTCACCGGTGCCAGAGGGCCGCGGATTCTTGGCGCGATCTATCCGAACTGAAGAAAAAAGGCGGCATCACATGCCGCCCTTGTTCTGAAGGAAGCGGTGGCTACGCGGAGAAGGAAGAACCGCAGCCGCAGGTTGACGTTGCGTTCGGATTCTTGATCACGAATTGCGCGCCCTCGATGCCTTCTTGATAGTCGATCTCTGCGCCTGCCAGGTACTGGAAGCTCATCGCGTCGATCAAGAGCATCACACCGTTCTTTTCCATCGACGTGTCGTCTTCATTGACGGCTTCGTCGAAGGTGAATCCATACTGAAAGCCCGAACAGCCGCCGCCGGTTACGAAAACCCGGAGTTTGAGGTCGGGATTGCCTTCCTCGTCGATCAGCTCCTTGACCTTGGTGGCCGCGCTGTCGGTGAAGACCAACGGCGACGGCATCTCTGTCACTGCATTCATTGCGCGCTCCTACTGACGAATTCCACAAAAACCATTATCTGGCTGCGCCACCCCGGGGTCAATCGCCGCTAGACCCCTTCAACGACACGACTTTCTGTGCCTTGTCGTCGTCCTGGTGCACCAACCTGCCCTGCACCACCGCTCCTAGCTGAATTTCCAGTGTCTTGTAGTGCACGTCTCCTGTGACATTCGATTTTGGCTGCAGTTCGACGTATTCGGCGCCATGCACCGGGCCGATGACGGTTCCATTGATCACAGCGTGGGAGACGCGGATCTCCCCCTCAATTTGCGCTTTTTCGCTCAAAACCAAAGTACTGGGCTGATCATCCGTGGCGGCGACGTTGCCGCGCACACGTCCATCCACCCGCAGGCCGCCAGTAAAGGAAATATTGCCCTCGACGACAGTACCGGTGCCGATCAGGCTGTCGATCCGATTCTGCGGTTTGGTGGGTTTCGCTCCGAACATTGATGTACCCCGCTCACGATAAGGCGACGGTCTGCGTGGATACCGGCGTCGGATTGCCGTTCTCCAACACGCGGACTTGCACCTTTTTTACGACAGCGCCGGGTGCAACCACGAACGTCCCCTCGACGCGTTGATAGAACTTGAAGACCAGATTATACGCCTGCGCCGACTCGCCCTCGCGAGGCAGGCTGATCACTTCCGCTTTGCCGCCATCTTCGAGGTCGACGATGAACTGGATATGCCCGCGGAATTCCCGCACCCGCTGTTTCGATTGCACTATCAGCAGCCGATAGCGATACTCACCCGGCAGGGCATCCGGCTGGACGCGAAAGCGGTTGACGCTGACGCCGCCCGGCTCACTTCCGGATGCCATCAGAGTCTGGAAAAACGCCAGGTCTTCCTTCAGCAGCGCATTCTCTTCGGCAAGCGTGTGGATCTGAGCGGACAAGTTGCCATGGGTCGCCAGTTCGATCTGCAACTGCCGTTCTGCCGCCGCGATCTCGCGCCGCAGGGAGGCATTCTCATCCTTCAGGTTCGAATTGAGATCCTCGAGCCGTGCTTTTTCGCGCTGCGCCTCGCCCTGATCGAAGCCCGCATATTGCCGGCCGAAATCGTAGGTCAGCCAGGCAACGCCGAGCGCCAGCCCCGAGACGACGATGATCGATAGCCAGCGCCAATACCACGGGACGTGGGTGTGAATCGCCACCCGGGGCGCGGCAATGCCGAAGCGGCGCTTGATGGTTCGTATCAGCGTCACGGCAGCAAAGCCACGTGTTCGATTCCGGTGGCCTCGGACATACCGAACATCAGGTTCATGTTCTGCACCGCCTGGCCGGCCGCGCCTTTCACCAGATTGTCGATCACCGACAGCACCACGACGGTATTGCCGCCACCAGGCCGATGAACGGCAATGCGGCAGACGTTCGCGCCCCTGACTGAACGCGTGTCCGGGTGGCTGCCGGGTGGCAACACATCGACAAACGGCTCAGCTGCGTAGCGCCTTTCGTAAAGCGCCTGGACGTCGACCTCCTTGGTTAAACGTCCGTACAGCGTGGCATGAATTCCACGGATTGCCGGGGTCAGATGCGGTACAAAAGTCAGGCCGACTTTTTTGCCGGCAGCACGGCTGAGGCCTTGCTCGATTTCCGGCAAGTGACGATGCCCGGGTACCCTGTAAGCCTTGAAATTGTCGGATGCTTCGGAGAACAGGATGTGGACCTCCGCTTTCTTGCCCGCGCCGCTGACACCTGATTTTGCATCAGCGATCAAATATTCGATGTCCACCACGCCCGCCTCGACCAGCGGAAGAAAACCAAGCTGAACCGAAGTGGGATAACAGCCCGGATTGGCAACCACGCGTGCCTTTTTGATCAGATCACGGTTCACCTCAGGGAGCCCGTATACTGCTTCGGCCACGACCTCCGGGCAGGCGTGTGTCATGCCGTACCACTTTTGCCATTCGGCGATGTCCTTGATGCGAAAATCCGCGGCGATGTCGATCACGCGTACGCCGGCTTTGAGCAATGCCGGCGCCTGCTCCATCGCTACGCCGTTCGGCGTGGCGAAGAACACGACGTCGCATTTCTCCAGTTGTGCCGTCGCCGGATCTGAGAATTTCAGCGACACCCGCTTCCGCAGGCTCGGAAACAAGTCCGCGACCAGCATGCCCGCTTCTTTCCGCGAGGTAATGGCGGCGAGCTCCACTCCGGGGTGGGTCGCCAGAATTCGCAGCAATTCAACACCGGTATAGCCGGTGCCGCCTACAATGCCTACTTTTATCATTTTCTCCAAGGACTTATATCATGCTTCGATAATATCGCCTTACCCGATGCCGGTGCAAATAAAAAAGCCGCCCTGCGGCGGCTTTTTCAATGATGCCAATGCTCAACGCTTCGAGAACTGCTTGCGGCGGCGCGCCTTGTGCAGGCCCACTTTTTTCCGCTCGACCTCTCGCGCATCCCGGGTGATCAATCCCGCCTTGCTGAGCACCGGCTTGAGCGACGCGTCGTAATCGACCAGCGCTCGGGCGATGCCGTGCCGGACCGCGCCCGCCTGGCCCGATTCGCCGCCGCCGTCAACATTGATGAGGATGTCGAACGTGTTCAGGTGATTGGTCAGTTGCAGCGGCTGGCGCACCACCATGCGGCCGGTTTCACGGGAGAAGAACTCGTCCACCGGCTTGTCATTGACGACGATGCTGCCTTTGCCCGGCTTGATGAATACGCGCGCGACCGCACTCTTGCGGCGGCCGGTGCCATAGTTGTATGGGGTCGTTGCCATGGATCGTCCTAGAAATTCAGCGCTTGCGGCTGTTGCGCGGCGTGCGGGTGCTCGCCATCGGGATAGACCTTCAGTTTTTTCAGCATCGCATAGCCAAGCGGGCCTTTGGGCAGCATGCCTTTTACCGCCTTTTCCAGCACGCGGCCGGGGAATCTGCTATGCAGTTTGGCGAAGCTGGTGCTGTAAATACCGCCCGGGTAAGTCGAGTGGCGATAGTAAATTTTCTGTTCGGCCTTGTTGCCGGTCACGCGCAGTTTCTTGGCGTTGACGACAACAATGTAATCACCGGTGTCCACATGCGGAGTGAATGTAACTTTGTGCTTGCCGCGCAGGCGTTTCGCGACCTCGGCGGCCAGTCGCCCCAGCACTTTGTCGGTGGCGTCGATCACGAACCAATCGCGCTTCACCTCGTGCGTCTTGGCTGAAAATGTTTTCATGGTGGTCATCCTGCGGGGCGTCACTTAGCGAAAGCCGCGTAGTGTAGTGGAACGGCGCGCCCCTTGTCAAACCGGACTCTTTGGCCCAAGCTGCGGATTTGTAAGCCTTAATCGGCCAATCTCGCGAAGCATTCAGGTTTTGCGTGGGACTAATTCCAGCAACTCTTGGAGCGGGATGCGGCACAGCCGGGGACGCTTCTACGGCAAGACCATTTGGTGAATAATGCGTGGACGCCCGCGCCCGCCGTTACGTTCCTTCACGCCCCAGGTTTGCTTTCATGCGCAAGTTTTGGCTCATATTCTCCCAGGCAGTGACGATCAGCCTGGCGGCATTGTTCGTCGTCGTCACCCTGCGGCCCGATCTGGTCTCGTGGAGCGCCCGCGGCGGTGGCATCGTCACCGTCCGCGAGGCGGCAGACGGATCGGGAAATCGTGCCAACATGACTTCGCTCAGTCCGGCCGCGAAGAAGGCCATGCCTTCGGTGGTGAACATCTTCACCAGCAAGGAAGTGAAGGTTCCGCGGCATCCGTTCATGGACGATCCTTTATTCCGGCGCTTCTTCGGTGATCAGCTGGACGGCGACACCCAGCACAGCTCCAGTCTTGGTTCCGGCGTGATCGTCGGCCCCGAAGGCTATATTCTCACCAACCATCACGTGATCGAGGCGGCAGACGAGATCGAGTTGGCGCTGGCTGACGGCCGCAAGGCGCCGGCCCGAATCGTCGGCACCGATCCCGAAACCGACCTTGCGGTGCTCAAAGTCGACATCGCCGACCTTCCAGCCGTCACATTCGGGAATCCTCAAACGCTTTCGGTCGGCGACATGGTGCTCGCAATCGGCAACCCCTTCGGGGTGGGCCAGACAGTGACCATGGGTATTGTCAGCGCGCTCGGCCGCAGCCACCTGGGCATCAGCACCTTCGAGAATTTCATTCAAACCGATGCTGCCATCAATCCTGGCAATTCAGGTGGCGCGCTGGTCGATTCGGCGGGTAATCTGATCGGTATCAACAGCGCGATCTATTCGCGCAGCGGCGGTTCGCTCGGGATCGGCTTCGCCATTCCGGCGGATCTCGCCAAACAGGTCATGCAGCAGATCGTCGGAACCGGATCGGTGACGCGCGGCTGGATCGGCGTGGAGGTCCAGGATATTTCAGCGGAGCTCGCCGAGTCGTTCCGGCTTTCCGGCACCAAGGGCACGCTCATCGCCGGCGTGCTGCGCGGCGGGCCCGCTGATCGTGCCGGCGTCAAGCCCGGAGACGTTCTGGTCGCGGTGGAATCTAACCCGGTTGTCGACTCGACCAACATGCTCAATCTTATCGCCGCCCTGGAACCGGGAAAACAGGCGACGCTGAAAGTCCTGCGCAACCGCGCCGAGATGCTGATTGAGGTAAATGTCGGCAAGCGGCCGAAGCCCAGCCGCCGTCACGGATCCGAATAATAGCCCCGGTATCTCCGCGACCGGTCAGGCTGCGGGATCGGATCTGGTTTCCGCGGCAGCGGATTTCCCAACCCACTGCGCCACGAAAATCCCGAGTTCGTACAGCACCCACAAAGGCACGGCAAGCATGACCTGCGACACCATGTCGGGCGGCGTGAAAATGGCACCGATGACGAATGCACCGACGATGACGTAGGGACGGATATCGCGCAGTTTTGCAACGCTTACCATCCCCATCCGTACCAGGATCACCACCGCCACCGGAACTTCGAAGGTCACACCGAAGGCCACAAACAGGGTGAGAACGAAGTCCAGGTACTTGCCGATGTCGGTCATTACCGCCACACCTTCCGGCGCGACCGAGATGATGAAGTGAAATACGATCGGAAAAACTAGAAAATACGCAAACGCCATCCCGCACAGAAACAGCACCGTGCTGGTAATAATCAAGGGCATCACCAGTTTCTTTTCATGGGCGTAAAGCCCGGGCGCCACGAAAGCCCAGATCTGATAGAGCAGGTAGGGCAGCGCGATCACCAGCGCCGCCATCATCGTCACCTTGATCGGCACAAAAAAAGGCGCCGTAACTTCAGTCGCGATCAGTTGTCCGCCCGCGGGCAAAGACGCAAGCAAGGGTTTTGCAAGCATGGAGTAGATATTGCGCGCCCACGGAAACAGGCAAATGAACACCAGCACAAGCGCGATCACGCACCGTAACAGCCGGTCCCTGAGTTCGACCAGGTGCGACATGAAGGAATCGGGCTCGATC
>DASQOP010000093.1:0-3423 GCA_035644415.1 Burkholderiales bacterium
AACGCCATCCAGTCTGGAAGAGCTGATCGAAGCGTTGCGCTGTCTGCCCGGCGTCGGCCCGAAGTCGGCGCAGCGCATGGCCTTCCATCTTCTGCAGCGCGACCATCCGGGCGCGCAGCGGCTCGGCAAGGCGCTCGAGCAGGCGCTTTCCAGGGTGCGCCACTGCGAGAAGTGCAACAACTTCACCGAGCAGGCCGTCTGTGAGCTGTGCAGTTCGCCGCGGCGCGATCAGACGCTCCTGTGCGTGGTGGAAACACCCGCGGACCTGCTGATGATGGAACAGGCGCAGGCGTACAACGGCCAGTATTTCGTCCTGATGGGCAGGCTCTCGCCGCTGGACGGCATCGGCCCGAAGGACATTCATCTCGACCGACTGGTGAAACGCGCGCTCGACGGCACGGTGAAGGAGACCATACTTGCCACCAATTTCACCGTCGAGGGAGAAGCCACGGCGCATTACGCCGGAGAGCTGCTGGCGACTCGCGGAATGAAGGTCACTCGCATCGCCCGCGGGCTTCCGGTAGGCGGTGAGCTCGAACACGTGGACAGCGGCACCTTGGCCCAGGCGGTGATCGAGCGGAGGCCTGCCTGATGGCTGGTCCTTCCGCCGAGCCGGCCAAGCGCCGGCCCTCGTCCAGGCACTCGCCCAAGAGCACGCCGGCGGTGGCCCGCGGCTCGCGCAGAAATTCCGGAACGAGGTTGAAGCGCATGCCCGAGCCGGCCACGCCGGCGGCACCGGTCGTAGCACGTTCGCAGAAACTGCAGAAGGTGCTGGCGCAGGCCGGGCTGGGTTCGCGGCGGGCGATGGAAGAAATCATCAAGGCCGGAAAAGTGAAAGTGAACGGCACGCCGGCCACCCTGGGCGCGCGCGTGACCACCGACGATCTGATCCAGGTAGGGCGCCGCCAGATCAAGTTCAAAGTGACCACGCGCCTGCCGCGCGTCATCCTCTACCACAAGCCGGAAGGTGAAATCGTCACGCGCGATGACCCTGAGGGCCGGCCCAGCGTGTTCGAAAAACTTCCGGCCATCCGCAGCGCCAAGTGGCTGGCGGTCGGCCGGCTCGACTTCAACACCGGAGGTTTGCTGATCTTCACGACTTCGGGAGAGCTGGCGAACCGTCTGATGCATCCGCGCTTCGAGGTCGAGCGCGAGTACGCGGTCAGGCTGTACGGCGCGCTGACGCCATCCCAGGTTGCCGAATTCAAGAAGGGCGTGCGGCTTTCCGACGGCGATGCCAGGTTCGACTTGCTCGAAGAGCAGGGTGGCGAAGGCAGGAACCGCTGGTATCGCGTGGTCCTCAAGGAGGGGCGCAACCGGGTGGTGAGACGGATGTTCGAAGCGCTGGGCCTGCAGGTCAGCCGCCTGATGCGCGTGCGCTTCGGCATCGTCAGCCTTCCGCCGCGCCTGATGCGCGGCGCCTGGGTCGAACTGAAGGAGTCCGAGATCAGCCAGTTGCTCGAGTGGGCGGGCAGTACCCCCGCCGCACAGCAGGACGATTTCAGTGCGCCAGTTGCGCGCCCGTCAGCAGGAACACAAAGCCGTCACCCCCGGAAGTCTCCAGCCAGGTGAACGCTAGCCGGGGAAACGCCTGCTCCAGGGCCTCCCGGTTGTGCCCTATTTCCACCACCAGCAGGCCGTCCGGATCCAGGAGCGCACCCGTGCCTGACACGATGTGGCGCACGATATCCAGTCCATCCTGCCCACCCGCCAGCGCCATTTGCGGTTCGGCACGATACTCAGGCGGCAATTCCGCCATCGAATCCGCATTCACATACGGTGGATTGGAAACGATGAGCTGGTATGGCCCAATGAGACCCGCGAACAGATCGCCTCCAACGAGGCGAACGCGGTCCTGCAGGCCGTAATTCCCGACGTTTTTCTTTGCGACCTCGAGCGCATCGGGCGAGAGTTCGGTTGCGTCCACCCGGGCGTTGGGGAAAGCATGCGCCAGCAGGATCGCCAGGCAGCCTGAGCCGGTACACAGGTCCAGCGCTGCGCCGACTGAATCCGGGTCCCTCACCCAGGGACTCAACTCGTCCCGCAGCAACTCCGCGATATATGAGCGTGGCACGATCACGCGCTCGTCGACATAAAAACGGAAATCGCCCAGCCAGGCTTCGTTCGTTAGGTAGGCCGCCGGCACGCGCTGTTCGATGCGCAGGCGCAGCACCCGGCTCACCGCCTCGATTTCTTCTGCGGCCAGCGTCTTGTCGAGAAACGGATCGAGGCGATCGAGCGGAAGTTTCAGCGTGTGCAGGATCAGGTACGCCGCCTCGTCGCGGGCATTGGTGGTGCCGTGACCGAACGACAACCCGGCTGCGTTGAAGCGGTTCACCGCGAAGCGCAGCAAGTCCCGCAAGGTACGCGGCTGCTTCGCCACCTCAGCGGGCATTCAGCAGATCGCTCAGCGCCTGCTGGTATATCTTCGACAACGTATCCAGATCGGCGATGGCAATGTGCTCATTCAATTTGTGGATCGACTCGTTCACCGGGCCCAATTCAACGACCTCGGGGCAGATCTCGGCGATGAAGCGTCCGTCCGACGTGCCGCCGGCTGTAGATAATTGCGGCCGCTGGCCGGTGACGCGCTCGATCGCGCGGGTCAGCGTTTCCACCAGCCTGCCGCGGGCGGTCAGGAAGGGTTTGCCGGATAGCGACCAGTCCAGTGCGTAGTCCAGACCGTGGCGGTCGAGAATGGCTTGCACGCGGCTCTTCAGCGACTCGACGGTGCTGGCGGTGGAGAAGCGAAAGTTGAACGACGCCTTCAGTTCTCCCGGAATCACGTTGCTGGCGCCGGTGCCGGCGCCGATGTTCGACACTTGCCAGGTGGTCGGTGGAAAGTCTTCGTTGCCCGGGTCCCATTCGGTGGCGGCGAGTTCGGCCAGCGCCGGCGCGAACTGGTGGATCGGATTGCGCGACTGCAGGGGGTAGGCGATGTGGCCCTGGACGCCGCGCACCAGCAGTTCCCCGGACAGCGATCCGCGGCGGCCGTTCTTTATGGTGTCGCCGAGCGTCCTGGCCGACGAAGGCTCGCCGACGATGCAGTAGTCGATTCTTTCAGCCCGGGCGCGCAGCGCCTCGACTACCTTCACCGTGCCATTGACCGCCACGCCTTCCTCGTCGGAGGTAATCAGCAGCGCAATGGAGCCGGGATGGTCCGAATGTTCGGAGAGATATCCCTCGATTGCGGTGACGAACGCTGCCAGCGAGGACTTCATGTCGGCTGCGCCGCGGCCGTAGAGCACGCCGTCGCGCACCGTCGGAGTGAACGGATCGGATCGCCACTGGTCCAGCGGCCCGGTCGGGACCACGTCGCTGTGTCCCGCGAAGCAGACGAGCGGCGCGCGGCTGCCGCGCCGCATCCAGAGATTGTCGACTTCGCCGTGGCGCATCGGCTCCGCCTTGAAGCCTAGCCGCGCC
>DASQOP010000094.1:0-3426 GCA_035644415.1 Burkholderiales bacterium
ATCGAGTCGGCCGGCAGCGCGTCGGCCTTTCGCAACACCACCGAAGCCGTGCGGCCCGGCGGCCAGGTCATCTGGCTCGGCAAGATCGATGTGAACAAGGACGTCTCGTTCCGCTGGGGCTCGCTGATGCAGGAGAAACGCATCCGCCGCGTCAGTTACGGTAACGCACGCCCGCGCCGCGATTTTCCGCTGCTGGCGCGGGCCTATCTCGATGGCGCCCTGATGCTCGACGAGTTGATCTCCCGCCGCATCACGCTTGACGGGATCAACGACGGCTTCGATGCGTTGAAGCGCGGTGAAGCCATTCGCAGCGTCATTACATTTGACTGATGCGCTTGGAGCCCAGAGGCTCTATGCTTTATTTGACGCGTTTTCTTCACGCGAACCGGATTCCACTTCGCTCGAAAACGCTTCATGTATCGAGCGTCTTGCGCGCGAAATCCTCGATGTAGTCGATCAGCCGGTCCGACGCGGTCGCGGCGGCTTTCGCCTTCTTCTGCGCGACCGCCTCCGCGACCGCGGCGTGCAGCTTGGCGGCGAGCGGCAGATCCGCGACCTGCTGATAGTGCTGATACCAGAACCGGCGCGACAACGCGTTCATCAGGCCCATCGATCGCCGGGCGAATTCGTTTCGGGCCGCTGTCGCGATCAGGATGTTGAAGCGCTGGTCGAGCCGCATGAATGCGATGTCGTCGGCCTTTGCGGCCGCGGTGAGCATGGCTTCTGCCACCTCCGCGAATTCGCGGCGTTCCTCCGGCGTGGCGCGCTCGGCCGCCAGGCTCGCCATCAGGCGCTCCAGCTCGCGCCGCACCTCGAGCAGCCGCAGCTGCAGCCTCAAATTGATCTCGGAGACCATGATGCCGCGCCTGGGCATGATCACGACCAGGCCGTCTCTCGCAAGCCGCTGCAGGGCTTCCCGGATCGGGGTTCGGCCGATCTTCAGACGCACCGCAAGCGCCTGCTCGGACAACACCGTTCCGGGTGATAATTGCAGCGTGACAATCATCTCTTCAAGTACGCGATAGGCACGATCTGTCAGCGTACCGTCCTCGACCTCGATGGCTCGAGATCGGCGCTTCGTCGATGTTTTCGATTTCAAATCGTCCCTCACATCACCCCGGCGAGAGCGCCGGCGGGTCGGGTGCTGCACACTCATCCCAAGCGTATATTGGCCATATATCATGACGCAACACCGCAGAGCGATCGCAGCGTTTGCCGACGGAAATGCGCTAATCGGCTGGCCGAGATCAAGCAAGGCGGGGGGCCGCGCGTTCATCTCCGCAGTCCTCCTTTCGTCTCGGGCAGTGAGTAATTATTATGATATTTCAATGTTTTATAGGGGGTGCAGCAGGCAGGACCGGCCGCTTTGCCAACCGGTCCGGCGCCCAGAAATTCTGCCCTTGGCGATCCGTGAAATGCTTGAAAGCTCCAGGGCGGACGGCGGATCGGAGATCGTTGAGAGCCGAGTACCGCCATATGCCAACAGCGGTTATCGCGGCGTATACGCGCTCTTCATTGGCGTCGATCGCGGGCGCCTTGACTTTGAAAGCTTGGACATGAACGCGCCTATGAGGGCCGCCACCTCATCAGGCTTCTCGTCGAGCGCAAAATGGCCGGCGTCGATCAGGTGAACGTCAGCGTCGGGAATCTCGCGTTTGTAAGCTTGCGCTTCCGCCGCCTCAAACGATTGATCGTATCGTCCCCACACCACGAGCGTCGGCGGCTTCGCTTGCCTGAGCCAGGCCTGCCACGCGGAATAACTTGCGACGTTGGTCCGGTAGTCGAAGAAGAGATCGATCTGGATGTCGCTTTCGCCAGATTTGTTGAGAAACGCGAACTCGTCCGACCACAGGTCCGGATCATAATTCGTGGCGTTGGGACTGGCGCCGAGATGCCTCCTTTGCGCTCCGGCCAGGGACGTAAGGCTTTGTCTGAAGCCTGCCTCATTCGCCGCTCGGTCCGCCCAGAATTCCCGCATTCGGTTCCAACGCGGTCCCAAACCGTCATCGTGGGCGACGGCGTTCTGGATGATAATGCCCTGCACGCGTTCAGGATGCGCGACGGCGAGTCGAAATCCAACAGGACCACCATAATCCTGCATGTACAGTACATAGCGGCTCGACCCGACCGCTTCCGTAAAGTGCTGCATGACTTCCGCGATATGATCGAAGGTATAGGCGAATGCTTTAGGATCTGGCGCGTCGCTATGTCCGAAGCCCGGATAGTCTGGGGCTAACAAATGGAATTGCCCGGAAAGCCGCGCCAACAGAGGCTCGAACATCCGTGAGGACGAGGGAAAGCCGTGCAGGAGCAGGAGTGTCGGCGCATTCGCCGCTCCGGCTTCGCGATAGAAAATATCGAGGCCATCGACTTTGACGGAACGATAGAAAACCGGCGCTGGAGCGCTGGGAGAAGGGAAGGGTTTGGCTGCGTGTGCCGATCCGGAAATCAGCAGTCCGAGACTGGCGGCGGCGAAGGCTCCCAAGATCAATCTAGGCATGCATCCTCTGAGTTATAATTGTGTCTCGTGTCCTGCTGGTGGTGACCAGTAGCGGATCGAGGGGTTCGCGTCTATCGAGGCCGCTCGGATCGTTGCAGCCGCGCGCGTCTTCGCGCGATCTCCGCGATACCGTCGTCGATCTGAGATCTGTAGATGCCGATGTCTTTTAGCGCCCGGTCGTTGAGATGACCCAGCACGAAACGTGCCGCCTCGCGTTCGCGATGCGCGATCATAGCGGCGACCCAGCGATTGAGGAGGACAGTGAGCCGTCTCCGGATGGTCGGCGCGGCCGGTCGGAATGATCGGATATCCCTGTGCATCGTCATTGTCGTTTTCCTCTATCTGACGTCTCACGCTGCGCGCGTGACGGCGAAAAAAATGAGCCGTCACGCGCGCGTGAAGCGTGAAGAAGCGAAACAAGGGCTGTCGCTCCACGATGTCCGTATGAATGGTTTGACGATTCGCGGCGTCATCCGGACGGGGGACGCAGATTGCATATCGACTGTTCCGCACCGATGCGGGCGATGTTATTCGACGCCGTTGGAATAATTTAGAATCGATCAAAGACAGCGCGGAATCCGATGATGAGTCCCCATCACGATTTGATGATCGCGACATCGACCGTTCGGTTTCGCCTGGCCTGAAACGGCTGCGCTCTCACCAGAACGCCCTGCGAGCGCGTGAGGCCATCACCGGCGTTACGTCGCTTGAGCGAACTCCTGCATCGATTTTGTACAATACAATCCCATGTGCCAATAAGATGCTCGCGATCACACCTATTAGAAAAAGACGATTCAGCATGACCGTGTATCCGAATACTCAATTCAGCTCGCGCATTGCGAACGGGTGAAGCGACCTGGCTGATGGATGCGCGCATCGACCTTTGCCTCCAGTGCGCCGATACATAGGTTTTGGATCGCGATTCG
>DASQOP010000095.1:0-2476 GCA_035644415.1 Burkholderiales bacterium
ACACGGGAAAGATCGGCGACGGCAAGATCTTCGTCTTCGATCTGAAGCAAGTCATCCGCATCCGCACCGGCGAGACCGGGGCGGAAGCGCTCTGAGGGAGAACCACGATGAAAAAGCTTTTTGCAATTCTTGCCCTGCTCGGCGCCGTGGGCTGGTGCGCGCCGGTCATGGCCCAGGACAAACCGGCGGCTCCGGCTGTTGCACCCGCCGCGCCCGCGCCAGTTGCGGCTGCTCCCGCAGCGGCTCCTGCGGCCGCCCCGAGCGCCACTCCGGCTCCGGCGCCCACGCCCAACAAGGGCGACGTCGCGTGGATGCTCACCTCCACCGCGCTCGTGCTCATGATGAGCGTTCCGGCCCTGGCGCTGTTCTACGGGGGCTTGGTGCGCTCGAAGAACATGCTCTCGACCTTGATGCAGGTGTTCGTCGGGTTTTCGCTCATCACCGTCCTCTGGTGCATCTACGGCTACAGCCTCGCGTTCACCGAAGGCAACTCCTTTTTCGGGAGCCTTACCGAGCGGCTGTTTCTGAAAGGCACCTTCGATCCGGTGAAGGGTGAGTTCGCGAACGCAGCGACGTTCAGCAAGAACACACCGCTGCCCGAGCTGGTCTATGTGGCTTTCCAGGCGACCTTCGCTGCGATCACTTGCTGCCTGATCTTGGGAGCCACGGTCGAGCGGATCAAGTTTTCCGCGGTCCTGATCTTTCTGGCGCTGTGGTTCACTTTCAGCTATACGCCGGTTGCCCATATGGTGTGGTTCTTCCCCGGTCCGGATGCCTTCACCGATCCTAAAACAGTGGATGCCGTGACGGCAAAGGCTGGGCTTATTTGGCAGTGGGGCGCGCTCGACTTTGCCGGGGGCACGGTAGTGCACATCAATTCCGGGGTCGCCGGATTGGTGGGTGCCTATCTGGTCGGCAAGCGCATCGGGATCGGAAAAGAGGCAATGGCCCCGCACAACGTCACCATGACCATGATTGGTGCTGCACTGCTGTGGACCGGTTGGTTCGGGTTCAACGCAGGATCCGCGCTGGAAGCAAATGGTTCGGCTGCGCTCGCGTTCATGAACACTTACCTCGCGACGGCTTGCGCCGTGCTTTCATGGATGTTCGGCGAGTGGCTGTTCAAGGGCAAGCCGAGCATGGTCGGCGCGGCCTCAGGCGCGGTTGCGGGCCTCGTCGCGATCACGCCCGCCGCCGGCAACGTCGGTATTCCGGGTGCATTCGTGATCGGCACGGCTGCCGGCCTGGTGTGCCTGTGGGGTGTGAACGGTCTGAAGAAAATGCTGGGTGCAGATGATGCACTCGACGTGTTCGGCGTTCACGCAGTCGGCGGGATACTCGGTGCGCTGCTCACCGGCGTGTTCAACTCGCCTGACTTGGGTGGACCCGGCTCCGTGCAGGACTGGGTCACGATGAAGAGCGGTTATCCGGGAATCATGGCTCAACTCTGGATCCAAGCGAAAGCGGTGGGCCTGGTATTCGTCTGGACCGCCGTGGTGGCCTTCATCTCCTTCAAGATCGCGGATCTCCTCGTGGGACTCCGCGTCACCGAAGAAGAGGAGCGCGAGGGCCTGGACATCAACTCGCACGGCGAGACGGCCTATCGCATATAACTTTCAGGCAAAACCGATTGGGGGGATATACAAGGGGGCATCGCCCCCTTGTTCCCAAACGGTAGCAGGGAGAAGCCCGGAAACGGGCTTGCTTTCGAACGGGCACCTTCGGGTGCCCGTTTTTCTTGCGCCGGCAGTTCATGCGAAAATACGCACCTTTCGCCGGCACCCGGCAATTCGGTTCGCGCCGCACTTCTCTTGCGATCCTGTGAGGACCCTCTCGTCATGAAAATGGAATACGTCATCAGCAGCTGGGACATCCCTTCGCTACCTATCGTGGGCTCGAATGCCCGCTTTCCCGTGCGCCGCATCTTCTGCGTCGGCCGCAACTATGTAGAGCACCAGAAGGAGATGGGCGGGGACGGCCGCGAGCAGCCGTTCTTTTTCGCCAAATCGGCTCATGATCTCGTCCCCGAGGGTGGCGCAGTGAACTATCCGCCGATGACGAGCAACTACCACTGGGAGACCGAGATGGTTGCGGTGATCGGCACGGGTGGCTACAAAATCCCGGCGGCGAAAGCCAACGACCACATCTGGGGCTACGCGGTGGGCCTGGACATGACCCGGCGTGATTTGCAGCAGGTCGGAAAGGACAAAGGCAGGCCCTGGACCTTCGGCAAGGATTTCGACCAGTCCGCCCCGGTTGGGCCCATTACCCCCGCCGCAAAGAGCGGGCACCCGAAAAAAGGCAAGCTCTGGCTCAAGGTGAACGGCGAGCTTCGCCAGAACTCGGATATCGACCAGATGATTTGGAGCGTGCCCGAACAGATCGCGTTTCTCACGCAGTACTACACCCTGGAAGCGGGCGATCTCATCATGACCGGCACGCCGGCCGGTGTCGGCGCCGCCAAGCCGGGGGATGA
>DASQOP010000096.1:0-7227 GCA_035644415.1 Burkholderiales bacterium
CAGCCGCAAGGTTTCCCGATACGCGCCGATCAGAATATGCAAGCCGTTGTCGAGCGTCATGCCGTTGATCTCGACCCGGCGCGCCCGCCCGCCGAGCGTCCTGGCCGCCTCGAATACCGTAACCGGAATGTCGCGGCGGGCAAGCTCCGCCGCCGCCGCCATTCCGGCATAGCCACCACCAACAATCGCTACGCGAAAGGCTGAAGGATGAGGGATGAAGGATGAAGTAAGTTCAATAGCTTCTGGCTCTCCTTCATCCTTCCGCCTTCCGCCTTCATCCTTGCCTTTCATACTCACGCAGTGAACCACGTGCGCCACGCGATCCACAATTTGCGCAGCGGGGTGAGCGATGTGCGCTGGCTGAGGACTTTGCATCCGCCGGCGTGTATCTCATCCAGGACGGTTCGGTAGATCGCCGCCATTACCAGACCCGGGCGCTGGGCCTTGCGGTCCTGGCGCGGCAAAGAAGCGAAGGCGCGCTGGTAATAGTCCCGGGCACGGTCGATCTGGAATTCAATCAATCGCCGGAAGGAATCGGTCTCACGCAAATGAGCGACATCGGACGCGGCAACGCCGAAGCGCGCCAGTTCGTCGAGCGGCAGATAGACCCGATTGCGGCGCGCATCCTCGCCGACGTCGCGGATGATATTGGTGAGCTGGAACGCCGTGCCGAGGTTTTCGGCATAGCGCAGCGTTGCGGGATCGCGGTAGCCGAAGATCTGTGCCGCCATAAGGCCGACCACGCCCGCCACCCGGTAACAATACGATTGCAGCGTGGCGAAGTCGGGATAGCGGTTGTACTGCAGATCCATCTCCATCCCGTCGATGATCTCGTGGAAGCGCGCCTGCGGTAGATCGAAACGGCGCACCACCGGGATCAGGGCCTTTGCCACCGGATGTTGCGCCGTGCCGGCAAATGTGCCGGTGATTTCCTGGCGCCACCAGGCGAGCTTGGCCCTGGCGAGATCGGCGTCGCTGCACTCGTCCACCACGTCGTCCACCTCGCGACAGTAGGCGTAGAGCGCGGTGATCGCGCGGCGTTTTTCCGGCGGCAGGAACAGGAAGCTGTAGTAGAAGCTCGAGCCGCTTTGCGCCGCCTTGTCCTGGCAATACTGGTCGGGGCTCATGGATAGGCGAACAACGATCGGAACAGCATGGCGAGCCAGTCGTAGGGTTGCAACACCGGGCGATGACGGAAAACGTCGCCGCGGCTCGCGCGCAGCTTGTCCAGGATGCGGCTGCCGCCCATCACGATCATGCGCAATTCCATTCCGATGCGCCCCGGGAGCCGTCTCGCCAGCGGCGCGCCGGCCAGCAGCATGCTGTGTGCGCGCTCGATCTGAAACACCATCAGTGTTTGCCATGTCGTGCCGCCGGCGCGGTCGGCGATTTGCTCTTCAGTTACGCCGTATTCAGCCATCTCGTCCTGAGGCAGGTAGATGCGGTTCTTGCGGAAATCGATCTCGATGTCCTGCAGGAAGTTGATCAGCTGCAGGCTCGAACAGATAGCGTCGGAGCACGCGAGGTTGCGCGCTTCGGTGGCCTGATACAAGTGCAGCAGCAGCCTGCCGACTGGATTGGCCGAGCGCCGGCAATAGTCCATGACTTCGCGGAAATCGGCGTAACGGCCCTTGGTCACGTCCTGGGTGAACGCCGAAAGCAGGTCGCGAAACAGACCGACGGGCAGGCGATGCGCCGCTATCACCGGTGCCAGATCGGCAAACAACGGCAATCGCGGCGGCTCCCCGCGTTCGACGCAATCCAGCTCGCGGGAGAACTCGGCAAGCTTGTGCAAACGCTGTTCCGGCGGCAATACGCCCTCGTCCGCGAAATCGTCGGCCTGGCGTGCAAACGAGTAGATCAGCTCGACCGGACGGCGCAGCCTTGCGGGCAGCAACACCGAAGCCACCGGAAAGTTCTCGTAGTGATTGACCGCCATCGGCTATTCGCTTTGTGTGACAGAAGGTTAGACGGCGGAACGAGGGCCCGGCAAGCGGGCATTTGGGTAGCGGGGGCGGGGGCATTATATTAGAATGCGTCGAGTGCGAAAGTGGCGGAATTGGTAGACGCACCAGATTTAGGGTCTGGCGCCGAAAGGCGTGAGAGTTCGAGTCTCTCCTTTCGCACCAGAGCCACGAAAAAAGCGCTGTCTGCCAAGTCTTACCCGCCTACCAACACAGGAAAACCGAAATTAGATGCAAGCAGATCTGGAAACTCTGAGCTCTCTCGAGCGGCGCCTCTCGGTAACCTTGCCGCTCGATCAAGTCAACAGTGAAGTCGAGAACCGCCTCAAGCGGCTTGCACGCACCGTAAAGCTGCACGGCTTCCGTCCCGGCAAGGTGCCGCTCAAGATCGTCGAACAGCAGTTCGGCGGCCAGGTGCGCCAGGAAGTGCTCGGCGATGCCGTGCAAAGCAGCTTCGGCGAGGCGGTCAAGGAAAAGAACCTGCGCGTTGCCGGCTATCCGCGCATTGAAGTGAAGTCCGCGGCGGACGCCGAAGGCAAATTCGAGTACACCGCGACCTTCGAGGTTTACCCAGAACTCGCCATCGGTGAACTGGGAAGCGTGAAAATCGAGCGTCCGCTCGTCAAGATCGGCGATGCCGAGGCGGACAAGACCATAGAAATACTGCGCAAGCAGCGTACCCACTACCACAGCACCGGCCGCGCCGCCCAGTCCGGCGACCAGGTGCTGATGGATTACCGCGGCAGTATCGACGGGAACCCTTTCGACGGAGGTGCGGGAACCGATCAGCACGCCCTGCTCGGCGGCGGCCAGTTGCTCGCGGATTTCGAGCAGAACGTCCTCGGCATGAAGGCTGGCGAAACCAGGACCTTCGAGCTGCGCTTTCCCGATGATTACCACGGCAAGGAAGTGGCGGGAAAGACCGCCCGGTTCGAAGTAACGGTGAAGGATGTGCGCGAGCCCCACGTCCCCGAAGCGGATGCCGAATTTGCCAAGGCCTTGGGCGTTGCGGACGGCGACATCGCCAAAATGCGCGCCGAGATCAAGTCCAACCTCGAGCGCGAGGTCAAGCGCCGTGCCGGTACGCGCGTCAAGGACCAGGTCATGAAAGCGCTGCTCGACGCGACCCGGGTGGAGCTGCCCAGGGCGTTGCTGGACATGGAAATCGATCGCCTGTTGCACAACGTGCGCCACGATCTGGAGGCGCGCGGGCTCAAGGCAGACAAGGTGCCGATGCCGAGAGAGGCCTTCGAGCCGGAAGCGCAGCGGCGTGTCAGCCTCGGCCTGATCCTGGCGGAGCTGGTGAAGAAACACGGACTTGAAGCCAAGCCGGACCAGATCAAGGCGGTGGTCGGGGAATATGCGCATAGCTACGAGAAGCCGGAAGAGGTGCTGCGCTGGTACTACCAGTCGCCCGACCGGTTGCGCGAGGTCGAGTCCATCGTCCTCGAGGACAACGTAGTGCAATGGGTGCTGGCCAATGCCAGGGTCGAGGACAAGCCGACCGAGTTCGACGACCTCATGGGGAATGCAAAATGATCACGATGCAAGACCGGATAATGAGCGAGCCGCAGGGCCTGGGATTGATACCCATGGTCATCGAGCAGAGCGGCCGCGGCGAGCGCGCCTACGACATCTACTCGCGGCTGCTCAAGGAGCGCGTGGTGTTTCTGGTCGGGCCGGTCAATGAAATGTCGGCGAACCTGATCGTGGCGCAGTTGCTCTTTCTCGAATCGGAGAACCCGGAAAAAGACATTTCCTTCTATATCAACTCGCCGGGCGGGTCGGTTTCCGCGGGGTTGGCGATTTATGACACCATGCAGTTCGTCAAGCCTGACGTGAGCACCCTTTGCATCGGCCAGGCGGCCAGCATGGGAGCCTTCCTGCTTGCTGCCGGCGCCAAGAACAAGCGCTTCGCGCTGCCTAACTCGCGAGTCATGATCCACCAGCCGATGGGTGGCTTCCAGGGCCAGGCTTCGGACATCGAGATCCACGCGCGTGAAATCCTCTACCTGCGCGGCCGGCTCAACGAGCTGATGGCGAAGCACAGCGGACAGGACGTGAAGACCATCGAGCGCGACACCGACCGCGACAATTTCCTCAGCGCCGAAGAGTCGGTAAAGTACGGGCTGGTGGACAAGGTACTGGTCAGCCGCGCCGAGGCCGGCGCGCCCGCCTGAGGCGCAGGGCGGATCGCGGCGCGGCGACACGGGAACCAACGTGCGTATGGGTGTCTGATGGGTTGATGTTTAAAGCGAAAGGACGTTATGTCTGACAAACCTGGCGGCGAGAAACTTCTCTACTGTTCTTTCTGCGGCAAAAGCCAGCACGAGGTTCGCAAGCTGATCGCCGGCCCCTCGGTGTTCATTTGCGACGAGTGCATCGAGCTGTGCAACGACATCATCCGCGAGGAGAGCCACGCCGAGACCACCGGGAAAGGCGCCAAGTCCGATCTTCCCGTTCCCCACGAAATTCGCGAGATCCTCGACCAGTACGTGATCGGCCAGGACACCGCCAAGAAGATCCTTTCGGTCGCAGTGTACAACCACTACAAGCGGCTCAAGACGGTGCAGAAGAAGGACGACGTCGAGCTTGCCAAGAGCAATATTCTTTTGATCGGCCCTACCGGCTCGGGCAAGACGCTGCTGGCGCAGACGCTGGCGCGGCTGCTGAACGTGCCTTTCGTGATGGCGGATGCCACCACGCTGACCAAGGCCGGCTATGTCGGGGAGGACGTCGAGAACATCATCCAGAAGCTGCTGCAGAAGTGCGACTACGACGTCGAAAAAGCGCAGCGCGGCATCGTTTATATCGACGAGATCGACAAGATCTCGCGCAAGTCCGACAACCCCTCGATCACCCGCGACGTGTCGGGGGAAGGCGTGCAACAGGCGCTGCTGAAGCTCATCGAAGGCACCATCGCCTCGGTGCCGCCGCAGGGCGGGCGCAAGCATCCGAACCAGGAATTCGTCCAGGTCGACACCACGAACATCCTGTTCGTCTGCGGCGGCGCGTTCGACGGCCTGGACCGGATCATCCGCGCCCGCTCCGACAAGGGCGGCATCGGTTTTGGCGCCGAAGTGAAGAGCAAGGACAACCGCAAGGATATCGGAGCGGTGCTGCGCGGCGTCGAGCCCGAAGACCTGATCAAGTACGGCCTGATCCCCGAGTTCGTCGGCCGACTGCCGGTCGTTGCAACGCTGGATGAACTTGATCAGGCCGCGCTGATCCAAATCCTTACCGAGCCGAAAAATGCGCTGCTCAAGCAGTACCAGCGCATGTTCAGCATGGAAGGCGTCGAGTTGGAGGTGCGTTCCGAGGCGCTGAAAGCGGTGGCGCTGAAAGCCCTGGCGCGGCGCACCGGTGCGCGCGGGCTGCGTTCGATCCTGGAACAGGTGTTGCTTGACATCATGTACGACCTCCCCTCCCTGAACAACGTGGAGAAGGTGGTCGTGGACGAAGGCATGATTACCGGCGACGCGCAGCCGATCCTGCTTTACTCCGACCAGCCCAAGGTGGCCGGATCTGCCTGAGCAGCGGCCAAAATCCGGGGCCGGCGCGCGTCGGAGTCCGCAGCGCCGCCGAATTGCCCGGCTTTACAACGACTTGGCGTCCGGGTTGAAATACACGGGCGGCCCCCAACCTTGGAACGTATCCTTGCCCTTTCAGGTGACCAATGACTTATTCCGCTGATTCTTCCCAAACGACCGTCACCTACCCGCTGTTGCCTTTGCGCGACGTGGTCGTTTTCCCTCACATGGTCATTCCCTTGTTCGTCGGGCGCCCGAAATCGATCAAGGCGCTGGAAACCGCGATGGAAGCGGGCAAGAGCATCCTGCTGGTGGCGCAGAAGTCAGCCGCAAAGGACGAACCGTCGCCCGAGGACCTGTACGACATCGGCAGCATCGCCAACATCCTGCAGATGCTCAAGCTGCCCGACGGCACGGTGAAAGTGCTGGTCGAGGGCGTACAACGCGCCAAGGTCGTGTCGGTCGCGGACGAGAAAACGCATTACGCCGCCGAGGCGCTGCCGGTTCCGGCCGATGCGGTCGAAACCAACGAGGTGGAGGCGATGCGCCGCGCCATGCTCACCCAGTTCGACCAGTACGTGAAACTCAACAAGAAGATTCCTCCCGAGATCCTCACGTCGCTTTCGGGCATCGACGAGCCCGGCCGGCTTGCCGATACCGTGGCCGCGCACCTGCCGCTGAAACTCGAGCAGAAGCAGGCGGTGCTGGAAATGTTCGAGGTCAGGAAACGCTTGGAGCATCTGCTGTCGCTCATGGAAGCCGAGCTCGACATTCTGCAGGTCGAGCGCCGCATCCGTGGACGCGTCAAGCGCCAGATGGAGAAGAGCCAGCGCGAGTATTACCTCAACGAACAGGTCAAGGCGATCCAGAAGGAACTCGGCGACATGGAAGAGGGCGCCGACCTGGACGAAATGGACAAGCGCATCAAGGCGGCGCATATGCCAAAGGAGGCGCGCAACAAGGCTGAAGCCGAGCTCAAGAAGCTGCGGCTGATGTCGCCCATGTCAGCCGAGGCCACGGTGGTGCGCAACTACATCGAAACGCTGGTCGGGCTGCCCTGGAAGAAGAAGAGCAAGATCAGCAACGATCTGGCCAAGGCGCAGGAAATCCTGGACGCCGATCACTATGGGCTGGACAAGGTCAAGGAACGCATCGTCGAGTACCTGGCGGTGCAGCAGCGCGTGGAGAAGCTCAAAGCGCCGATCCTGTGCCTGGTGGGCCCCCCGGGCGTGGGCAAGACCTCGCTTGGGCAGTCGATCGCGCACGCGACCAACCGCAAGTTCGTGCGCATGTCGCTGGGCGGCGTGCGCGACGAGGCCGAGATCCGCGGCCACCGCCGTACTTACATCGGCTCGATGCCAGGCAAGCTGCTGCAGAACATGTCGAAAATCGGCGTGAGGAACCCCCTGTTCCTGTTCGACGAAGTGGACAAGATGGGGCAGGATTTCCGCGGCGATCCGGCTTCCGCGCTGCTTGAGGTGCTCGACCCGGAGCAGAACGACAAGTTCGTCGATCATTACGTCGAGGTCGAGTACGACCTTTCGGACGTGATGTTCGTGGCTACCGCGAACACCATGAACATCCCGGCGCCTCTGCTGGACCGGATGGAAGTGATCCGTCTGTCCGGCTACACCGAGGACGAGAAGATCAACATCGCGATGCGTTACCTGCTGCCGAAGCAGATGAAGAACAACGGCGTCAAGGAGGGCGAGCTGTCGGTCTCCGAAAGCGCC
>DASQOP010000097.1:0-7891 GCA_035644415.1 Burkholderiales bacterium
CGGCCGCCGTTCATCCCCACCCAGGAATTCTTGGTGAGCGGGTATTTGTCGGTGTAGGAGAGCGGCTCGTGGGCGCACACGCAGTTCTGATAGCCGCCGGTGATCTTGTAGCACTTCTCGTAGGCCAGGAACTGCTGCACCGTGTCGGTCTGCTGCGGGTTGGCAATTTCCCAGTCGCGGATGCCTTCCCAGGACGAGTACGCGTCGCTGCCGAACACCAGCTTGCCGATCGAGGTATTGACTTCCAGCAACTGCGAGCCGGCCGTGTGCGCACGGAAGGCCGGATGGATCTTCACGCCGGGCAGAACGTCCATTTCGCCGTCGACGATCACCGCCTTGCCCTTCAACACCTTGCCGTAGATCGAGTCCATGGTCTTGGACGGGTAACCGCAGGCCGGAGTGCGGGCACAGCCGCCGGGTGAATCATTTACTGCGGAAATGCGCGGGTGCGGATAGTTCAACGCCCACTCGATGCCCTTCAGTTCTTCCCTCTGGATATACAGAATTGCATTCGGGAACTCATCCAGCGAACCGGCATGATCCCAGTGGCCGTGGCCGACGATGACTTTTTTCACGTCCTTCGCATCGAAGCCGATCTGCGCAATCTGCTTGGACAGCGGCGACCAGTGCCCGGTGCCGGTCATCTTGTGGTAGTCGGTCTGGTTCCAGCCGGAGTCGTACAGGATCAGTTCGTTGCCGCACTTGATCACGCCGACGTTGACCGGCAGGTCGACGGTATTGATGTTGTTGTGCGGGCTGGTGCTTCCGGGCACGAAGGCGCGGTCAGGCATGAAGGCCCCAAACGGCACTCCCATGAAGCGGCTATTCTCGACCAACCACACCGAGCAGACTTGCGCCTGCGCCACCGGTGCCGCCAGCGTTGCCGCAGCAGCAAGGCCCGCGGCAACCAACGCGTGTTTCATACTGTTCTTCATTTTTTACTCCTCCTAGACAATTGGACTGCTCGATGCGACTTCTTCTTGTTCCCGCACGCGTGCCTGGAGACGCGCGTCCGGAAATCCTTGCTCAATTCGGCTTGAACTCACCCGGCCACAATGTCTCGCCCACCTTGAGAGTCAGGCCCGATGCTTTTTCCGATCTTTCCTGCGCTTCAATCAGGTGCTCGTCGCGCCCATCCGCCGCCACCTTGATCATGATTACGGACGCATCCCGATACAGCTTGATGGCCTCGACGTATTCGCCGTGCAAGTCCCGCATCGACGCCGGCGGTTGCAACTTGTTCATCGCTGCCAGCGCCGAGTCGAACTTCGCCGTAAGCGGCGCGACCCGATCTTTCACTACGGCACCCTTGATGTCTCCCATCTTGTATGCGAGACCCGCAAAGGTCATTTTCACCGCGTCCTGCTTCACCTGCGCGTGAACCGGCCACAACGCGTGCGCGTACGCTTCTTCCGCAGCCGTCATCGCGGGACGCTCCGACTGACCGAACGCCGAATTCGTCGCGACCTCTTGCTGCCTGGGTTTGGCGGTTTCGCGGAATGTTGCGACAGCCGCTAGCGCAATCAATCCGACTACCAGTGCGCCGACACCAAAACCTTTCAATGCCGCCGTGCGGGCCGTACTTTGCGGCCCGCTTACTTCTGTTTGCATTGTGAAAATTTAGTCTCCGAACGACTTAGCGTCAATGCTGCGCCGCAGTAACTACTTCTTAATTTACAAGCACTAATTCTTAAGTTTCAGTTTGAAATATTCGCCGGGAGATTTCTTACTTCGGCGACCACGTCGGGTGGTCGGTAAACAGGCCATCGACGTAGCCGATGTAGTAGATCAGGAACAGTCCGAATCCCAGCGACAGCAGCCCGGAAGCCACGCGCAGATAGGCGTTGAAGCGCGGAAAGCGCTCGATCGAATAGGAAAACGGCGCGGCGATCGCCACGGTGATCAGCATCATGCCGGCGATGGTGCCGGCGCCGAACAGGAACAGGTACACCATGCCCCACAACGGATCCTTGATCGCAGTGAGTACCAGCAGCGCCACTGCCGCCGATCCGGCCAGTCCGTGCACGATGCCCACCACAAGCGGGCGCGCCATCTGATAGAGCCCGATTCCGCCGAGTTTTCGGTCCAGCCAGGCCTGCGGTGTCCGGTCCTCGGGGTGTCCGTGGTTCGCCTCGCCATGGCCGTGCGCATGGGTATGCGCATAATCACCATGGGCATGGGTATGGGCGTGAAGCGGGCCGGAACCCGGCGCCACATTGTCGCGGATCCATTGGTTGAGGCCGGTCAGATTGAGCAAGCCGAGCACGACCAGCATGACCCCGACGGCGAACTCCATCGCCAGCCCGGTGCGCGGCGGAATGACGATGGAGAAAAGAATGATCGCCCCGCCGACGATCGCCACCGTCAACGTGTGGCCCACTCCCCACAGCGCGCCGATCAGCGCCGCGCCGCGCAACGAACGCTGGCGGCTGACGATCGTCGAGATCGCGATGACATGGTCGGCATCGGTGGCGTGACGCATGCCGAGAAAGAAGCCGACTGCAAGCAGGGACAGCGTGGTGATCAAGACCGGAAACAGCCTGATGGATTTGGTTTTGTGGGGCGTGAAGCTACTCCCGGCGCGCACGGGCGTCAAGCGACGTCATGAAAATCATGAAAAGCTCCTGCGGGTTTTGCGTCGGCTCCGTATTCCGGTCCGGGTAGAGCATAATTGAAGGCCTTACGGTCGCCGGCCGATACCGGACCGCATGACCATGTGCCAGGGAGACGCCATGACGAGATGTTCACCCGTGCGCGGATTCGGCCTTGCCGCGCTACTGCTGTCGGGCTTCGCTGTGAACGCCGCGGAGTGGGCGGGCGACCTCACTCCGATCGGAACGCAGGACTGGAATGCCGCACGAGCTGCGCATCTGCTGGAGCGTGCCGGCTTCGGCGGCACACCGGAAGAGATCGCGCTGTACGCCGCAATGACTCCACAGGCCGCGGTCCGGCGGCTGGTCTACCACAAGACCATCCCGAACGATCTGCCGGCCTTCGACGACTCCGGTGCGCACGATCCCGGGCTTGAACCTTTCCCACCTTCCCGGCCGGCCGCAACCGATCTCGCCAAGAAGACCGGCGAATCCCTCGGCGTCAAAGTCAAGCCCGCGGGCAATCGGCGCCTGCAGCCGGTTGCCGACCGGTTTTTCTACTGGCTGCGCGCCAGCCGGCTGGAGACGCATCGCCTCGCCTACTGGTGGGCGAACCGCATGCTTGTCACCCGACGTCCCCTGGAAGAAAAGATGGCGTTGTTCTGGCACGGACACTTCGCCACCAACGAAGAGAAGGTGCGCGATTACCGCAAGATGCTCAAGCAGCTCGAGTTGTTCCAGGACAAGGGCACCGGCAGCTTTCGCGAGCTGCTGATCAGCGTGGCGCAGGACCCGGCGATGCTCGCCTTCCTCGACGCCGCAGTGAACGTGAAGGGCGCGCCGAACGAGAACTTCGCACGCGAGATCATGGAGCTGTTCACCATGGGGGTCGGCAACTACACCGAAACCGACATCCGCGAAGCCGCGCGCGCCTTTACCGGTTGGAATTTCGTCGACCTGAACTTCGTGATCTCGCCCGACAAGCACGACAGCATGGTGAAAACGGTGCTTGGTCGCAGCGGCAACTTCGACGGCGTGGCGGTGATCGACGTCATCCTCGCCCATCCGGTGACCGCCGAGTACATCGCCGGCAAGATCTACCGCCATTTCGTGCGCGAGGACATTTCTCCGGAGCTGCGCAAGGCTCTGGGGGCCAAGCTGCGCGATGCGAACTATCAGATCGCGCCGCTGCTGGAGACGATATTTCTTTCCCGCGAGTTCTACAGTCCCGCGTCGATCGGCACCCGCATCAAGCCGCCGGTCGAGCTGGTGGTGTCGACTTACAGGAAAATGGGGCTGAAAGAAATCCCCGGAGTGCCGGACTTCAACGAAGTGACCGAAATGCTCGGCCAGATACTGTTCTACCCGCCCACGGTGGCCGGCTGGGCACACGGCAGAAGCTGGATCACGCCGGGCCTGCTGCTGGCACGGGGCAACTTCGTGTACGACACGGTGTTTCCCGATATCAACTTCCTCCCGCCCGATCGCTACCCGGGCAACGACTACCAGATCGCCGCCGTGAGCGAGAAGCTGGCGATGGGTTTGGACGTGACGACCGCGACCAAGCCTGACGCCAAGGAGATGACTTCGATATCGATGCAGATGGCCGACCGCGACGAGGATTTCAACACCCGGCTGGCGAGCTACCGTGGCTGGCAGATGGCGATCCAGAAAGTGAAGCCGATCCCGAGGGCAACTGCGCAACTGGATCTCGCCGGCATGGTGCGCGCGGCCGGCTGCCGCAACGCGCAGCAAGCAGTGGACGTGCTGCTGGCTCGCTTCGTTTCGGTACCGGTGGAAGCCGGCACCCGCGCACGGATCGGGAAATTTCTCGAAAGCGAACTCGGTACCGGCGATCTGTCCGCGGCCGGCACTTTCCTGGAAGAGCCGTTGCGATCGACGCTGCACCTGATCCTGTCGTTGCCGGAGTACCAACTGGGCTAGACCACCACCTCTCCCTGACCCTCCACCCACCTCACCCCCGCCCTCTCCCCCCAGAGGGCGGAGAGGGAGCGAGAAAACCATGAAACCGACAATTCATCTCTCGACAAAATCGTGGACACGACGCGATGTGCTGCGCGCATGCTTGTGCGGCGCAGGGGCCGGTGCACTCAATGGCATGCCGCTGGTGTTCTCGCGCGCGCTCGCCGCGGATGCCACGGCCTCGAATCGGATCCTCGTGGTCCTCGAGCTATCCGGAGGCAACGACGGCCTCAATACGCTGGTGCCCCATGGCGACGACGCCTACTACCGCCATCGTCCCCGAATCGGCATCCGCCCGGACAAGCTGCGCAGGATCGACGAGCGCTTCGGTTTCAATCCGGGAATGGCCGGCTTCGAAGGCCTCTACAAGGACGGCCGGATGGCGGTGGTGCACGGTTGCGGCTACGCGCAGCCGTCGTTCTCGCATTTCACCTCGATGGCTTATTGGCACACGGGCGCGCCCAATAGCGGAGAGGAAACCGGCTGGGTCGGCCGGCTCGCCGATGCCATCGACACACAGGCCACGCCGAATTTCATCGTCAACATCGACGAGGCGCAGTCGCTGGCTGTGAGCGCACGCAATCACGTCCCGGTTGTGTTCGACGATCCGGAACGCTTCGGCCGCAAGGGCCTGTACCAGACCAGGCCGCTGCTGGACCAGGTTTCCGACGCGACGCATGACGCGAACCCCTCGCGGCGTTACCTGCTCGAAGTGGCGAAAAGCGCGCGCGCGGCCTCGCAGCTGGTGCGCGATGCATGGGCGAAGTACAAGACGCCGGTGGATTACGGCATCGTCGCGGTCGATCTGCCGAAAATCGCGTCGCTGATCGCCGCGGGCATGCCGACACGGTTGTACTACACGTCGTATCGGCACAACGCTTTCGACACCCACGTGCAGCAACCGGACTTGCATCAGCGGTTGTTGACCTACGTCTCCGACGCGGTGGCCGGATTCATGAAAGACCTGCAGCGCATCGGCCGCGCCGACGACGTGGTGATGCTGGTATTTTCCGAGTTCGGACGGCGGGTTCCCGAGAACACCAGCCTCGGCACCGATCATGGCACCGCCAACCACATGTACCTGATCGGCAAGCCGGTGAAGGGCGGCCACTACGGCACGCCACCGAAGCTCGACGCGCTCGACGAAGGCGACAACCTGGTGTTCACCACCGATTTCCGCCGCGTCTACGCCAGCGTCATCGATGGCTGGCTGGGCTACGGCGACACGCGCAAGCTGCTCTCCGGCAATTTCCAAACCTTCCCCATCTTCGGCTGAGCCGGCGGCGCGGGCAGCCTGTTCGCGCCGTTTTCGGGTTTAATATGGTGTTGGCAGGTTCTAATCCGTTCGCGTGCGCGTTGCGCCTGGCAGAACTCCTCAGAGCAAGCCAGCCCAAGCGCGGCCGGGCCGGGCCGGCATGCGCCGTGCATAACCTCCGACATCCAGCGGCCACTGCAGCGCGCGAATGAAAAATATGGATATCCGCAGCAAGACTTACGGCGACGTGCTGGTGCTCTCGCCCACCGGCAGGATCGACCACGCCAACAGCGAAGTATTCCGCCGGGCTCTGAATCCGCTGATCGAACGCTGCAGCGCCAATGGCCAGCGCCTGGTGCTGGATCTCGCCGGCGTGGACTACGTCAGCAGCGCCGGGCTGCGTTGTTTCATGCTCGCGGAAAAGCAGGCCAAGTCGCAGGGTGGTGCCATCGTGGTTGCGGCGATGCAGCCCGTGGTGAACGAAATCTTCGAGATCAGCCGGTTTACCCTGGTATTCGAGACTTTCGCAACGGTGCGCGATGCGCTGGCGAAGGTTTCGCCCGCAGCGCTAAAGGCCTTCGACGCCGCCTAGTGACCATGCGGGTACGCTTCTGGGGGACGCGCGGCTCGATCCCGGTCGCGCTGACTTCCGCCGACATCCGGCACAAGATCGAGCAGGCGCTCGCCCTGGCCATCGCCAGCGGCGTGGACTCCCCCGAAAAGCTGCAGAACTTCATCGAGCACGACCTGGGTTTCAGCATTTCCCACACCTACGGCGGGCATTCGTCGTGCGTGGAACTCGAAACCGGGCGCGCCGAATACCTGGTCTGCGACATGGGCAGCGGCGCACGTGCGTTCGGCAACCGCATCATGTCGCGACGCGACGGCGGGCCGCCTCCGGTCATCAACGTGATCATGTCCCACGTGCATTGGGACCACATCATGGGCTTTCCCTTCTTCGCCCCCGCCTATGTTCCGGGGGCGCGCATCCGCATCCATGGCTGTCACGACGTTCTCGAGCAGGCGTTCCGGCTGCAGCAGTCTGCGCCTTGCTTCCCGGTGGATTTTTCGCGGCTCGCCGCCGATATCGAATTCACGCAACTCGAGGCCGGCGCCAGCTACGACGTCGCCGGCTTCAGGGTGACACCGAAGTTGCAGCGGCACACCGGCGGCTCCTACGGTTACCGCTTCGAGCGCGACGGAAAAACCGTGGTGTACTCGACCGATTCCGAGCACAAGCTCGAAGACCCGGCCGAAACCCGCGGCTTCGTCGAGTTCTTCCGCAATGCGGACCTGGTGATCTTCGACGCCATGTACTCTCTGCTGGACGCAGTGTCGATGAAGGAGGACTGGGGACACTCGAGCAACATCGTCGGCGTGGAGATGGCACAGATGGCGAACGTGAAGCATCTGTGCCTGTTCCATCACGAGCCTGCGTTCGACGACGATCGCATTGAATCGGTGCTCAACGAAACCATCCGCCTCGAGAAGCTGACCCGCACGGAGCAGCCGCTGAAGATTACGGCTGCGTACGACGGCATGGAAATCGAGTTGTGACGCAAGATCCACAGGCCAGTGCGGGCGGCGGGGACACGCCGCCGGGCGGACAAAGTCGCTCCTGGAGCGAACGCGCGCTCACGCGCGCGCTGGTCGGCGGCCAGGGGCGGCCGCTGGGCGCCGCAGTTCTGGTGTTCCTGCTGCTGCTCTCGTTCTTGCCCGATTTGCGCGTGTTGACCCAGCTTCGGCTGGCGCTGTTCGACAGTTACCAGACCATCGCGCCGCGCGTACGTGTTTCCGCCCCGGCGGTGATCGTTGCCATCGACGAGAAAAGTCTCAACGCAATCGGCCAGTGGCCGTGGCCGCGCACCGTGATGGCGGAGCTCATCGAAGCAATCGGAGAAACCGGTCCGGCTGCGATCGGCGTGGACGTGCTGATGCCGGAACCCGACCGCATGTCGCCCGTCAACCTAGCGGGGCTGATCGAGCGCCTGGACGCCGGACTCGCCCGCCGCCTGGCACAGTTGCCCGACAATGACGCCGTCCTTGCGGAATCGCTGCGCCG
>DASQOP010000098.1:0-5900 GCA_035644415.1 Burkholderiales bacterium
TGCAGTCCATGCAGAATCTTTTCATCCTCACCGACGGCACCTGGGACCGGCGGGTTTATCTGCCCGCCTATGTGCGACGCTACCCTTTTTGCATGGCCAAAGTGACGCTGGACGGCGAAACGCAGAAGGAGCGCATCGTGTGCGTGGAGGCGAGCGCCGTTCAGGACGGCGGCGAGCCGCTGTACGACGAAGCCGGCAATACGCTTCCGCAATGGAGCGAACTGGAAAAGCTGATTTTCGACTATGAGAGCGACCTGTTGCGCGCAGAGGAGTTATGCAAGCTGCTGGCCGGGCTTGAATTGCTGGAGCCGTTCGCGATGAAAGCGGAGGTAGAAGGTTTCACCATGCAACTGGAAGGCATGCATCGCGTTGCGAGAAATGCGCTGGAATCGCTGGCGGACGACAAGCTGCGCCAGCTGCTCGTCGCAGGCGTGCTCGAAAAGATTTATTCACACCTGCTGTCGCTGGACAACTTCCGGCGCCTGCTCAACCGCCGCAGCTTCTTTGCGGTCAGCCCGCCGACCAAACCGCGCGACCTCAACTAACCCTGTTTGTCCTGCGCCGGTTGGACCACGCAAGCAGCGCGATACCGCCGATAACCATCGGCAGGCTCAGCCACTGACCCATCGACAATCCCAGCGCAAGCAGTCCCAGGAACCCGTCCGGCTCGCGGGTGAACTCGACCAGGAATCGCAGGGTCCCGTAACCGATCAGGAACACCCCGGAGACCGCGCCGACCGGACGCCAGCGCCTGGAGAACCACCACAGCAACGCGAACAGCACCAGGCCCTCGAGGATGAATTCGTAGAGCTGCGACGGATGGCGCGGCAGGTTGTCCACGTGCGGGAAAACCATCGCCCAGGGAACGTTGGCGGGCCGTCCCCATAGTTCCGCATTGATGAAGTTGCCGATCCTTCCTGCGCCCAGCCCGAGCGGAATAAGCGGCGCGATGAAGTCGGTCACGGCCAACCAGCTTTTGTGCCGGGAGCGCGCAAACCACAGCATCGCGACCAGCACGCCCAGGAAGCCGCCGTGGAAGGACATGCCGCCTTCCCACAGGAAGAGGATGCGCACCGGATCGTACAGATACTCGGAGAACTTGTAGAACAGCACGTAGCCGAGCCGCCCGCCCAGCACCGCGCCGAGCACGCCGAGAAACAGGATGTCGTCGAGATCCCGGTTGGCCCAGCTCAGCCATGGCTGGGTCCTGATGCGATAACGCCCGAGCATCAGCACGATGACGAAGGCCAGCAGGTACATCAACCCGTACCAGCGCACCGACAGCGGGCCGAGATGCAGGGCTACGGGATCGAATTGCGGATGGATGAGCATGACGGCATGGGAGAAGTTGGCGAATTATACGTGAGCGATCTTCAACCCCGGCAGCTTCGCGACGGAAAAACCCAACCCAAGAATCTCGCGACCAAAATCAAAATCTCACCACGAAGGCACGAAGACACGAAGAGAATCGTCAACATCATTTCTTCTTCGTGTCTTCGTGCCTTCGTGGTGAGAAATCGGGTTTCGCCTGCGGCCGGATTTCAGGGAACCTCCACGTAGTACATGCGCTCCAGGATGATGCCGCTGCGCTGCTCCAGCAGCGGGGTGTAGCGTACCCGGTCGTAGTAGCGCGGTTTCGGCACCATTGCAGCGAGCCGCGCCGCCTGCTCGACGTCGAGATAGGCCGCGCTGGTGTCGTAGTAGTGACGTGCAGCGGCTTCGGCGCCGAACACGCCGTTTCCCCATTCGATGATGTTGAGATAAATCTCGAAAATGCGGCGCTTCGTCATTACCTTCTCGATCATGACGGTGATCAGCGCTTCCTGTGCCTTGCGCCACGGCGTGCGCTTGCCGGAAAGGAACAGGTTCTTGGCCAGTTGCTGGCTGATGGTCGAACCCCCGGCAACGATCTTTCCCTTGATGATGTTCTTTTCGTAGGCCTTCTGGATCGCCTCCCAGTCAAAGCCGTCGTGGTCGAGAAACTTGGCATCTTCGGCCGCGATCAGTGCGCGCTTGAGATTGATCGAGATGCGCTCGTAGGGAACCCATTGGTGGCGCAGCGCCGCCCCGGGGTTGTCCTCCTGCAGGACTTCCAGCCGTCGTTCCATGAACGCGCTGTTGGAAGGATTGAACCATATCCACCAGACCACGTTGCCGAAGATCCAGAACTGGTAGACGACGATCGCGGCGAGCACCAGAGCGATGCTCCGCCAGGTCCAGCGCAGCAGGCGCTTCATTGCTTTCGCAGCAGTTCGATGACCGGACGGGTTTCGGGGCGCACGCCGCGCCACAGGAAGAATGACTCCGCGGCCTGCTCGACCAGCATGCCGAGACCGTCGGCAAGGCGCGCAGCGCCCTGAAACTGCGCAAACGCGAGAAAAGGCGTAAGTCCCTTGCCGTACATCATGTCGTAGGCAAGCGAGGCGTCGGCGAACACTCCCGCCGGCAACGGCGGCAGTTCGTCCTGCAGGCTGCTGGAAGTGGCGTTGATCAGCAGATCGAAGTGATGTCCCGCCAGTTCGTCGTAGCGCAATCCCGACAACACCGAGGACGCCGCCGATGGATGGTAGCGAAATGCCTCGGCGAGCTGCAGCGCCTTTTCCACCGTGCGGTTGGCGATTGTCAGGATTGCCGGCTGCTGCGCCAGCAGTGGCTGCAGCGCGCCCCGCGCCGCGCCTCCCGCACCCATCAGCAGCACCCGCTGGCCGGCGATGCTGAAACTGAGATTGCCGGTGATATCGCGGATGAGGCCGGCGCCGTCGGTATTATCGGCGCGGATGCGCCCGCCGGCGAAGTTGAGGAAATTCGCCGCCTGCGCTTCCTTGGCGCGCTGCGATACTTCGTCGGCCAGGTCGAAGGCTTCAAGTTTGAAAGGCACAGTCACGTTTGCGCCCCTGCCGCCCGCCGCACGAAAGTTTTCCACGGTGCGGCGAAAGCCGTCGGGTGGCGCCAGCAGGCACGTGTATTCGATATCCTGTCCGGTCTGGCGGGCAAACGCCGCGTGAATCTGCGGTGACTTGCTGTGGGCAATCGGGCTGCCGATTACCGCGTAGCGGTCGGTCATGGAGAAGCGACGAGTTCGAGGTCGCTGCGGGTAAACATCCAGGTGCGCGATATGCTCAGTATGTCCCAGTCCTTGCGCACCACGGCCGGGAAGGGCGGGAACGGTCCGGCAAGTTCGACCACGCGCCTGGCCGCCGCGTCGAGCAAGCGATGGCCGGATGAGCGGTCGATCTCGACTTTCTCCACGCTGCCGTCCGCCTTGATGTGCACGGTCAGCAACAACGAGCCGTAGATCTTGCGCCGCTTCGCTTCCTCCGGGTAGTTGCTGGTGCCGACCAGTTCGATGCGCCGGCGCCACTTGTCCACGTATTCGGCGTAAACGACACCCTCGGTGCGCGACCCGATGGCTTTGCGGCGCGGCAGCTCCTGGTATTCCTTCATTTCCTTTTCGATCCTCGCCTCGAGTTGCACAATCAGCAGGCGCTGCTGCTGCAGTGCCGGGTCTTCGAGGCGCTCCTGCTGTTCGGCCGTGGGTGCAGGCCGGGTGTCTGTCGCGGATGGGTGGCTGCCTTGAGCCAGGCGTAGCAGCCGCTGCGCTTCCTCCTCGAGCCTCTGCACCCTATTCGCTGCCAACTGCACTTCCTGGGACGGTTCAAGGTTGTTCACCTTCGGCAGATTGGTGCTCGCCCTGGTTTTGGCCTCGGTATTGCCGCCGCCGTCGAGGCTGGCCTGGGCCAGCGCATCGGCCTTGAGCGGCTTCGAGGATGATTTCGCGTTGACCAGCACCACCTCCAGGTGGGGAACAAAATTCCTCCCGGCGAAATTCGGCGACGCGAACGTGATCAGCAGTAACACGGCGTGGAAGACGATGGAGAACGCCAGCGTAACCGGCAGGATGTCGCCGGTGGAGGGCGGTGGAAGGAGCGACAGGCCGGCGGCGAGGCTGCCTCGGGTGTCGAGCGTTCTGATCGAGATATCCGGCAAATCGCTAGGCGAAGTAGGGACGCTGCGCCAATTCTAAATAACTGCGGGGCAACTGTCAGCGCGCAATTTCATCCGTCTGCCGTTTGAACTCGCAATGCAGCGTCAATTCAATCAGGTCGATGTCGGAAATCGCCAGTTCCACCCGCTTTCCGGGTGCAAGCGGCGGTAACGACGGCACCCGGACTACCAGCGGGATGCGATCGATTCTTACCAGTTCCTCCCTGAGCACTTCCGCCTCCGCCGTTGCGGCGCCTTCCTGGATCAGCCAGCGCAAGCACCAGTAGCGCTCCATGTTGCGCTGAAACTCCGCATAGGATTCGTAAGCCAGCTCGAAGTCCCGGAGGATCACCAGCAGCCGCTCGTCCTTCGGCGGGTAAGGCGGCGTCTCGTGGCGATATAGCGCCAGTAACTGCCGCTGGTTCACCAGGTCCACGTAACGGCGCAGCGGCGAACTCGCCCAGATGTACTGGGAAACGCCCAGCCCTTGATGTGGGGCCGGCAGCGTCGACATCTTCACTTTGCCGTTTCCCTGCGCCCGGTACAGCGCCGGAATCTCGTTGACCGCGAGCTGCCGGCCCCATTCGGTGTTCACCAGAATCATCAGTTCGGAAACGACCCGGTCGGTGGGCGATCCGCGCTTACGCTCGACGATGCGGACCCGGTCGTCGTCGACGTAGAAGTTGTAGTCCGAGCGCGTGAGCCCCGGTTCCTCTTTTCCGCGGCGTTGTTCCAGCCGGGTCGCAATCCGCCACAACAGCAGCAGTTCCGCGCCGAACGGGCAGTCCACTTGCCCCGCCGTCACCTGCTCCTGGTTGAACGCCAGCTCAAGGGTGTCGCTGCGCAGGTTTGCGGCGATCCCGACCCGTTCGACCGCGCTGCGGTTGCCGACGATTTCCAGTTCGGGCGTCACTTCCACGTACATCGACAGCGCCGGACGATCACGGCCCTCCGAAAGAGTGTACTGGTCGATCACGGAATCCGGCAGCATGGTGATCTTGTTTCCCGGGAAGTAGACGGTGGAAAGCCGCTTTGCCGCTTCGACATCCAGCGGCGATCCGACCGTAAACCCGAGCGCGGGCGCGGCGATGTGCACGCCCACCTGCCAGTTGCCGTTCGCGAGCCTGGTGACCGAGAACGCATCGTCGATCTCCGTGGTGGTCGCATCGTCGATGCTGAACGCCGTTACTTCCGCGGTTTCCAGTACGCCGGGATCGGCGGCCGTGAGCACCGTATCGAAGCCGGAACCCCTGGGAAAATATTCGAACAGGAAACGGCCGCAGTGATAGTCGTGGCTGGACGGCAGCGCGCCGCATTTTTCCAGCACCTTCGGAATCGCCAGCCGCTCCCGCACCGCGGCCTGGTCCAGCGCCTTGAATTCGATGGTGCTCCTGTCGGGCCGGTAAAGCAGTTCCTTCAGCATCGGCCGGAACTCCTCCGGCAATTCGAACCGGCCAAGTTGCTCAAGGTAGCGGGCCTGTTGCGCCGCCTGTTTTTGCTTACGCTCGATGCTGGCCAGCGCCGACTTCAACGCGTCCGGCGGTGCGGCCTTGTAACGGCCCTTGCCCCTCTCGTAGAAATGCGTCGGGGTAGCGTGCAGCCGCATCAGCAACCCGGCGCCTTCCTGCGCCTTGGGCTCGCGCCCGAAGTACTCGCGCCCCAGCTGCTCAAACGAGAACTCGGCCTCGCCGCAGCATTCCCAGAGAAACGCCGGATCGATTTCCTCGGAGACCTTGTGCGCCTCCGCCATGAACTGCGACAGCGTCAAGTGCTCGAAGCGGATCAGCACCGCCGCGGCCTTTACCTTGGCGCGCTTGCCGTGCAGGGTTTCGACCTGCAGCGAGCTGTTGTTGTCGGCGAGTACGGTGCCGGCCTTGAAGCCGCCGTCCTCTTCGAAGAAAACGTTCATGCGCTGC
>DASQOP010000099.1:0-25047 GCA_035644415.1 Burkholderiales bacterium
CTGCAGATCAAGACCGGCTCGCTGTCGCGTTCCGACCGGCTGGCGAAGTACAACCAGTTGCTGCGCATCGAGGAAGATCTTGGCGATTCGGCGAGCTACGCGGGCCGCGACGCCTTCTATCAGATCAATTAGCCGATGCGCTTCCTCGCCTTTGCACTGGTCGTGCTTATCGCGCTGATACAGAACCCGCTGTGGTTCGGCAAAGGCGGTTGGCTGCGCGTCTGGGAACTCGACCGCCAGGTTGACGCGCAGCGCGACACGAATGCGCAGCTTGCCGCGCGCAATGCCGCGCTCGATGCCGAAGTCCTGGATCTAAAGCAGGGCTACGACGCGATCGAGGAGCGCGCGCGGTCCGATCTCGGCATGGTCAAGCAGGATGAGGTGTTTTTCCAGATCCTGCAGCCCGCGCCCGCGTCGTCGGGCTATTCCCCCGGCAAACGCTGACCGGTCTCGGCGGAGCGCAATTCCTCCGCGGTGTTGATGTTGCTGAACGCCGTGGCCTCGTCGTCGAACGCTACTTCCACAACTTTCAGCGTCGCGTACCACGCGTCGATCTTGCGGCCGCCGGATTGCAGAAATGCGGACAGGTGGGGCAGCAGGCGGCGCCTGCCCAGGCAGAACACCGGGTGCGGCTGAGTTCCGGTCCTGGCCACCGCCAGGTCCACGCTCGCGTCCTGCAGCGGTGCCGCGAGCCGCGCGACCAAGTCTTCGGGCAGGAAAGGCGAATCGCAGGGAACCGTGGCCACCAGTTCGTGGCGCGCCTCCGATAGTCCGCAATGCAGTCCGGCCAACGGCCCCGCATATCCGCCGAGCCGGTCCGGTACGACGCGGCAGCCGAGCAGCGCATAACGCTCCAGGTTCTGGTTGGCGTTGATCAGGACCTCATCGACTTGCGGCGCCAGCCGCGCCAGCACCCGCGCTGCCATCGGCCGGCCATTCAGCAACTGCAGTCCCTTGTCCACGCCGCCCATGCGGCGGC
This sequence comes from Burkholderiales bacterium, assembly GCA_035644415.1. Taxonomy (GTDB): domain Bacteria; phylum Pseudomonadota; class Gammaproteobacteria; order Burkholderiales; family JACQAP01; genus JACQAP01. The sequence continues at coordinate 980 of DASQOP010000099.1, forward strand.
CAAGCCCCCCGGCCAGAATCACGCCCGTCACCGCCGGCGTCGCGCCGGGGTGAGGAGTGACGAGTGACGAGTGATGCGAAGTCCCCTGGTTTTTCCCTGTCACTTGTCACCTGTCACTGCTTTCTTGAACCGCTGTTCGCCGGTGAAGAGCAGATAATGCTTCCCGGTCGCCCGGCCGATCATCGTGAGACCGACCTTCCGGGCTATTTCGTAGCCCATCTGCGTGAGTCCGGAGCGCGACACCAGAATCGGTATGCGCATTTGCGCGCACTTGATCACCATTTCCGAAGTAAGCCGTCCGGTGGTGTAGAACACCTTGTCGCCGCCGTCGATGCGGTCCAGCCACATCTGCCCGGCAATCGCGTCCACCGCGTTGTGGCGGCCGACGTCCTCGACGAACATCAGAATTTCCGCGGCCTTGCACAACGCGCAGCCGTGCACCGCGCCGGCCTGCTTGTAGACGGTTTCGCGCATGCGCACGGCCTCGAGCAGCGCGAAAAAATCCGCTTCGCCGAGCAGCGTATCCGCGGGCAGCACGGCCTTGTCGATTTCCTCCATCAGCTCGCCGAACACCGTACCCTGTCCGCAGCCGGTGGTCACCGTGCGCTTGCCCATCTTGCGATCCGCATCCTTGAGGCCCGTGCGGGTCACGACGGCGACCGCATTGGCTTCCCAATCCACCTGCACCGACTTGATATCCTCGAGGCGATCGATCAGGCGCTGGTTGCGCAGATAGCCGATCGCCAGCGCCTCGGGCGCCCCGCCGAGCGTCATCAGGGTGACGATCTCGCGCTTGTCCACGTAAAGCGTCAGGGGGTGCTCGCCGGCGATCGACGTTGCTTCCGTTTCGCCGCGTTCGTTGCGGGCTTGCACCGTGAACGTGAGCGGGCGGCTTGCCGAAGTCAGGATTGGTCGGTGCATGTGGGCGCGGGTGTTGATGACTGGATCACTGGTGCGATGCAAAATCGCCGATGGTCGAAATTATCGCAAATCCCCGTCTTTGACATACCGGCCGGGATATTTCCATGTTCCTGGTAGGGTGAGAGCAGTAATCAGGGGCCGGGGTCGTCAAAAATCGGGACTAAGATAGTCTCGTGGCCGGTATTGTGCATGCCGTGCTCCAGGGTCTCTATAATTCTTTCCGGGGACCAGAGAAACTATTTTTCTCTGTGGGGTCTTAACGGTGGAAACGATGAAACCTGAACGTCTTGTCGTGGGCGTCGTGATGGCGCGCCAGCCACTGGCCAGCAAGTGGGCTTCCTTCAAGTGGGAAGCGCGTGGTGTGGTGGCCAGTGATGCGGCGGCGCCCGGGCAGCGGGTCCTGATCGAGGATGAGTCCGCGCGCCAGGTGCTGTTCGACGGTTTCGCGATCGAACTGCATCGCGACGAGGCGGAAGGCTATTATCTCAACCTGAACGCGCCGCAGCCGAAAGTATTCGTGATGTGGCGCTTGCACGGCGAAGAGCCGCGGCCGCATTCGGTAACGGTAAGCTACCACGAAGCGGCGCGATTGCTGGACGCGGGCGAGCAGGTGGACGCCGTGGCGATGCCGGCCGCAATGGCCCATTGGGTGGCGGGTTTCGTGGAGCAGCATTACCGCCCGGAACCGAAGAAGGTACGCAAGCGCGACCAGCGCGTGGGCCTGAACCGGTGAGCAACGACGAATCTTTCCTGCGCCGGTGGTCGCGGCGCAAGCACGAATCCGCGCAGACCGGCGACGCCGGATCGGGGCCGGTCGAATCCGCGATGCCGCCGCGACTGCCGCCTGTCGAAGACCTGAGTTTTGAATCCGACTTCAAGGACTTCATGCGTCCCGAAGTGGAGCGCGAGACGCGCAGCGCGGCGCTGAGGAAGCTTTTCATGAGCCCGCATTACCGGGCCACCGACGGGCTGGACGTTTACATCGGCGATTATTCATCTCCCGATCCGCTGCCTGCCGCAACGCTTGCCGGGCTGGTGCACGCCCGTGGGCTATTCGCAGATGCAAAGCCCGACACGCCGACGGAACCCGGAGAACCCGAATCCGCTGTCCCGGAAGGCGAGGCATCTCCGGAGCAGGCAGAGGAGACAGCGTCTGAGGAACAGCAGTCGAATCCGGGGGACGGAAACGCCGGACCTCCGGATGAGAGTTGACGTGTCTGCCGAATCGAAATATCTCCTGCTGCGCGAGCAGGCCGGATGGTCTGAAGAAGGTGCTGCGGCAACGCCCAAGATTGCGGCGCTGCTGGCCGCGGCAGGACTACCCGAAGCCGATCCCGTTCCAAGCGTCTCGTATCATTCCGAGGGCAAACTTCTGATCGTCGGCGACGCCGGGCCGGCGCTGGGCTGGGCTGGCGAATTGACCGACACGCTCGATGTATCGGTCCTGATTCCCGGCGCCGGTGGCGGCGCAGAATTGCCCGTAGATCGCCGCTTCGCGGTGATGTCGGGCAGAGTCACGCGGATCGAGGGCTATCTCGGCAACTTCAGCGTCGCCTGGGAACAGCTCAACCCGATCGACCTCGAGGTCTGTACCCGCTGCAATGCCTGTGTGCGCGCCTGTCCGGAACAGGCGATCGACCTTCTGTATCAGGTCGATCTCGACAAGTGCAAGAGCCACCGGCAGTGCGTGGCGGCCTGCGGCGATATCGGGGCGATCGATTTCAGGCGCAAGAAGCCCGCGCGCAGCGAGCGGTTCGATCTGATCCTGAATCTCTCCGATCAGATGCTGTTCGCGATGCCGCAGCCGCCGCAGGGTTATTTCGCGCCGGGAAGCGATCTGGCGGCGCAGGCCAGGGCCATCAAGGAAGTCGTCACCGCGATCGGGGATTTCGAGAAGCCGCGCTATTTCCATTACGACGCGAATATCTGCGCGCACAGCCGCTCGAAACTCAAGGGCTGCAACCAGTGCATCGACATCTGCTCGACGCAGGCGATTTCAGCCGATGGCGATCGCGTCAAGGTGAATCCGCATTTGTGCATGGGCTGCGGCGCCTGTGCCAGCGTCTGCCCATCCGGGGCGATGAGTTATGCCTACCCGAAAATGTCCTTCCAGGGTGAAAAGCTGCGGGTGATGCTCGGCGCCTATCGCGAGGCCGGCGGCAAGGACGCCTGCCTGCTGTTCCACAACGGAGCGGACGGGCGCGAGATGATTCTGAAGCTTGGCCGGCGTCGCGGTTTGCCTGCGCGGGTGATCCCGGTCGAAACTTTCCACGTTGCCTCGCTTGGGCTCGATCTGCTGCTCGGTGCGGTCGCGCTCGGGGCCGGTCAGGTCCTCGTGGTGTCTGCGGGCAGCGAGGCGCCCGGCTATTTCGAGGCGCTGCGCCGGCAGATGGGCTTTGGCGAGGAGATCCTGCGGGCCTTCGGTTACCGGGGCAGCCATTTCGAGCTCATGGTGACCGCAGACCTGCGCGCGCTGGAGCAGCGAATCTGGAGTCTCGATGCGGCGCAAAGTCCGGCGCGGCCTGCCGAGTTCCGCTTGTTCGATGACAAGCGTACCTCGCTGGCTTTCGCGATCGAGCATCTGGCGACCCACGCGCCCATGCCGCGGACGGTGATTCCGCTGTCGACTGGCGCTCCATTCGGTGAGATCGAGGTCAATCTCGAAACCTGCACCATGTGCATGGCCTGCGTTGGGGCCTGTCCGGAAGCCGCGCTTGCCGACGGCCGCGACCGGCCGCAACTGCGCTTCGTCGAGGCCAACTGCGTGCAGTGCGGACTTTGCGAACAGGCCTGTCCGGAGGATGCCATTACCCTGGTGCCGCGATTGCTGGTGGGCAAGGAGGCCAAGGCAGAGCGGGTGCTGAACCAGGACCAGCCTTTTCACTGCATCCGCTGCGGCAAGGAATTCGGCACCCAACGGATGCTACAGAGCATGCTCGGCAAGATCGCCGGCCATTCGATGTTTTCCGCACCCGGGGCGCTCGAACGCATGAAAATGTGCGGGGACTGCCGGGTGGTGGACATGATCGAAAAAGGCGGCGAGGTCAGCGTGTTCGATCTCAAACCATGAGTGCCGCCGCCGCAGCGCGCGAGTCCGAGGAACTGACCCCTGAGGACGCGGCCCGGGCGGACCTGTATGCGATGCTGGCGCATCTTTTTCACGCCGCGCCGGATGCCGTTCTGCTTGCGGTGCTGGCAAACGCGGACGATGTCTCAGCCGAAGCGCCGCACAGCGCCGTGGGCGAGGCCTGGCGCAAGCTGCAATCGGCGGCTGCGGCCACGGACCCGCAGGCTCTGGCGCAGGAGTTTCAGGACCTGTTCGTGGGTGTCGGCAGCGGCGAGGTAATGGCCTACGGCTCCTGGCATCTCACCGGTTTTCTGATGGAGGAGCCGCTGGCCAGACTGCGCGACGATCTCGCTCGACTTGGACTTTCTCGCTTACAATCTGCGGCAGAGCCGGAGGACCACATCGCCGCGCTTGCCGAGGTGATGCGGCTGCTGGTGCGGGGCGGCGAGGGAATTGCGGCGGCCGCATTCGAGGTACAGAAAGCTTTTTTCACGCGCCACCTGTGGCCCTGGTATGCAGGCTTCGCCGAACAACTGGCAAAGGCGCCGAACGCCAATTTTTACCGCGTCGTTGGGGAGCTGGCCAAGACGTTTCTGGACACCGAGGCGGAGTTGTTCGAGACTTACTAGAGCCGAAGACTGAAAACAGCGGCTACACGAAGGAGGAGACCGATGAGCAAGTCAAAGGTCGATCGCAGGAACTTCCTTATCGCCTTGGGGCTGGGCAGCGCCGGCGCAGTAGCCGGTGCAGTGGCGGGAGAGCATCCCCAGCCGGCGCAGCCTGCCGCAAACACGGCACAGCCCGGGTCCAAGGCCTACCGGGTTTCCGCCCATATCCGCAATTACTACCGGACCACCCGCGTTTAGGCGCAGGAGGGTTTATGCAACTCACCAGAAAATTACCCCCAGGCGCGGCGCAGGCGTCGCGTCTATCCCGGTTTGTCCAGGCGGTACCTGCAGGTACGATGGACCGCCGCGCTTTTCTCAAACGCTCCGGGCTGACCGTCGGCCTGGGCGCTGCCGTCAGCCAGTTGCCGTTCAACATGATCGGCAGGGCGAAAGCCGAAGCGGCGGCCGCCAAGGGCGGCGCAACCGAAGTGCATCGCACCGTCTGCACCCATTGCTCGGTCGGCTGCGCCGTGGACGCGGTAGTGCAGAACGGAGTTTGGATACGGCAGGAGCCGGTGTTCGATTCGCCGATCAACCTCGGCTCGCACTGCGCCAAGGGCGCGGCGGTACGCGAACACGGTCACGGCGAGCGGCGCCTGAAATACCCGATGAAGCTGGTCGACGGCAAGTATCAGCGGATTTCCTGGGAACAGGCCCTCAATGAAGTCGGCGACAAGCTCCTGGCAATTCGCAGCGCCAGCGGCCCGGACGCCGTGTTCTGGGTGGGTTCCTCGAAGCACAGCAACGAGCAGGCCTACCTGCTGCGCAAGTTCGTCTCTTTCTGGGGCTCGAACAACTGCGATCACCAGGCGCGCATCTGCCACTCGACCACGGTGGCCGGGGTGGCAAACACCTGGGGTTACGGCGCGATGACCAACTCCTACAACGACATGCAGAACTCCAGGGCGATGTTGTTCATCGGCAGCAACGCCGCGGAAGCGCATCCGGTGGCGATGATGCACGTGCTGCACGCCAAGGAGAAGGGTTCGAAAATGATCGTGGTGGATCCGCGCTTCACCCGCACCGCCGCCAAGGCCGACCATTTCGTGCGCATACGCCCGGGTACCGATATTCCGTTCATCTGGGGCGTGCTCTATCACATCTTCAAGAACGGCTGGGAAGACAAGCAGTTCATCCGTGACCGCGTCTACGGCATGGAAGACGTGCACAAGGAAGTCATGCAATGGACCCCGGACAAGGTCAGGGACGTGACCGGCGTGGACGAAAAAGACGTGCTTAACGTCGCCAGGATCATGCACGAGAACCGGCCGGGTACCGTGGTTTGGTGCATGGGCATCACCCAGCACACGGTGGGCAACGCCAATGTGCGCGCGCTTTGCGTTCTCGAACTGGCGTTGGGCAACGTCGGCGTCTCCGGCGGCGGGGCGAACATATTCCGCGGTCACGACAACGTCCAGGGCGCGACCGACGTCGGCCCGAACCCGGAATCGCTGCCCGGTTATTACGGCCTTGCCGAGGGCGCCTGGAAGCACTGGTGCGCGGTGTGGGGCGTGGATTACGAATGGGTGAAGAGCCGCTATGCGTCCCAGGCCATGATGGAAAAGCCGGGAATGACGGTGTCGCGCTGGATCGACGGCGTGCTGGAAGCCAACGAACACATCGACCAGGACTCGAACCTGCGCGCGCTGATTTACTGGGGCCACGCCGCCAACAGCCAGACCCGCGGCGCGGAAATGAAGCAGGCGATGGAGAAACTCGACCTGATGGTGATCATCGATCCGTACCCGACCGCGGCGGCGGTGATGCCGGATCGCAAGGACGGAGTGTACCTGCTGCCGGCGGCGACGCAGTTCGAGACCTCGGGTTCCTGTACTGCCTCGAACCGCTCGCTGCAATGGCGGGAGAAAGTGATCGATCCGCTGTTCGAGTCCAGGCCCGATCAAGCGATCATGTATGCGTTCGCGAAAAAATTCGGCTTTGACAAGGAACTCACCAAAAGCTTCCAGCTCGTCAAAGGCAGGGACGGCTGGGAAGAGCCTGGGACCGAGGACATCCTCCGGGAGATCAACCGCGGCACCTGGACCATTGGATACAGCGGCCAGTCGCCGGAACGGCTCAAGCTGCACATGAAGAACATGTACACCTTCGACGTGGTAACGCTGCGGGCGAAGGGCGGGCCATGCGATGGCGAAACCTTTGGCCTGCCGTGGCCGTGCTGGGGCACGCCGGAGATGAAACACCCCGGCACCCATATTCTGTACGACACTTCCAAGGAGGTGAAGGACGGCGGCCTTTGCTTCCGCGCCAATTTCGGCGTCGAGCGCAACGGCGTCAACCTGCTTGCCGGCGACGGTTCGCAGCCGAAGAATTCCGACCTCGATGGCGGTTATCCGGAGTTCGACCACGTGCTGCTGAAGAAACTGGGCTGGTGGGATGATCTCACTGCCGCGGAAAAAAAGGCCGCCGAAGGCAAGAACTGGAAGACCGACCTGTCGGGCGGAATCATCCGCGTGGCGATCAAGCATGGCTGCGCGCCTTTCGGAAATGCCAGGGCGCGCGCAATGGTGTGGAATTTCCCCGACCCGGTCCCGGTGCACCGTGAGCCATTGTTCTCACCGCGCGCCGATCTGGTCGAAAAGTACCCGAGCCACAAGGACATGAAGACATTCTGGCGCCTGCCGACGCTGTTCCGGTCGGTGCAGGAGCAGAACAAGAACATCGGCAAGGCCTATCCGATCATTCTGACCAGCGGGCGTCTGGTCGAATACGAAGGCGGCGGCGAGGAAACGCGCTCCAATCCCTGGCTGGCGGAGCTGCAGCAGGAAATGTTCGCGGAGATCAATCCGAAGGACGCCAACGACCAGGGCGTTCGCAACGACGAGTACGTCTGGGTCGAAACCCCCACCAAGGCACGCATCAAGGTCAAGGCGCAGATCACCGAACGGGTGGCGCCCGGCGTGATGTTCATGCCCTATCACTTTGGCGGCTGGTGGGAGGGCAAGGACCTGCTGGAAAAGTATCCCCAGGGCGCAGCGCCTTTCGTGCGCGGTGAGGCGGTGAACACCGCGACGACCTATGGCTACGACTCGGTCACCATGATGCAGGAAACCAAGGTGACCCTTTGCCGGTTCACTCGCGCCTAGTGCGGCGAGCGCGAGAAGGAGAGATCAAATGGCCCGAATGAAATTCATCTGTGATGCGGAGCGCTGCATCGAGTGCAACGCCTGCGTCACGGCGTGCAAGAACGAGAACGAGGTGCCGTGGGGCGTCAACCGCCGGCGCACGGTTACGATCAATGACGGCGTACCCGGCGAGAAGACGATTTCGGTTGCCTGCATGCACTGCTCGGACGCGCCGTGCATGGCGGTGTGCCCGGTGGACTGCTTCTACAAGACCGAGGACGGCGTGGTGCTGCACGACAAGGACCTGTGTATCGGCTGCGGTTACTGTTTCTACGCCTGTCCGTTCGGCGCGCCGCAGTTCCCGCAGACCGGCACGTTCGGCATGCGTGGCAAAATGGACAAGTGCACCTTCTGCGCCGGCGGCCCCGAGGCCGACGGCTCAGAAGAGGAATTCAAGAAGTACGGCCGCAATCGGCTGTCCGAGGGCAAGCTGCCGCTGTGCGCGGAAATGTGCTCCACCAAGGCGCTGCTGGGAGGCGATGGCGACGTGCTCGCGGACATACTGCGCGAAAGGGTCGTCGTGCGCGGCAAGGGCGCCGAAGTGTGGGGCTGGGGCACCGCCTACGGCAAGCCGGAGAAGAAAGCCGAGGAGCCGAAATCGTGATGCGCGTGTTGCCGGCCGTGTTGCTTGGCGCCGCATTGGCGCTGGCAGGATGCGGCGAGAAATCACAACAGGTTTCCTACAGCAATGGCCGCTACGCGGGCAAGCCGGATACGCCCGCCTGGGCCGGGGATGAATTCAAGAACCGCGCCGATTGGGAGCGCGCGATCAAGGCCCGCAACCTGCGCCAGAACGAATACCAGCGCACCTCGGGTCGCGGCGGCTGACCATGCTGACACGCGCGCTGCTGAGTGTGTGGCTGGGGTTGCTGGTGACGATAGCCGGTTCGGCCACCGTACCGGTCGCCGCCGTTCGCGCGGCGGAGAATCAGGCCGCCCCGAACCGGGCCGCGGAAAACGACACCCAGGCCCAGCGCCAGCAGAAACAGCCGTTGAACAATGCGCCGACCTGGCGCGACGTGCGCTCCGGCGAATCGCACACCACGCAGGTGCGCGGACGCGAGACCGGCGTGCTGATCCAGGCGGGCGGCGAGACCTGGCGCAAGATCCGCAACGGCCCGGTCACGCTGGTTTTCGGCACCCTGCTGATCCTGGTGCCCATCCTGATCGGGTCGTTTTACCGCTACAGCGGACCGATGAAACTGCACGGCAAACGCACCGGACGGATGATCGAGCGCTTCAACAAGTGGGAGCGCATCGTGCATTGGTTCACGGCGGTGAGCTTCGTGGTGCTGGCGGTCACCGGCATCCTGATGCTTTTCGGCAAGCATTTTCTTTTGCCGGTGATCGGATACAGCGCCTTCTCGTGGTTCGGCGCGTTCTCGAAGAACCTGCACAATTTTGTCGGTCCCCTGTTCATCTTTTGCGTGGCCTGCATTTTCGTGACTTTTGTGCGCGACAATTTTTTCCGCAGGATCGATATTCAGTGGTTGTTGAAAATGCCGCAGGTGCTGACCGGCAAGGCGCACGTTCCCTCGGGGCGGTTCAATGGCGCGGAAAAAGGCTGGTTTTGGGGCGGAGTGGCACTGCTCGGTTTGATCGTGAGCGCCTCCGGCCTGGTGCTGGACTTCCCCAATTTTGACCAGACACGCAACACGATGCAGATCGCCAATATCGTGCATGGCGTCGGCGCGCTTCTGTTCGTGCTGGCTTCGTTCGGCCACATTTACATGGGAACCATCGGTACTGAAGGCGCCTACCAGGCGATGAAAACCGGGATGGTGGACGAAACCTGGGCCAGGGAGCATCACCAGCTCTGGTACGAGGAAGTCAAGGCGGGAAAACGCGGCGGCGGTGACACGCGACGAGCCGAACTGCTGGGAGGTAGCTGACGTGATTGAAGGAAAGATGTCGCTCGCCGGCCTGGCCGGCATGCTGCTGCTGGCAACCCATGCAGCGTGGGGGAAGCTGCCGCCGCCGACCGAAGCCGAAGCCCAGGCGAAGAAGGCTGCCGCAGACAAGAAAGTAAAAGACGAGGAAGCGGCCAAGCAGGCGCTCGCCAAAGCACAGGATCGCGTTGCGGCGCGTTACAAGAAGTCTGGGAAGCGCAAGTAGTTCTCCCCCGCGGGTGGCCGCTGTAGCGCTGTCCCGCCTGCCATCCTGCAACAGTCTGCGGCTGTGTCAACAGGAGTAGTCCGATTTGCCAAAGCAGGCTGCAAACGACTCTGGAACTGCCCGCGGAGATAGCCGCAGGATGCGCGGTACCCCCAAAGGGCGGCAGGTCGATCCCGCGGCGCTCGCTGAAGTACAGGCGCTTCTCGGTGAGACGCCGCGCCGGCGCGACCTGTTGATCGAGCACCTGCACGGGATTCAGGACCGCTACCGCCAGCTCTCGTCGGCGCACCTGGCTGCGCTTGCCCAGGAAATGAAACTGTCGCAGGCGGAGGTTTTCGAGGTCGCGAGCTTCTATCACCACTTCGACATCGTCAAGGAAGGACAGGCCGCGGCGCCGCCACTCACGGTTCGCGTGTGCGATTCGCTGTCCTGCGAGCTGGCTGGTGCGAAGGATCTGCTGGCGCGCCTGCCCGCGATCCTGGGCCGGGAACTCCGGGTGATCCCAGCGCCCTGCGTCGGGCGCTGCGAGACGGCGCCGGTGGTGGTGGTCGGACGGAACCCTTTGCCGAACGCGACGCCGGAGGCGGTTAAAGTCGCCGTGAGCGGCGCGAAGACCAGTTGCCCGCCGACGCGCTACACCGGTTATCAGGCGTATCGGAAGGCCGGCGGCTACGCCACGCTGGCAAAATGCCTGAACGGAAAGCTGGACCGCGAGGACGTATTCAAGACCATGGAGCATTCGGGCCTGCGCGGACTGGGCGGCGCCGGCTTTCCGGCCGGACGCAAATGGCGCATCGTCTGGGCCGAGCCCGCACCGCGGCTGCTGGCGGTCAACATCGACGAAGGCGAACCGGGCACATTCAAGGACCGCTGGTATCTCGAGCGCGACCCACACCGGTTCCTGGACGGCATGCTCATCGCGGGCTGGGCCACAGGCTGTGCAGAAATTTACATTTATTTGCGCGACGAATACGCCGGCTGCCGCGAAATCCTGGAAAAGGAACTCGCGGCGCTCAAAAAGGCGCCGCCCTGCGCGCTGCCACCGATCCATCTGCGCCGTGGGGCCGGCGCCTACATCTGCGGTGAAGAGTCGGCGATGATCGAATCGATCGAAGGCAAGCGCGGCATGCCGCGGCTGCGCCCGCCGTACGTGGCGCAAGTCGGCCTGTTCGGGCGGCCGACGCTCGAGCACAACATGGAAACACTTTATTGGGTGCGCGACATCCTGGAAAAGGGCGCGGAGTGGTTCGCCTCGCAGGGACGTCATGGCCGCAAGGGCCTGCGCTCGTTCTCGGTGAGCGGACGCGTGGCAAGGCCGGGCGTGCATCTGGCGCCGGCCGGGATTACAGTTAAGGAGCTGATCGCGGAACACTGCGGCGGCATGGCTCCGGGACATGCGTTCTACGCCTACCTGCCGGGCGGTGCGTCGGGCGGCATCCTGCCAGCCTCGATGGGCGACATACCGCTGGACTTCGACACGCTGAACGAATACGGCTGCTTCATCGGCTCTGCGGCGGTGGTGATCCTGTCGGATCGGGATCGCGCGTCCGACGCCGCGCGCAACCTCATGGCGTTCTTCTCCGACGAATCCTGCGGCCAGTGCACGCCCTGCCGCGTCGGCACAGTCAAGGCGCTGCAGTTGATGCGGAAGGACGACTGGGACAAGGATCTGCTGGAAGAACTGTCGCAGGCGATGGCGGATGCGTCGATCTGCGGCCTGGGACAGGCCGCACCGAATCCGGTTCGCTGTGTCATCAAATACTTCTCTCACGAATTGAAGTGATACAGGGACGAGAGATGAGGGGCGAGGGGCGAGGGATGAGGAATTAGGAATTGAGGGAACGGCCGGCGCGCGGCCGCGCCTCTTCTAGCCTCTAGCCTCTAGCCTCTAGCCCCTAGTCCCTCGCCCCTCATCCCTCGCCCCTAGTCCCTTCCGTTAGGAGTCACGAATGAATCAGCGTAGCGAGATGATCGCGTTCAGGTTGGACGGCGTGGAAATCCACGCCGCGCCGGGCGAGACCATACTCCAGGCCGCGGAGCGCTACGGCGTCGACATCCCGCGTCTGTGTTACAAGCCCGGCTATCGCCCCGACGGCAATTGCCGCGCCTGCATGGTGGAGATCAAGGGCGAGCGGGTGCTGGCGCCTTCGTGCTGCCGCGCGCCGAAGGCCGGAATGGAAGTCGAATCGAAGAACGCGCGGGCGGTGGCGGCGCAGAAGATGATTCTGGAGCTGCTGCTTTCCGACATGCCCGAGCAGAAGTATTCGCGGGAATCGGAACTCGACCTCTGGGCGCGCAATCTGAAAGTCGGCAAGCCGCGCTTTGCGGGGCGCCACCAACCCAAGGCGGATCTGTCGCATCCCGGGATCGCGGTCAATCTCGATGCCTGCATCCAGTGCACGCGCTGCGTGCGTGCCTGCCGAGAAGAGCAGGTCAACGACGTGATCGGTTACGCTTTCCGTGGGGATGAATCGCAAATCGTTTTCGATCTCGACGACGCCATGGGCGATTCGACTTGCGTGGCTTGCGGTGAATGCGTCCAGGCTTGTCCGACCGGCGCGCTGATGCCGGCGCACGGCGTGGGCATGAAGGTCGCAGACAGGAAAGTGGATTCGGTGTGCCCGTACTGCGGCGTCGGCTGCCAGCTCACCTACCACGTCAAGGGCGACCGCATCCTTCAGGTGACCGGCCGCGATGGCCCGGCCAACCATGGGCGCCTGTGCGTGAAAGGGCGCTACGGCTTCGATTACGTGCACAACCGGCAACGCCTCACCAAACCGCTTATCCGAAAGTCCGGCATACCGAAGAGCGCCGATTTCGTCGTCGATCCGGACAATTTTCTCGACGTGTTCCGCGAGGCGAGCTGGGACGAGGCGCTCGATCTGGCCGCCGGCCGGCTCAGGGGAATCCGCGACAGCCACGGCAAACGCGCGCTGGCAGGTTTCGGCTCCGCCAAGGGCAGCAATGAAGAGGCCTATCTGTTCCAGAAACTGGTGCGCACCGGGTTCGGTTCCAACAACGTCGATCACTGCACACGGTTGTGCCACGCCTCGTCGGTCGCAGCGCTGCTGGAAGGGATCGGCTCTGGCGCGGTATCCAACCAGGTGTCCGACTGCATGAACGCGGAAGTGGTCATCATCATCGGCGCCAATCCCACGATGAACCATCCCGTTGCAGCGACCTGGTTCAAGAATGCGGCGAAGAAGGGGGTCAAGCTCATCGTCGCCGACCCGCGCCGCTCGGACCTGGCGCGTCACGCGACGCATTTCCTGCAGTTCAAGCCCGACACCGACGTGGCGCTGCTCAATGCCATGATGCACGTCATCGTTTACGAAGGGCTGGTGAACGAAGCTTTCATCGCGAGCCGCACCATCGGTTACGACGATCTTAAGAAGAACGTCGAGGGCTATAGCCCGGCACAGATGGCGCCCGTGTGCGGGGTGCCGGCGCAGATCATCCGGGAAGTGGCACGGCTCTACGCCAGCTCGAAGGCCTCGATGATCTTCTGGGGAATGGGCATCTCCCAGCACGTACACGGCACCGACAATGCGCGCTGCCTGATAGCGCTGGCGCTGATGACCGGGCAGGTCGGGCGGCCCGGCACCGGGCTGCATCCCTTGCGCGGGCAGAACAACGTGCAGGGAGCTTCCGACGCTGGATTGATCCCGATGATGTTTCCCGATTACCACCGCGTGGACAATGTCGAGTTCCGCGGACAGTACGAGAAGCTGTGGGGTGTGGCGCTCGATCCCAGGCCGGGGCTGACGGTGGTCGAAATCATGCACGCGGCCAGGAAGCGCGAGATCCGCGGGATGTACGTCATGGGCGAAAACCCGGCGATGTCCGATCCGGACCTCGATCACGCGCGAGAAGCGCTGGCCGCCCTCGACTGGCTGGTAGTGCAGGACATTTTCCTGACCGAGACAGCGTATCTCGCCGATATCGTCCTGCCGGCTTCCGCCTGGCCTGAAAAGACCGGCACCGTGACCAATACCGATCGCATGGTGCAGCTCGGGCGGCGCGCGCTGGACATGCCCGGCGACGCCCGCCAGGACCTGTGGATCATCCAGGAAATGGCGAGGCGATTCGGACTGGACTGGCGCTACCAGGGGCCGGAAAGCGGCGTGGCAGAAGTGTTCGACGAGCTGCGCCGCGCAATGCAGTCGATCGCCGGCATTACCTGGGAACGGCTGGAGCGCGAGAGTTCGGTGACCTACCCATGCGAACACGAAGGCGACCCCGGCGAACCGGTGGTTTTCACCGATCACTTTCCGACGCCGACCGGGCGCGGCAAGTTCGTGCCTGCGGACGTCATTCCTGCCGCAGAGCGTCCCGATGCGGAATACCCGCTGGTGCTCATCACCGGTCGGCAACTCGAACACTGGCACACCGGCGCGATGACGCGCCGCGCTTCGGTGCTCGATGCGATCGAACCGGATCCAGTCGCATCATTTCATCCGCTGGATCTGGCAAGACTGGCTATCCGGCCCGGAGACGTCGTGACCGTGGAATCGCGGCGCGGCAGGATTGCGCTCTACGCCCGCGCGGACGACGGCACGCCCGCAGGCGCGGTATTCATCCCATTCTGCTTTTACGAAGCGGCGGCGAATCTGCTCACCAATCCGGCGCTCGACCCCGTCGGAAAGATCCCGGAATTCAAGTACTGCGCGGTGAAAGTGACACGCGGCGGAAAAATGGCGGCGCAGATGAGCTTTGGTGGCGGCAAGCCGGTGGCCGCGGTTGCTGGCTAGCACGGCGTTGTTTCCATAAGCTGCAATGGGCAAGCGGACATATGAGTACATCGTGCGGATGGAGCGGATCCGCATGGCCTACGGCAATGTAATCGCGCTGAACGACGTGAGCCTTACCGTGGGCCGCGACGAGATCGTCGGACTGATCGGCGATAACGGCGCCGGCAAGTCCACGCTGATCAAGATCATGACCGGCGTAGTCAGACCGACCGGCGGCGAACTTTACATCCGCGATGAACGGATCGATCTTTCGCATTATTCGGTGCGCCAGGCTCACAACCGGCGCATAGAAACGGTCTATCAGGAGAAGAGCCTCGGCGAGAAGCAGCCGCTGTGGCGCAACTTCTTCGTGGGGCGGCAGATCACCAACCGCTTCGGTTTCATCGACATTAAAAAGCAGAAGGCAATCACCAATGACGTGCTGAAGAACCAGATCGGGTTTCGCGGCGCCGGTGTCGATGCCGACAGCCCGGTGCAGAAGCTTTCCGGCGGCGAACGCCAGGGCATCGCGATCGGGCGAGCCATGTACTTCGATGCCGATCTGGTCGTTCTCGACGAGCCCACCGTTGCGCTCGCGATCAAGGAAGTGCAGAAGGTGCTCGACTTCGTGCGTTCCATCAAGCAGCGCGGACGCGCCTGCGTCTACATCGAGCACAATCTGGCGCATGTCCATGAACTGGCCGACAGACTCGTCATTCTGGATCGGGGAGAGATAAGCAAAATTTTCCACAAGGGCGAAGTCACGCTGACCGAACTCACCCGTTTCCTCCTTGATCTGCAGAACGACAACGCCGAGGTCGCCGTCTGATGCAGCGCATATCGATGTCCCGGGTTGAAGGCCTGCCGATCATCGTCGTGTTTGTTGCGCTGATCGGCTGCTTCATTGTTGCCGCGCCGGAAGTATTTCTCAGCCTCCCCATCTACTTTTCGTTCCTGACCACGGTCCCGCCGGTGCTGGTGCTGGCGCTGGGCCTTACCTTCGTGATCGCCGCGGGGGAGATAGACCTTTCCTTTCCGTCGGTCATTGCCTTCTCCGGTTACCTGCTGGCAATGCTTTACCGGGACCACGACATGATCTGGCTGGCGGTGTTGGCCGCCATCGCCGGCGGCGCCCTGATCGGGCTGATCAACGGATTGATCGTCGCTTACATCGGCGTGCCGTCGATCATCACCACGCTGGCGACCCAGTTCTTCTGGGGCGGCATCACCACCGTCATTTCGGGCGGCACCTCTTATAGTCTGCGAACCGTCGATGAGACGTCGATGTGGGTCGTGTTCGTTGGCAAGATCGGCGATTTCCCGGCGCAGGCGCTGTGGGCCGCTGGCCTGGCGGTGTTGTTGTGGTTCATCATGAACCGGCATCGCTTCGGCGAGCACGTCCTGTTCATCGGCGACAATGCCAACGTCGCGCGCGTGGTCGGCGTCAATGTTGCCCGCGAACGGGTGAAACTGTTTACCCTGATGGGAACGCTCGCGGGTTTCGCCGCGATCCTGCTGACACTGGAGAATCGCAACTTCTTCAATACGCAAGGCCAGGGTTATCTGCTGATTGCGCTCGCTTCGGTATTCATCGGCGGCACGTCCATCTTCGGAGGCCAGGCGACGATCGTCGGTACGTTTTTCGGTGCTTTCATCATCTCGATGATCGAGGCGGGGTTGACGGCGACAGGGATTCAGGGTTTCTGGGTGCGGGCCGTGGTCGGACTGGTGTTCCTGGCCGCCGTCATCTTCCATCTGACGATGGAACAACCGCAGCGCAGGGCAAAGCTTGCGCGCGTATTCGGTATAAAACCGGGGAAGTGAACCGGAGTATCCGTTCAGCGGCACGGTGCCGTTGGCCGGAAAGCGCTGTATCTCGGCGCTCGGGACGTGGGGCAGGGGATCAATGCCCCGACAACAAGCGACGTTACACGACATGGAGGAACCAACATGAAAGGCAAAATTCTGGCAGCGACCGCCGCCGCGGTCATTTTGGCGGCGCTTTACGTTCCCTCGCAGGCGGCGGAGCCGCTTGGCAAGGGCATGACGATGTACATGCAGATGGGGGGCAATGCCGGAGACGGCGCGACCTGGGCGCGGACTAACGGTGCCCTGGCGGCGGCCGATGCGTTCGGGATCAAGGTGATCGAGCAGTATTCGGCCTGGCAGCCGGAAAAGATGCTCGAACATTTTCGCCAGGCGCTTGCCGCCAAGCCGGACTGCATCGGCATCATGGGCCATCCGGGCAACAATGCTTTCGAACCGCTGGTGAAGCAGGCGGAGGACCGGGGCATTCTCGTCACCGTCGGCAACTCGCCGCTGACCAAGATCCAGAAGATGTACGGGTCGAAGGGCACCGGCTATGCCGGCGTCGAACTGTATGCCGGCGGTGCGATTACGGCGTCCAAGATGCTCGAGGCAGGACTCAAGTCCGGCGACAAGGCCCTGGTCTACGGCCTCCTGAGCGAGGCCGAGCGCGGTCAATCCGACAAAGGCCTGAAGGACACGCTGGAGAAGGCAGGAGTGAAAGTCGATTACCTCGAGATTTCCGCTGAAGTGAACTCCGACAGCTCGCTGGCGGTACCGGTGTTGACGGCTTACATCGCAAAGAACCCGACAGTGAAAGGGATCGGTACGCAGCACGGCGGCGTCACCTCCGTGATTCCGAAGGCGCTGCAGGCGGCAGGCAAGAAGCCGGGCGACGTCATCGTCGGCGGGATCGATCTTTCTCCCGCGACCATCGACGGCCTGCAGAAGGGCTGGATCACCGTCACGCTCGATCAGCAACTCTACCTGCAGGGCTTCCTCCCGGTGATGCAGTGCGTGCTGTCGAAGAAGTACGGGTTTGCCGGTCTCTCGATCAATACCGGTGCCGACGTGGTTACGCCGAATACCATCAAGACATTGGTTCCGTTGATCGAGAAGGGCATCCGCTGAGTTGTTGTTCCGGGCGCGCCCAGGTGCGTCCGGGCCCGACCCCGGCAATAATTCGGAACAAGAAGCCATGAAAACCATCCTCATCACCGGCGCGGCCGGCGACGTCGGTACGCATCTGCGCCGCGAACTCGCCGGCAAGTACAATCTGCGGCTTTCGGACATCAGGCCGGTGAAGAAGCTCGCCGCCGGAGAAAAATCCATGCCCGGCGACATCGCGCGCATGGCCGACATGCGGCGCGTGACCAAGGACGCGGACGCGATCGTGCATCTCGGCGGCTTCGCGGTCGAAGGACCGTGGGACATGATCCTGCGCGCCAACATCGCCGGCTGTTACAACACCTTCGAAGCGGCGCGGGAGAACGGCGTAAAGCGCATCCTGTTCGCTTCCAGCAATCACGCCACCGGTTTCTACCGCCGCGACCAGAAGATCGATCATCGCGTATACCCGAAGCCGGACAGCCGTTACGGCCTGTCCAAGGTATTCGGGGAACAGCTCGGCAGTCTCTACGCCGACAAGTACGGCATGCAGGTATTCTGCATGCGCATCGGCAATGTGAACCTCGCACCGGCGGACAAACGCCGGCTTTCGATCTGGATCAGCCCGCGCGACTTCGCGCAACTGGTGATAATCGGCGTCGAGCATCCGGACATCCGCTTCGAGATCGTGTACGGGGTGTCGGGGAACCAGCGCAGTTGGTACGACAATTCCAATGCCGAGCGGCTCGGTTACCGGCCACAGGACGATGCCGAGGCCTACGCTGCCGCAGTACTGGCAAAAGAGAAACCCGGCGCCGACCCGCGCACCGAGATGTTCCAGGGCGGCACCTTCGTGCTCGCCGAGATCGGCGGCGACCCGAGCCGCGCATTACCGAAAATCAAGAAGAAAAAGCGATGAGCGAGGTTCCGAAGGTTCCCGCACCAGCCGGAAGCTGCGACACGCACATGCACTTCTACGACCGTGCCGTGCCGTCCGCACCCGGCGGCCCGCCACTGCCCGGCCACTACACGGTGACGATGTACCGGGAGCTGCAAAAGCAGCTTGGCCTGGAGCGGGTCATAGTGGTGCAGCCCAACGCCTACTAGTACGACAATCGCGTGACGTTATCCGCAATCGCGGAACTGGGCTCGCGCGCGAAAGGCGTCGCGGTGGTCGGGCCCGACGTCTCGGATGCCGAGATCGAGCGGCTTACCGCGGCCGGCGTCTGCGCGCAGCGCATTTTTGCATTGCCGGGCGGGGCGGTCGGTTTCGACCGCATGGACCAGATCATGGCGCGGGTGCACCGCTACGGCTGGCACGCGAACATTCAGTTGAATGGCCGCGATCTGCCGCGTTACGAGGCGCAACTCCGGAGGCTCCCCGGTCATTTCGTCATAGACCATGTCGGCAAATACATCGATCCGGTGCCGCCTGAACACGAGGCGTTTCAAGCGCTGCGGCGGCTGCTCGATACCGGGCGCTGCTGGGTGAAGCTGTCCGCACCCTACGAATCGTCGAAATCCGGCGCCCCTGCTTACGACGACGTGGCGCGTCTGGCCCGGGAACTGGTGAAGCACGCACCGGAACGCATGCTGTGGGCCAGCAATTGGCCGCATCCGTATCGCAGCCCGGTTCCGTCGAGCGCCGCGATGCTCGATCTGCTGGCGGACTGGGCGCCGGACGATGCCACGCGCCGGCAAATCCTGGTGGACAATCCCGCAGCACTCTACGGATTTCCACGATGAAAAAGGCGCGCATCGCCATCGTCGGGCTCGGCATGGCCGTCGTGCCGCACGCAAAAAGCCTGATCGAGCTCTCGGACCGGGTCGAGGTCGCGTATGCCTTTAGCCCGAGCCCGGCACGCCGCGCGAAGTTCGCGGAGACCTTTGCGTTTCCGCAGTGCCAAAGCATGGAGGCTGTTCTCAATGACCGCTCGATCGATGCGGTCGCCGTGCTCACGCCGGCGAACACGCACCTCGACCTCGTGAGGCGCTGCGCCGTGGCCGGAAAACACGTGCTGGTCGAGAAGCCGCTCGAGATTACCACCGCCAGAGCTGAGGAAATGGTTGCCGATTGCCGCGCCGCCGGCGTCACGCTCGGTGTCGTCCTGCAGCATCGCCACAAGCCCGCAGTGAAGCGCCTTGCGAGTGCGCTGGCCTCGGGCGAACTGGGCATGCTGGTCGGGGCATCGGCCGTCGTCCGGCTGTGGCGTCCGCAGAGTTATTACGACGAACCCGGAAGGGGAACCCGTGCGCGTGATGGCGGTGGGGTCCTCATTACTCAGGCAATCCATACGCTCGACGTGTTGCTGTCGCTTGCCGGCGACCCGCAGGAGGTGATGAGCTATGCGGCCACCACGCCGGTCCATCGCATGGAGTGCGAGGATCTGGTGTGCGCGGCCGTCCACTGGGGCAGCGGTGCCCTGGGCGTCATCGAGGCCACGACCGCTGCTCATCCGGGTGCGGCGGAGCGCATCGAACTGACCGGCACGCGCGGCACGGCGAGTCTCGCCGGCACGGCGCTGGAGCTGCGCTGGCACGACGGCGGCAGCGAGACCATGGCGGCGGACGGTTCGGCGGGCGGCGCAGGCGCCGATCCAATGGCGTTCCCGCACGATTATCACCGTAGTGTGTGGCGGGATTTTATTGATGCCGTCCAGAGCGGCGGCGAACCGCGCGTCAACGGCGCGGAGGCGCTGCGCGTGCACCGGTTGATCGACGCGCTGCTGGCGAGCGCCGCTACGGGTAAGGCGGTCCGCCGCAATTTGGCTGCAGGGGGAGGCACATCATGAATTCGGATTCACGCCGTCGTTTTCTGGCGTCCGCTTCCGTAGCGACACTCGCGCTCGCCGGCGGGATGCGGCGGGCCCGCGCCCAATCCGCCGTGACGCTGCGGATTTCCTCGTCGCTGCCGGCCGACCAGAACGCGGCGCATTACCCCTGGTACCAACGTTTCGCCGCCAATCTGCAAGGCGCGACTGGCAACGGCATTGCGATCGAGTATTTTCCGAACAGCCAGCTTGGCAAGGAAGCCGACGTGGTGCAGCAGGTGAAAGTCGGATCGATCGACATGATGATCACGGGATCGTCGATCTGGGCCACCGTCGCGCCCGAATTCGGCATGCTCGACCTGGGATACGTGTTCGACAGCTATGCGCACGTGGCGAAGGCGCTGGACGGCGGGGTCGGCGAGCGTCTGGCCAGGATGCTTTTTGACCGGACGGGCTGCACGGTGCTGGGCTGGGCATCGCACTTCGGCGCGCGCAGCGTCTACGCCAAGAACCCGATCAAGTCGCTTGCCGGCGTCAAGGGCGTGAAGCTGCGCGTTCTGCCTACGACGGCTTTCATCGAGACCTTCAAGCTCATGGGAGCAATCCCGACACCGATTCCCTTCAACGAGTTGTACACCGCGCTGCAGACCGGAGTGGTGGACGGCTTCGAGCATGACGCGGCCACGGTAGTCGCCAGCAAGCTTTATGAGGTATCGAAATACTGCTGGCTGACGGAACATTTGTTCAGTCCGATGATCGCCGTCATGGGCCGGCGCGGTCTGGAGAAAATCCGCGCCGACGTTCGCCCGGTGCTTTTCAAGGCGGCGGCGGAAGCGACCGCCTATCAGCGCGCGCATGCCGCGGAGAAGGGTCGTGCGGCGGTCGAGGAGCTGAAACGCCTGGGCATCACGTTCCAGCCGATGGCAAAAACCGAGCGTGAGTTCGTCCGCAAGGAAATGGAAACGAAGCTGTGGGCGGCGTTTGCGGCGCAATACCCGGCAACCAAGCCGCTGTTCGAAGCCATCGCGGCGGCCCGGGCATGACCCGGCCCGCCTTGCGGGCACCATCGCCGCCACCGGTCGCGCGGTCTGACCGGTTGGCATGAACCCGCACGACGCCAGGCCCTACGCCAAGGGGTTCGCAAGCGCAGGTGGGGCACATCGCCTGTTGGCCGGGTTGCTGGCTGTCATCGAGTACTTCGCCGCATTCGTCCTCGCGGTGGATGTGCTGATGGTTTTCGCCTCGGTAATCTGGCGTTATTTCCTGCATGACCCGCTGAACTGGGCCGAGGAGATCGCGCGCGCGCTGATGGTCACGCAGGTGTTTCTGGGTGCCGCGACCGCAGTAGGCAGGGCCCAGCATGTCGGCATCGACAGTTTCCGCACCCTGTTTCCGCTGAGCTGGCGCCCGGCGATGATTCAACTGTGCGACTGGATCATCGTCGCGGTTTCTGTTGCTCTGCTGTTCTCGTCTGCCGCCATGCTGATCGATTCGCGCGACCAGACCACGCCGATCGGATTGCCCCAATGGATTTACATTTGGCCGGTGGTAGCCGGAAGCCTGCTGATGATCGTGTTCGGAACCGCCGCGGCCCTCGATGGGCGCTGGAAGCACGTGTGGGGGACGTTGGCTGCCACCCTCGGGCTGGCACTGGCGGTATGGGGCTGGAACACGACGGTCCCGACGCACGCGGTCACGCCGGCTTTTTTGCTGGTCGCGGGATTCGTCGCAAGCCTGGTGATCGGCGTGCCGATCGCATTTGCGCTGGCATTTTCGTCGCTGCTGTATTTTCTGGTCGATCCGTCCTTGCCGATGCTGGTGTATTCGCAGCAAGTCTTGTCCGGAATGGATCACTTCGTGCTGCTGGCCATCCCGTTCTTTGTGCTGGCCGGTCTGATCATGGAAGCCAACGGCATGTCGGCGCGACTGATCGAATTGCTGCTGAGGATGATGGGGCGGCTACGGGGCGGGCTGAACCTGATCATGATTGCCGCCACCGCGTTTTTTTCCGGCGTGTCGGGATCGAAGCTGGCGGACATCGCCGCAGTGGGCGGCATCATCATGCCGGCGGTGCGCAGGACCAGACAGGATCCCAACGACGCGGCCGGGCTGCTGGCCAGCACGGCGGTAATGGCCGAGACCATTCCTCCGTGCATCAACATGATCATCCTGGGGTTCGTCGCCAATATTTCGATCGGCGGACTGTTCCTTGCCGGCTTGGTGCCGGCGGGCGTCCTGGCGATGGCTCTGGCGGCGGTCGCGGTCTACTGCGGATCCCGCATCAACCCGAATGACGCTTTCGAGGTGCAGACGCCGCTGATACGCCTGATCGGCGGAGCGATGGTCGGCCTGGTCATGGTGCTCATGATCGGCAAGGGCGTGGTCTCCGGCGTAGCGACCTCTACCGAGGTCTCCGCCTTCGCCGTCATCTACGCACTGGTTGTCGGCGGCCTGGCGTTCCGCGAACTGAGCGTGAAGTCCATCGTCGGGCTGTTCGTCCGTTCTGCATCCATGGCCGGCGGGATTCTCTTCATCGTCGCCGCCGCATCCAGCGTTTCCTTCGCGTTGACGATCCAGCAGATTCCACAGTATCTGTCGGATACCATGGTGGCGCTCGGCCATCAGCACGGTCCGCAGGCCTTCGTGGTGGTCTCGGCGCTGCTGATGATCGTGTTCGGGGCGATACTGGAAGGGGCGCCCGCGTTGATCATCTTCGGTCCGCTGTTGGCGCCGATCGCCCAGCAGCTCGGCGTGCATCCGCTGCACTTCGGCACGGTGATGGTCATCGCCATGGGGCTCGGCCTGTTTTCGCCGCCGATCGGCCTGGGACTGTTCGCCACCTGTGCGATCACCGGCACTCAAATGAAGGACGTTGCCGGGCCGATGCTCAAATACCTGGCCGTTCTGTTCGCCGGGTTAATGCTGCTGGTTTTCGTGCCGGCATTTTCCTTATGGCTGCCTTTTCACATGGGCATGAAATAGCGTAATGGGGCCCTCATGGCTCCGATGAGCTGGCATGGCTGGCTGATCTTCGCCATGGTGGCGCTGCCGCTGATTGGTTTCCTGCTGTGGATATTCGGCCAGTTCCTGAGGGCCAGGCGCGAGGAAACCGAAACGGTTCTGCGCAAAGGCCTGCCGGCGCAAGCGGAAATAATCGCCTGCGCGCCTGGTTTGCGGGGCGCAACGGTTCGATACCGGTTTCTCGCCCCGGGCTGGGAGCATCCGATCGTCGTTACGCAGAGGCTCCCGCCAGGCAGCAAGTTCGCGGTCGGCGATAAAGTCGCGATACGCTACCTGCCCAGGCATCCGCATATTGCGGTCATCGTTCCCAAGGCGAAATGAACCGAAGCAAGAAAAAAGCTCAGCTCTTGCCACGGAGGACACGGAGGAAAACCAAAACGAGGAAAAGTAAATTGGAGTCAAAGCGTGATGACTGTTCGCGAACCTGCGCCGGCAACTTTTTACTGCAGTGGATCATCAGCCCAAAGGTCTTCCTCGACCCATTTTTCTCTCTTGCCTTTCCTCCGTGTCCTCCGCGTCCTCAGCGGTGAGCGTTGTACTTTCCTGACCCTTCAGCCGAGCTAACGCACGGTGCCGCGCGCCGCGACTGGCCAGGTGACCTCGACCCGCTCTCCGCGCACGCCGTAGACCTCGTCCACCATGTTGCTCACCACGCAGCAGTGGTTGGGCACTACGTGGACGATGTCGCCGACCGCAGGCCGCTCCCGGCAGCCCGAAAG
>DASQOP010000100.1:0-23138 GCA_035644415.1 Burkholderiales bacterium
TTCTCCAGTTCCTCGCCGATGGTGCGACCGGTGACGGTCATGCAGTCGCCGTGCAGCAGCCCGTTGACCAGCAGCATCTTCAGCACTTGCGGCACGCCTCCGGCTTTGTGGAAGTCCACCGCGACATATTTTCCCGAAGGCTTGAGGTCGCACAACACCGGCACTTTGCGGCGAATGCGCTCGAAATCATCGATGGTCCATTCGACCTCCGCGGCTGACGCAATCGCCAGGTAATGCAGCACTGCATTGGTCGAACCGCCGGTGGCCATCACCAGGCTGACGACGTTCTCGATGGACTTGCGGGTGATGATGTCGCGCGGGCGGATGTTCTTTTTGATCGCGTTCACCAGCACGCGCGCCGAGTCGGCGGCGGAGTCGGCTTTTTGCGGGTCGATTGCCGCTAGTTGCGAGGAGCCCAGCAGGCTCAGCCCGAGGGCCTCGAACGAGGACGACATCGTATTGGCGGTAAACATGCCGCCGCACGCGCCCACGGTCGGACAGGCGTTCCTCTCGATGCCGTCGAAGTCCTCCTGGCTCAGCTTGCCGGCGGTAAACGCGCCCACCGCCTCGAAGGCGCTGGCGATGGTCAGCGCCTGACCCTTCCAGTTGCCCGGCTTGATGGTGCCGCCGTAGACATAAATCGCCGGCACGTTCATACGCGCCATCGCCATCATTCCGCCGGGCATGTTCTTGTCGCAGGCGCCGATCACCAGGGCTCCATCCATCATCTGCCCATTGACCGCGGTTTCAATCGCGTCCGCGATCACCTCGCGCGATACCAGCGAGTATTTCATGCCGTCGGTGCCCATGCCGATGCCGTCCGTGACTGTGGGCGTGCCGAAAACCTGCGGCATGGCTCCTGCCTCTCGCAGTGCCCGCATGGCGCGATCCACCAAAGGCTGGATACCGGCATTGCAGGGGTTCATGTTGGAGTGCCCGTTGGCCACGCCGACGATCGGTTTTTCGAAATCACCGTCATTGAAATCGACGGCGCGAAGCATCGCGCGGTTGGGCGAGCGGGCAACGCCCGCGGTGATCAAATTGCTGCGCCAGTTATCTGCCATGTTCTCCCCCGGTACTGTGGAATGCGGCTTGCGGATTGCCGTACCCGGGCCGCAGACGCGGCCCGGGCACGGATGAAGGCCGCAAGTTTGGACGCGCCGCCCACAGGTGTCTAATATATTATTTGAGGACTTTTGATACTAATCGCGAATCAAATGGAACTGCGCCACCTGCGCTATTTCGTCATGGTCGCCGAGGAACTGCACTTCGGCCGGGCCGCCGAGAAACTGCATATCTCGCAGCCGCCGCTGTCGATGCAGATTCGTTCGCTCGAGGAGGAACTGGGCGTAACGCTGCTGCATCGCACCCAAAGGCATGTGTCGCTCACCCAGGCCGGGCATGCATTTCTGCAGGAAGCACGGCAGATCCTGGCGCGGCTCGAGCAGGCGGTGTTGATGACGCGGCGCGCCGGGCGCGGTGAAATCGGCGAACTCGCGGTCGGTTTCATCAGCGTAGCGGATTACAACGTGCTGCCGGTGGTACTGCGCGAATTCCGCCAGCGATTCCCGCTGGTGAACCTGACCCTGCGCGAATCCACCACCGACGCCCAGATCAGGGATCTGCTCGGCGGCCGCATCGACGTGGGCTTTGTGCTGCCGCCGATCGATGAACCGGCGCTGCAGTCGGTCTGCATAGTGCGCGAGCCTCTGGTGGCAGCGCTGCCGGATCGCCATCCGCTGGCGCGACGTCCCGGCAAGCTGGCGCTGGCCAATCTGAAGGACGCACCTTTCATCCTGTTCCCCCGGCCGATGGCGCCGGGACTGTACGACGACGTGGTGAGCTTCTGCCGAGCCGCCGGATTCAGCCCGCGCGTGGAACAGGAAGCGATCCAGATGCAGACGATCGTCAGCCTCGTCTCGGCCGAACTTGGCGTGGCGCTGATCCCGGCGTCGCTGACCAACTTGCGTCGCACCGGCGTCACCTACAAGGCGCTCAGGGAGGCAAGCCCACTCACCGAAATCCATCTCGCCTGGCGGCGTGGTGACGAACTTCCGGCGCTGCGCGTATTCGTTGACCTGGCGCTGCAGGCCGCCGGTTCCAGGGCAGCGGCAAAATCGAAGAGGTCAACAGCGTGAACAGCGCTGCCGTTGAGCTTTCAGCGTTCCTGCCCGACGAGGCGGCCACGCTTGGTTTCGGAGAAATGCTGGCGCAGATACTGCGGCCCGGATTGTTCGTTGCGCTCTCGGGCGAGCTGGGAAGCGGCAAAACCACGCTGGCCCGCGGGATCCTGCGTGGTCTCGGATACGAGGGGAAAGTGAAAAGTCCAACCTATACACTTGTTGAACTTTATAAACTTTCTAAGTTAAACTTATATCACTTTGATTTATATCGATTCAACAATTCGCATGAGTTGCTGGAGGCAGGCTTCCGGGACGACTTCGATTCCCGCAACGTCTGCATGATCGAATGGCCCGAACGGGCGCAGGATCTGCTGCCCACCGCAGACCTGAGCGTTTCGCTTGTCGAAGAGCGCGGCGGACGGCGTGTCCGGATCGCCGCACAAACGGAGCTGGGAAAAAATTGTCTGGCACGGATCGCATCCTGAAGCAGTGGAACGCTGGCCCGGGTAAGAACTGCGGGCGGCAGCGATCCTGCCGGCGCGTCGTCTTGCTCGCCACGGCACTGGCCGCTTTTCTGGCGGCACTGTCCGGCGCTCATGGCGCCACGCAGGTAAGTTCCGCGCGCATATGGCCGGCGCAGGAGTACACGCGCATCACGCTGGAATCGGGAGCGCCGATCGCGCACAACGTCTTCACCATCGCCAATCCCTACCGCCTGGTGCTCGACCTCGAGAACGTGGAATCCAGCACGGCTCTCGATGTGCTGTCCACCAAGATTTCGCCGGACGATCCCTATGTAAGCGGCGTGCGTATCGGCCGCTTCAAGCCCGGCGTCATCCGCCTGGTGCTGGACCTGAAGGCACAGGTCAAGCCGCAGGTCTTCACACTCACGCCGGTCGGGGACTATGGCCATCGGCTGGTGCTGGACGTCTATCCGGTCGAACCGGTGGACCCGATTCTCGCCCTGCTCGAGAAAAACATCGTCCCCGCGCCGGCCGCCGGAAGCGCAAAGCCGGCAACACAGCCGGACCAGCCCGCAAGCGGTGCAACCCGGGCGCCGGCCGTGCCGGGCGCCAAAAAGCCGGAGGTATTGCGCCTGGTCACCGTCGCGGTTGACGCCGGACACGGCGGCGAGGATCCGGGCGCAAAGGGCCGCAGCGGCACCTACGAGAAGCACGTCACGCTGGCAATCGCGAAGAAACTGAAAGCGCTCATCGACGACGAGGCGAACATGCGCGGCGTGTTGATCCGTGACGGCGACTACTACATTCCGCTCGCCAATCGCGTCGTCAAGGCGCGCAAGGTCCAGGCGGACCTGTTCGTCTCGATCCATGCCGATGCCTACATCAAACCCCACGCCCGCGGCTCTTCGGTGTTCGCGCTGTCGGAACGCGGCGCGACCTCGGCCGCCGCCGGCTGGCTGGCAAAGAAGGAAAACGAGGCCGACCTGATCGGCGGTGTCAATATCGACGTCGACGACCCGACCCTGAAGCAGGTACTGCTCGATCTTTCGCAGACCGCCACCATCAACTACAGCCTGAAACTCGCCCGGGCAGTGCTGGGCGAGATCGGCGGCATCAACAACTTGCACAGAGCGCACGTCGAGCAGGCCGGCTTCGCGGTGCTCAAAGCCCCGGACATCCCCTCCATCCTGGTCGAGACCGCCTTCCTCACCAACCCCGACGAGGAAAGTAGACTCAAGGACGAAAAGTATCAGGACAGGATGGCGCAGGCGATTCTGGTGGGCATCCGCAAATACTTCGCTGCGAATCCGCCGCTGGCTCGTTCCAAGCTGGCGCAGAACTGAGAGCAAGGATGAAGGATGAAGGCGGAAGGGTGAGGGGGAAAAACGAAAGGCAGGAAGACGGCGTGCGCTCCGCGCACTCATAACTTCATCCTTCATCCTTCCGCCTTCATCCTTGCCCTTTCCCCTTCATCCTTGACGGTCACCGGAATACTCCTCGCCGCGGGCAGCGGCAGCCGCTTCGGCGGCGCCAAGCTGCTCCATCGGCTCCGTGACGGCACGCCGATCGGCGTGGCTTCGCTGCGAAATCTCAGGAAGGCGCTGCCCGACGTCATCGCCGTGGTGCGCGCCGGGGATGATGAACTGTCAAATTTGCTGGAGAGCGAGGGCATTGTCGTGAAAGACTGCGAGGACGCATACCTGGGTATGGCGCACAGCCTGGTCTGCGCGATCCGCGCCAGCATGAGCGCTAGTGCCTGGGTGATTGCGCTGGGAGACATGCCCTACGTCGCACCGGCAACCATCAGCACGGTCGCCCGACACGTCGCGCAACCGGGCGGCATCGTCGTGCCCGCTTACCGGGGCAAACGCGGCCACCCGGTCGGTTTCGGCAGCAGCTTCCGTGCCGAGTTGCTCGGCCTGGAAGGAGACGAAGGCGCACGCTCCGTGGTCGAGCGTCACGCGCAGACTGTCGAGACCATCGACTGCGACGATCCCGGGATCCTGCGCGATATCGACACGCCGGGCGACGCGCTCTGAGGCCGATCAATTCGGTTTGAGGACGATGGCCTTGAGATTGCCGTCGACGATGAAGTTGCCGCGGATCTGCGCCGCCTGCGATCTCAGTTCGACGAATACGCGCCCGTGTACTTCCTTGTTCGGCAATACTTCGAGGCCGGCGGTTGCCGAGAGCAGCCCTGAGGCGAGCTTTAAATTGCGATACTGGTAGCGGCCACCGGCGACAGTGAGCGCGCCGGAGATTTCCTCGAACCGGGTCGCCCCACCCTGCACGTTTTGCCTCCCCCCCATCTGCAGCGCGCGCACCAGGTCCACACCGTCCAGGTCTCCCTTCCTGGTTACGAACGTACCTTCAATCCTGGGCGTATCGAACAGCGTGACGAGGTCGGGAGCGGCCAGCGAGTAACGCAGTGTGGCTTCCAGGTGCCCGGTTGACTTCGCATCCCGCGTGAACACCGACATCAATTCCTGAAGCGCGACGCGCTCTGAATTTACCTGGCCCTCGATCGACCACGGCCCGCCCCAATTGATCAATGCCGAACCGTTCGCGGCGCCGCCGTAAAGGAGGGCCCGGAATTCGGCGACCCGGATCTGATGGCCCGAGGCCACTGCCTTGGCCGAGAAATCGGTGAACTCGATCTGTGGGCCGATCGGAGGCACCCAGCCCTTGCCGGCCGAGACCGCGATATCGAGTTCCTCGCCGCGCGGCGTGATCTGCACTGAAAGCTTGCCGTCGGTCGTTTCCAATGCCGCTTTCCGGACGGCGCCCTCCGGGGAAAGATCGAGCTCCGCATCGAAGTTCGGCACCTTCACCGTACGCGATTCCAGCTTCACGCCTTTGAATACCACACGCTTGACCTGCAAGTTCTTGTCGGTAACCGCCGCCTCCATCCACTTGGGCAAACGCGGCAGCACCTCCTGAGCCACGCTGGCCGACTCGACCGTGACGTTCCTGATGATCTTGACTTCATCGAACACCGACCCGAGATCCAGCGACAGATCGACCTTGTCGATCTTGACGTCCTGCGTGGTGCCGAGCTTTACGTTGTCGAGGCTCATCGAGAATCCACCGAGCACCGATACACGCACCGAGCCGATTGTTACCGGTTCCCCGATATGGCCGGACGCCAGTCTCTCGATCGACGGAATATAGGTGTTCATCGGTATCAACTGGATACCGCCGACCACCAGTGCGACGACGACGACGACTGCTATGATGGCCGGCCTGAAGCGCTCCAGGGGCGTGCGAATCCCCTTGTGCTTTTTCAGGGATTGGACTTCGGCGCGCTTGCGATCGCGTTCGTCCTGTTCCTTGCGCCGGCGCGCCAACTCCTCCTCGCGCGCCCTGCGATCGGATTCGATCTTGGCCTGCTCCTGGCGTTCGCGCTCCAGCCCGGCCTTGACCTTGCGCTCTTCCTGCTCCTTGATCCGGAGCTCTTTCTCTTCGTTGCGCTTGCGCTCGCGCTCTTCCCGGTCCTGGCGTTCGCGCTCCATGCGCCCGCGCCGCTCACGGTCCTC
Organism: Burkholderiales bacterium; assembly: GCA_035644415.1. Lineage (GTDB taxonomy): Bacteria > Pseudomonadota > Gammaproteobacteria > Burkholderiales > JACQAP01 > JACQAP01. The sequence goes on from DASQOP010000100.1 coordinate 6,124, forward strand.
GGCTTCACGCCGTTCCGCCTCCAGCCTCGCTTCTTCTTCGCGCTCGGCACGCTCGATTGCGTGACGCGACTCTTCCTGCTCGCGGTTACGAGTCTCTTCTTCCTGCTCGCGGCGGCGCAATTCTTCCTGCTGCTTCTCGAACTCCGAGGCAATCTGGCTTTCCATCGATCTCAGGCCCGAGAGGTCGAATTCCGGAAGATCGTTTTTCGCGGCCGCCTCGCTGCGCGCACGCTCCTCGTCCTCACGCCGCTTGCGCTCTTCTTCCTCGCGTCTGCGCCGTTGGTCTTCTTCCGCGCGCCTGCGGTCCTCCTCTTCGCGGCGCAGGCGCCGCTCCTCCTCTTCGCGCCTGCCGCGTTGTTCCTCTTCTTCCCGTTTCTTGCGTTCTTCTTCTTCGCGGCGCTTGCGTTGCTCTTCCTCCTTGAGTTTGCGTTCCTCTTCCGCACGTCGCTTGCGCTCTTCTTCCTCCTTGCGCTTGCGTTCCTCTTCGTCCCTGCGCTTGCGCTCTTCTTCCTCGCGGCGACGCCGTTCCTCGTCTACTTTGCGCCGGCCCTCCTCCTCTTCCTTGCGCTTACGCTCCTCTTCTTCGCGGCCGCGGTGTTCTTCGACCTCGCGAGTCTTGTGTTCCTCTTCTTCCCTGCGCTGGCGTTGCGCGTCCTCGCGATTGCGCCGCTCGGCATTCTCCTGCGCGTCGCGCTCGAATGCCTCCTGTTTTGTCCGATCGGACTGTTCCAGTGCCTTGCGCTCGGCTTCGAGGATCTTTCCCAGGTCCCGTTGCGTCTGCGCCAACGCCTCGGCTTCGAGCTTTGCCTTGCGCTCCGCTTCCTCGCGCAATTTGAGCGCGGCGGCTTCCTTGGCCTTGCGCTCGGCCTCGACCTTGGCAAGGCGCGCCGCTTCGTCGCGGGCCTGGCGCAGCGCCTGCTCTTTTTTCAGGCGCTCCTCTTCCTCGCGCTTCTTTTTGGCTTCCTCCTCCGCCTTGACGCGATCGGCGGACTCGCGCTGGCGGAATTCGGTCTGCGCCGACTGGTAGGGATTCTTTCCCGGAGCCAGCGAGGAGGTGAAGTCGAGATCGTCGACGTACGAGCTTTCCAGTGGGGTGCTGGATGCGCTGCCGGAGGTGTTGGAAAACTCCTTGATATACCCGCCGGTGGTCAACTGCAACAGCGAGCGATCTATGTCGGCATCGCTGAGTTTGGACTTGGCGATGAGCTCTGCGACAGTGGACTTGCCGTCGATCAGCGTCAGGACCTTGACGAGGTCCCTGGCAAGCTTGCCGGCTTTGTTCTTGATCTCCAGTACCCCTTTGCCGGTCTTGGAGTAGATCGTCTTCTTGTCCATCCTGTTCTTTCTCAGTCCCCGGGAATGAAGAAATACAACAACGGACTCATAGACCAGACATCGAGCGGGGAAGCCTGGAACGGCGAGGCGGCAAAAACAACAACGACTCTCCCCCAAGAAATACCGTTGTTTCGGTAATTATTAGGCCTGACGGCGCGCGCGTCTAGTGTCCTGTTCTGCTGATTCGTGGGATAACTCGTGAACCTTGGACGTTAGTCCCATGATCTGTTTGACAGCAATCCATCATCGATCGGAAAACCCGCGAATTAGCGGAACAGGACACCAAGGTCAAATCGCCTTGACGATGTCCTCCACGACCTTCTTGGCGTCCCCGAAGACCATCATGGTCTTGTCCATGTAGAAGAGGTCGTTGTCGAGGCCGGCGTAGCCCGCCGCCATGCTGCGCTTGACCACCAGCACCGTACGCGCCCTGTGTACTTCCAGAATGGGCATTCCGTATATCGGGCTGCCGGGCACGTTGGCGGCCGGGTTGACCACGTCGTTGGCGCCCAGGACCAGTACCACGTCGGTGGTCGGGAATTCGTTGTTGATCTCTTCCATCTCGAATACCTGGTCGTAGGGAATTTCCGCTTCCGCCAGCAGCACGTTCATGTGTCCGGGCATGCGTCCGGCCACCGGGTGGATTGCAAAACGGACTTTCACGCCCTTTTCGTGCAGCTTTTCCGCCATTTCCTTCACCGCGTGCTGGGCGCGGGCCACTGCCAGTCCGTAGCCCGGAACGATGATGACCGACTCGGCGTTGCCCAGCAGGAAAGCCGCGTCCTCCGGGCTGCCGCTGCGATGAGTCTTCTGCGCCACGTCGCCGGTCGCTGCCGCGGTATCGCCGCCGCCGAAGCCACCGAGAATCACGTTGAAGAACGACCTATTCATCGCCTTGCACATGATGTAGGACAGGATCGCGCCGGAGCTTCCCACCAGCGAACCGGAAATGATCAACATCGGATTGTTGAGCGAAAAACCGATGCCGGCCGCCGCCCAGCCGGAATAGCTGTTGAGCATCGAAATCACCACCGGCATGTCTGCCCCGCCGATCGGGATGATGATCAGCACGCCCAGCACGAACGCGATCGTGGTCATGATCGCGAACGGCGTCCAGCTTTGATTGAACATGAAGGCGACGCCAAAAGCGATCATGACGATTGCCAGCACCAGATTGACCCAGTGCTGTCCGCCGAACACCACCGGGGCGCTGCGTATCCTGCCGGAGAGCTTGCCGAAGGCGATCACGGAGCCGCTGAAGGTGATGGCTCCGACGAAGGTGCCGATGAAAAGTTCAAGCCGGTTTCCGCGTGGAATGACGCCGTCAGCGGTCAGGATTCCGTAGGCTCCGGGATTATGGACCGCGGCGAAGGCGATCAGCACCGCGGCCAGACCCACCAGCGAGTGCATCGCCGCCACGAGCTCCGGCATCGCCGTCATCTGGATGCGCCGCGCGACGACCGCGCCGACGCTACCACCTACCGCAACACCGAGCACAATCAGCATCCAGTTCTGCGTGACCGACAGCGTGGTGAGCACGGCGATCACCATGCCGATAATGCCGAACAGATTGCCCCTGCGCGCCATCAGCGGTGACGACAGTCCCTTGAGCGACAGGACGAAAAACACCGACGCGACCAGGTATGCCAGCGCCACTAGATTTGCAGACATTCAGTTCTCCGGGACGGGTTCGTTTCCGTGGATCTTCTTGTGGCTACGACGTAACGCGCCCATGGCGCATCAGTCTCCGCCGCAAGCTCACCTAGGTTCGCTTGTCTTTTTTCTTGAACATCTCCAGCATGCGCTGGGTCACCAGGAATCCGCCGAAAACGTTGACGCTTGCGAGCACCACGGCGACGAAGCCCAGCACCGTGCCCCAGTCGATCGGTTGCGGGCCGGCCGCCAGCATGGCGCCGACAATGATGATGCCGGAGATGGCATTGGTCACCGACATGAGTGGCGTATGCAGCGCCGGAGTCACGGTCCACACCACGTGATAGCCGACGAAAATGGCCAGCACGAACACGGTCAGATGGTTAACGATCGGATCAATGGCTTCCATGTCTCTCTCCAATGGTGAGGCGTGAGGTGAAAGGCGTGAGGACCGCGATGCGGCGATATCCCCTTCACCGTTCACCCTTCACTCTTTACTGTTTCTTGACCGGCTCCCCGCCGATACACACCAGCGATCCGGCGATGATCTCGTCCTCGCGGTTCAGTTGCAGCTGCCCGGTCTTGGGGTCCAGCAACAGGTTGAGGAAGTTCAGCAGGTTGCGCGCGTACAGCGCGCTGGCATCCGCAGGCACCAGCGCCGGCAAATTGGCGATGCCGATGATTTGCACGCCGTGTTTGACCACGGTCTTGTCCAGTTCCGAGAGCGGGCAGTTGCCGCCCTGCTCCACCGCCATGTCCACGATCACCGAGCCCGGCTTCATGGTCTTGACCATATCCTCGGTGACCAGCAGGGGCGCGGGACGGCCGGGAATCAGTGCAGTGGTGATCACAATGTCCGCCTGCTTGATGCGTTCCGCGATCAGGGCCGCCTGGCGCTTCTTGTAGTCATCGCCCATCTCGCGCGCATAACCGCCCTGGCCCTTTGCCAGTTCTTTCTCGGCCTCGGTAAGCGGCACCTCGACGAATTTGGCGCCCAGCGACTCGACCTGTTCCTTGGTCTCGGGCCGCACGTCGGTGGCTTCCACTACTGCGCCCAGGCGCTTGGCGGTCGCAATCGCCTGCAGGCCCGCCACACCCACGCCCATGATCACCACCCGCGCCGCCTTGATCGTGCCGGCAGCAGTCATCATCATCGGCATCAGGCGCTGGTAGGCGTTCGCGGCCAGCATCACTGCCTTGTAGCCGCCGACGTTGGCCTGCGAGGACAGCACATCCATGCTTTGTGCCCGCGAAATCCGCGGCAGCGATTCCATTGCAAACGCGGTGACGCCGGTCCTGGCGATGGCTTCGATCCCCTCCTTCTTGTAAGGCGCGAGCAGCGCGATCAGGACGCCGCCGGACTTGAGCATGGCGAGTTCGCCCGGTTCGGGACCACGTACTTTCAGCACGATGTCGCAACCATAGGCCTCGGCCGCACTGTGCGCCACGGCAGCACCGGCGGCCGCGAACTCGGAGTCAGGTATCGAACAGCCGGCGCCCGCGCCGCTCTGGACCAGCAACTTATGATGGCCGGAGCCGGCAAGTTTCTTGACGGTTTCCGGGGTCACGGCGACCCGCGTTTCGCCCGCGCGGATTTCCGCCGGTATGCCGATCTGCATGGATGGAAAAACCTCCCTGTCGAGCTGGCCTCCGGCGGAACGATGCGCTCGTCATGGAGGCCAAGGTGGGTGTCACAAAAGTGCGCAATTATAAGTGATAGGCGAGACGCGAGGCGAGGCACATCGCGGCAACACACCGATCGGCCACCGGGTCACGCCCGCCAGGGCCTGACTCGGGCGTGCGCCCTGAACCCAAATGCCCGGGGCTCCGAGCCGGGGCCTGCGGCTATAATCGCTCTGACCCCACAGACCTGCATCGATGCCCGCCATCCACCTGCTTCCGGACCTCCTGATCAGCCAGATCGCGGCTGGGGAAGTGGTCGATCGCCCCGCCTCCGCGCTCAAGGAGTTGCTGGAAAACAGCCTGGACTCGGGCGCTACCGACGTGACTGTGCAGCTTGCCGAAGGCGGCATCAGGCAGATCCGCGTCGCGGACAACGGCGCAGGCATCGGCAAGGACGACCTGGCGCTCGCGCTTGCCCGACACGCCACCAGCAAAATCGCTTCGCTCGAGGAGCTGGAGCGCGTTGCCAGCCTGGGATTCCGCGGCGAAGCGCTGGCCAGCATTGCGGCCGTTTCCCATCTCAGCCTGCTGAGCCGGACCAGCGACAGCCCGCATGCCTGGAGGTTGGATGCGAGCGGCGGCGCGTTGTCCGCAGCCGAGCCCGCCGCCGCGGTTGCCGGCACCACGGTCGAAGTGCGCGACCTTTACTTCAACACTCCTGCCCGGCGCAAATTCCTCAGGAGTCCCGCAACCGAATTTGCCCACAGCGAAGAGAGTTTCTGGCGCATCGCTCTGTCGCGCCCGGATGTACGCTTCACGCTCACGCACAACGGCCGCGCGCAGTCGCACCTGCATCCAGCAGGCTCCGAGGAGCGCATACACGCAGTACTGGGAGAGGCCTTCCGCGAAGCAGCGATCCCGGTCCAGGCAGAGGCCGGCAGCTTTCGCCTGCGCGGTCTGGTCGCCCAACCGACCTACTCTCGCGGGGCCCGCGACGCGCAGTACTTCTTCGTCAACGGCCGTTACGTTCGGGACAAGTTGCTGGCGCACGCGGTGCGCCAGGCCTATCACGACGTGCTTCATCACGAGCGCCATCCTGCCTACGTGCTGTTTATCGACCTGGACCCGGCGCTGGTGGATGCGAATGTTCACCCTACGAAGATCGAGGTGCGTTTCAGGGATTCGCGCGGCATACACCAGTTCGTTTTTCACGCTCTCGAGAAGGCGCTGGCCGGGACCCGTGCGGGAAATCCACCTGCGCAGGAGGTCGGCGCCGCGATGGCCTTTCCGCGCGCGGGCACATCCGCCTTTCGCCAGTCGGGAATGGACCTGCGCGCCGCGCAACCGGCGGCGTTCTATGCAACGCTGTTCGGAGCGGGCCAGGCCACACTGGAGGCACCGGCACGCGCACCTGCGGCGCTGCCGCAGGATGCGCCGCATCCGCTTGGATTCGCCCTGGCGCAGCTGGCCGGAATCTACATCCTGGCGCAGAACGACGAGGGCCTGGTGGTTGTGGACATGCATGCCGCCCACGAGCGCATCGTTTACGAGCAGCTCAAGAGCGCGCTCGACGTTGACCGCATCCCGACGCAGCAGTTGCTGATTCCGGCCACCTTGACGGCGAGCGCGCTCGAGGTGGCCACTGTCGAAGACCACGCGCAGACCTTGTCCAGGCTGGGCTTCGATCTCGCGGCCATCGCACCAAATGCGATCGCGGTACGCGCGGTACCGATGACGCTTGCCCAGGCCGACTCCGCTGAACTCGCCCGCGACGTGCTGAGGGAAATCGCGCAATTCGGCGGCAGCCGGGTGCTCGCCGAGCGTCAGAACGAAATGCTTTCCACCATGGCCTGCCACGCTGCAGTCCGGGCCAACCGTTCGCTCACCGTGGCCGAGATGAACGCACTGCTGCGCGACATGGAAGCGACCGAGCGCTCCGGCCAGTGCAACCACGGGCGGCCGACCTGGTTCCAGGTCACGATAGGCGAACTGGACAGGATGTTCATGAGAGGAAAGTGAGGAGTGAGGGGTCAGGGGTGAGGGGCAAGAGCTTTTCGTCCCTGTATACCCAATTCTTCTCTCGTCGCCTCCCTCAGGACGCAATGGCGACAGGCCTGCCGAGCGCAAGCGTGGAGAGTTAGTGCCCTCCTCCTTACCCCTCACCCCTCACCCCTCACCACAGGACCGCCCTGAGGCAATCCTGCTCATGGGCCCCACCGCCAGCGGCAAGACCGGGGTGGCGCTGGAACTGGCGCGGCATTTTCCGGTGGAGATCGTCAGCGTCGATTCGGCGCTGGTGTACCGCCGCATGGACATCGGTACCGCCAAGCCGGATCTGGCGACCCGGCTCGAGGTGCCGCACCATCTGATCGACATCATCGATCCCACCGGCAATTATTCGGCGGCGCAGTTTTGCGATGACGCGCTGGAGGCGATGCGCGGCATCGTCGAACGCAACCGCGTGCCGCTGCTCACCGGCGGCACCATGCTCTATTTCAAGGCGCTGCAGGAGGGGCTTTCCGACCTGCCGGCGGCGGATGCGGATATCCGCATGGTGATCGACGCGATGGCCGTGAAGGCCGGCTGGCCCGCCATACATCGCGAGCTCGAGCGCATCGATCCGGCCACCGCCGAACGGCTCGACCCGAACGATGCGCAGCGCATCCAGCGCGCGATGGAGATTTTTTACCTGACCGGCAAGCCGATGTCCGAGCTGATCGCCGCGGGCAGGAGCGCAAGCCTGCCCTATCGCATGATTCCGATCGCGCTGATTCCGGGGGACCGCGCGGCTCTGCATCGACGCATCGCCGCGCGTTTCGAAGAGATGCTGGAACTGGGGTTGATCAACGAGGTGCGCGCACTGCGCGAGGACTACGACCTCAAGCCCTCACTGCCGTCGATGCGTTGCGTAGGCTACCGGCAGGTGTGGCAATACCTCGATGGCGAATTCGGCCTGGCGGCGTTGCGCGACAAGGCTGTTGCCGCGACGCGGCAACTGGCGAAACGCCAGCTCACCTGGCTGCGTGCAATACCGGGGGTCAAAGCGTTTGACGGTCTGGACGAGGGGTTGAAGGGGCACATCGAGGCCTGGCTTCCGGAACAACTCGGGCGGTAAGGACCGGGAGCGTTGCGCACGCTCCCGGTAAACCGGAAATCAGTTGGCGAGCGAATCCGCGCCGGCCTTCGCGATCTGGCCGTCCTCGGTGGATTTCACGCCGCTTACGCCGATGGCGCCGACCAGTTGCCCACCAACCATGATCGGCAGGCCGCCTTCCAACGGCAAGGCTCCATGCAATGCGATCAACGCATTGCGGCCGCCGGCAATCGCATCTTCGAATACCTTGGTCGGGCGCTTGAAAGCCTGCGCGGTGCGCGCCTTCTGGATGGCCACCTCGATGCTGCCGGTTTGAGTGCCGTCGATGCGTTGCAGATAGACCAGATGTCCACCGTCGTCCACCACGGCGATGACTACGTTCCAGTTGTTCTTCCTGGCCTCGGCTTCCGCAGCCGCGGCAATTTTCTTCGCACCTTCGAGTGTAAGAACCTTTTTGTCGGCAAGCTGGGCGTTCGCGTTCATCGACAGCGCCGCAAACACGGCCAAAGCGACCAGGGAAAGCATTCTCTTCACGAGCGACATAACTCCTCCTCATTATTGATCTGGTTGATTGATCCTGCCCGGCTACGGCGGTCGAGCACAGGCAGGCTTGCTCGACAGGCGAATAATGGCTGCCGTGCTAAAGATACCCCTTCCCTCCCGCATGCCGCAATCAGTCCACGTCTTCCTTGCTCTCGACGCGCGCCAGGGCGGTGCCGCGCGCAAACGCCAGACGCAGCCGTTCACTGGTCTGCACCTCAGCCGCCGAGCGCACGATACGGCCGTCAACCTTGGCGACGATGCTGTAGCCACGCTCTAGGACCGACCGCGGATTGAGGTGCTCGAGGTTTGCACCCAGCCTGCGCAGCCGCACTTCGTGAAGCTCCAGCAGGCGGGCGTAACCGAGTTTCAGGCGCCGCGCCAGTTCCCGATGCTGCAGTGCAGCCGCAACGAGATCCGGCCGCGTCGTACGCAATCTGCCCAGGAGATCGGCAACACGCCAAGACGCCGTGTCCAGCACTTTCATCATGGACAATTTGAGCCGTGTCGCCAGATGCGCGAGATGCCGGGCCTGGTCGCGGATGCGCTGCCCCGGGTGAACCAGACGTTTCCCCAGATAGTCGAGCTGCTGCATGCGCGCTTCCAGCAGCCGATCGGCACTGTGTTTCAATTGCCGGTACAGCGCGCCGAGGCGTACCAGCAACTCTTCCCGGTTAGGGCTCGCCAGCTCTGCGGCAGCGGTCGGCGTCGGCGCCCGCGCGTCGGCAACAAAATCGGCGATGGTGAAATCGGTTTCGTGCCCGATTCCCGCTATGACCGGGATCGCGCAATCGGCGATCGCGCGCGCCACCACTTCCTCGTTGAACGCCCACAAGTCTTCGATGCTGCCGCCACCGCGGCAGATGATCAATACGTCCGCATCCGCGCGCGCCGAGGCGGAGCGGATGGCCTGCGCGATCCTCTCGCCCGCGCCCTCGCCCTGCACCGGCGCCGGATACAGCACGATGCGAATCGCCGGCATGCGCCGCGCAAGCGTGGTAAGCACGTCGCGAAGCGCCGCCGCTTTGGGAGAGGTAACGATGCCGATGACCAGGGGGAAAGCGGGAATCGGCTTCTTGCGGGAAGTCTCGAACAGGCCCTCCTGCTCGAGTTTTTTCTTCAGCCGTTCGAACGCCTCGAACAGGGCACCCAGCCCGGAGCGGCGCATGGTCTCGACGTTGAGCTGAAAATCTCCGCGCGCCTCGTACAGCGTGGGAGCCGCGCGCACTTCGACCTGCATGCCGTTCTCGGGCTGCCAGTCCAGCGCCGAGGCCTTGTGGCGGAAGAACACGCAGCGAGCCTGCGCCTGTGCGTCCTTCAGAAGGAAATAGCAATGGCCGGAGGTCGCGCGCGTGAAGTTCGAGATTTCGCCGGCGACCCAGAGGAGCGGAAAACCGGACTCGACCAGCGTGCGCGCGCGCCGGTTGAGTTCCGAGACGCTGATGACGATGTTCGCCGGATCCTGCGAGATCATGTACCGCATTCTATGCGAGCAGGGCTGATCCGTAGAGTTCTGCCCGGCGCATACTTCGGTGCGCCTGCCGTTTCGTCGGAAATTTTTCTCGCCGATTCAGCCTGTTTTCGACTCTCGACAACGCGCGCCGGGCACCGCTGTTCATTCACAATGGTCACAAAACGGTCACGCGAGTACCCCGGAAACCGCGCAACCACGCGGCCCTCGAATACAAGCCGTTGAATAAAATACGGAAAACGGGGCGCATATTTTTTAATCGCCGAACAAAAAATGCTTTCGCCAACTCCACTTACCTTCTCTTTGTGCAAACCATCCACAGTGTTATCCACAAAGATTGTGGACAGTTTTTCGCGCCGTGAATGCGCTTTGCCGAAGCTGTAGAGTGCGATGAGGCAAACTTGCCCGTGATGGCGATGCAGTTTAAAGTGTCGCGATTTTTCTGACGCAATGGAGACTACGTGCTAGCCATCATCGAAGCAGCCGGTTGGCCAATCTGGCCCATCATCCTGTGCTCGGTCGTCGCGGTCGGCATCATCGGCGAGCGCTTCTGGTCCTTGCGCCAGGACATTGTCGCGCCGCGTGGACTGCTGGCGCAGGTGGTGCAGGAATACCGCCAGAAGGGTGTGTCGCCGGAGATGCTGGACCGGCTTGCCTTGTCGTCGTTGATGGGCAGGATCCTGGCCGCGGCGCTGCGCAACGTCGGCAGCACGCGCGAGATCATGCGCGAATCGATCGAAGAGGCGGGACGCGCCGCCGCACATGACCTCGAGCGTTTTCTCACGACGCTCGGCACCATCGCCACCATGTCGCCGCTGCTCGGACTGCTCGGCACCATCATCGGCATGATCGAGATCTTCGGAGTCCAGGGCCCGACCGGGATGGCCAATCCAGCCCAACTCGCGCACGGCATTTCAATTGCGTTGTACAACGCCGCGTTCGGCATCATCGTCGCCGTCCCCAGCCTGGTGTTCTACCGCCACTTCCGCGCGCGGGTGGATTCGCTGGTGGTGGAAATGGAAATCCAGGCCGTCAAGCTGGTCGAGATCATCCAGGGCGAGCGCAAGGCCTGAGCTGACAAGGGAGGCACGCGATGAACTTCCGCCGTGGTTCGTTCCAGGAAGAGCCCGAAATCAATCTGGTGCCCTTCATCGACGTACTGATCGTCATCGTCATCTTCCTCGCCGTCACCACGACGTATTCCAAGTATTCGGAACTGCAGATCAACCTGCCCACGGCCGATGCCAATCGGCCGGCCGAACGTCCAAACCAGGTCAACGTCGGCGTATCGGCCTCAGGCCAGTACATGGTCAATCGCACACCGGTGACGTTCACGACCCGGGAGGCATTCGCCAACGAGTTGCGGCGCGCCGCCAGCGGCAATCCCGATCCGGTGATCATCATCAACGCCGACGCCAACGCCACGCATCAGTCGGTGATCCATGTCATGGAAGCCGCACAGATGGCGGGCTTCGGCAAAATCACCTTTACCGCGCAGTTGCCGCGCTGACCTCAGGCTCATATTACGCACCGCGGTACCATTGCACCTGATCTCCGGGGAGCTCGCGTGCCCTTTTCCGATCGCCATTGGTATCGCCTGTCCTGGCTTTCCGTCGCCCTGTTGCCGCTTGCGGCACTGTTCCGGCTCTCGGCGAGTTTGCGCAGGCTCGCCTACAGGATCGGCGTACTGCGCTCGGAGCGTCTGCCGGTGCCGGTCATCGTGGTCGGCAATATCACCGCCGGCGGCACCGGCAAGACGCCGCTGACGCTGTGGCTGTGCGGCATCCTCCGGCAACAGGGATTCAAGCCCGGCATCGTCAGCCGTGGCTACGGCGGGCTCGCCAGGCTGCAGGCCGTAACCGCGGACTCCGATCCGGCCGCCGCCGGTGACGAGCCGGTGCTGCTGGCTCGCCGCAGCCGCTGCCCGGTCTGGATCGGGCGCGACAGGGTTGCCGCGGCGCGCGCGCTGCTGGCCGCAAATCCCGAGTGCGACGTGATCGTCTGCGACGACGGGCTGCAGCACTACCGCTTGCGGCGCGACATCGAGGTTGTCGTCCTCGACGGCAGCCGAGGTCTGGGCAACGGGCTGCCGCTCCCGGCCGGCCCGCTGCGCGAAGGCGCGGCGCGGCTGCGATCGGTGGATGCGGTTGTGATCAACGGGCCGGGCGGTTTCGGTGTGCGCGTCGGGTCGCGTTTCGACATGTCCCTCGAAGGCAGCTACTTCCACAACCTGCTCAATCCCGGCCATACCGCAGCCGCGTCGGAATTCCACGGCAGGCGCCTCCATGCCGTGGCCGGCATCGGCAATCCGTTGCGATTCTTCGAGCATCTGCAACGGTTGGGGTTGAGTTTCACCGCGCATGTCTTCCCGGATCATCATCCGTTCGCGCCCGCCGATCTCGACTTCGAGGATGCGGACGAGATCATCATGACCGAGAAGGATGCGATAAAATGCCAACGCTTCGCACGGGAAAACCAGTGGGCACTGCCGGTGGACGCCGCCGTCGATCCCGCACTTGGCCAACACATCCTCGACAGACTGAAATCGCGCCATGGATCCTAAGCTCCTCGACATCCTGGTTTGCCCCCTGTGCAAGGGTCCGCTCGTCTACCGGAAGGAGGAGCAGGAGCTCATTTGCAAGGCCTGCCGGCTCGCTTACCCGATCCGCGACGACATTCCGGTGATGCTGGAAGACGAGGCGCGCAAACTTCTTCCTACGGAAGAAGTTTGAGTGACGAGTTACGCGTGACGTGTGACGCGCGAGTCAATCTTCGACGGGTCCTGAACACACTCGTCACCTGTCACCGGTCACATGAACTTTGTCGTCGTCATCCCCGCCCGTTACGCTTCTTCGCGGCTGCCCGGCAAGGCGCTCGCCGAGATCGCCGGCAAGCCGATGGTCGTGCATGTCGCCGATCGCGCTCGCGAATCGGGTGCGGCCGAAGTCATCGTGGCTACCGATGACGGCAGGATCCTGGACGCGGTCGGCCGTCATGGCCACGCCGCGATGATGACGCGCGCGGAGCACGCCTCTGGCACCGACCGCATCGCCGAGGTCGCGGTCCAGCGCGGTTGGTCCGGGCAGCAGATCATCGTCAACGTCCAGGGCGACGAGCCGCGTATTGCTCCGGCGCTGATCCGTGCCGTCGCACAACAGCTCGCCGGTCATGCCGATGCGGCGATCGCCACAGTCTGTCACGCGATCCATGATGCAGCAGAAATGTTCGATCCGAACGCGGTAAAGGTAGTGATCGACAAGGACGGCTACGCGCTGTACTTCTCGCGCGCACCGATCCCGTATGCTCGCGATGCCTTCGGGCCGGACCGGTCGCGATGGCCGGCCGGGCTGCCGGCGTATCGCCACCTGGGCCTCTACGCTTATCGCTGCGGCTTCTTGAGGACTTATTCGACGCTCGCGCCCGCAGCGATCGAGCAGTTCGAATCGCTGGAACAACTGCGCGCCCTGTGGCACGGCCACCGCATCAGCGTGCTGATCACCGATCAGGCGCCGGAACCCGGAGTGGATACGCCCGCGGACCTGGAAAAGATGCGCAAGGCCTTCGCAGGCGCCGCGCGCTGAATCAACCCTTATAATTCGCGCTGCGCGGCAAGTTGCTACGGAAAGCGTGGCCCGCCGTCACTTGGCGCTCGACTCTCTACAACAGGAATGACATGCGACTTATTCTCCTTGGCGCACCCGGCGCGGGCAAAGGCACTCAGGCCGCCTTCATCAGCGAGAAGTTCGGCATTCCCCAGATTTCCACCGGCGACATGCTGCGCGCCGCGGTCAAGGCCGGCACTCCCCTGGGCCGGAAAGCGAAGAAATTCATGGACGCCGGCGCGCTGGTGCCGGATGACCTCATGATCGGATTGGTCAAGGAGCGCATCAAGCAGCCGGATTCCGCCAAGGGTTTCCTGTTCGACGGTTTCCCGCGCACCATCCCGCAGGCCGATGCCATGAAGAACGCAGGCGTGAATCTCGACTACGTGGTCGAAATGGACGTGGACGACGCCGAGATCATCAAGCGGCTGTCCGGCCGCCGCGTGCATCCCGCATCCGGGCGTACCTATCACGTGGCGTTCAACCCGCCGCGCGCCCCCGGCAAGGACGACGCCACCGGCGAAGACCTGATCCAGCGCGACGACGACAAGGAAGAAACCGTGAAGAAGCGTCTCGAGGTGTACCACTCGCAGACCAAGCCGCTGGTCGCGTACTACTCGAAGTGGGCGGCAAGCGGCAAACCCGGCGCACCGAAATACGTCAAGATCGCCGGCGTCGGCTCGATGGATGCCATCCGCGACCGGATCTTCGCCGCTTTGAAATGACAAATCTTCACCGCAGAGGCGCAAAGGCGCAGAGGAAACGCAGAGAAAACCAAAGGAAGCGTGTCAAAAAGCGGGGGGGCCGATTTGTCCCACCCAGTCGATATATCGCGGTGGCGCGACTATCAACCTCTTTGCTTTTTAACCGAAAGTGTTTTTGTTTTCCTTTGCGTTTCCTTTGCGCCTCTGCGGTGAAGATCTAAAGGGGTAGATACCATGGCAAAGAGAAACGCGTTCTATGCGCAGTCAGGCGGGGTAACCGCCGTCATCAATGCATCCGCGTGCGGCGTCATCGAGACCGCGCGCAATCACAAGAACAGGATCGGCAAGGTCTACGCCGGTCGCAACGGCATCATCGGCGCGCTCACCGAAGACCTGATCGACACCGGCAGGGAATCGGCTTCGGCCATCGCGGCGTTGCGCCACACGCCGGCCGGTGCATTCGGCTCCTGCCGCTACAAGCTCAAGGGTCTCGACGAGAACCGCGCCCAGTACCAGCGCCTGATCGACGTGTTCAAGGCCCACGACATCGGCTACTTCTTCTACAACGGCGGTGGCGATTCCGCCGACACCTGCCTGAAGGTGTCGCAGCTTTCCGAGACCCTAGGCTATCCAATCCAGGCGATTCACGTGCCCAAGACCGTGGACAACGACCTGCCGATCACCGACTGCTGTCCCGGTTTCGGTTCGGTGGCAAAGTACGTCGCGGTGTCGGTGCGCGAAGCCAGCTTCGACGTGGCGAGCATGGCGAAGACTTCGACCAAGGTGTTCGTCCTGGAAGTCATGGGTCGTCACGCCGGCTGGATCGCGGCAGCGGGCGCATTGGCGGCCGATGCGAAAACCGACCTGCCGATCATCATCCTGTTTCCGGAAGTTGCTTTCGACAAGGCGAAGTTTCTCGCCAGAGTGGATTCCACGGTGAAGAAATACGGTTACTGCTCGGTGGTGGTCTCGGAGGGCGTAAAAGGCGCGGACGGCAAGTTCCTCTCCGACCAGGGACTGCGCGACGCCTTCGGCCACGCGCAACTCGGCGGCGTTGCGCCGGTGGTGGCGGACATGGTCAGGGAAGGACTGAATCTGAAATTCCATTGGGGGGTGGCCGACTATCTGCAGCGCGCCGCCCGCCACATCGCTTCGGGCACCGATGTCGCGCAGGCCTACGCGGTAGGCAAGGCGGCAGTGGAGCTTGCGCTCAAAGGAAGGAACGCGGTCATGCCGACCATCGTGCGCAAATCGCAGAAGCCTTACAAATGGGTCATAGGCGTGGCTGAGCTGAAGGAGGTGGCGAACAAGGAGAAGTTCATGCCGCGCGATTTCATCAGCGAAGACGGCTTCCAGATCACGCAGAAATGCCGCGACTATCTCGCGCCGCTGATCCGGGGCGAGGATTTCCCGCCTTTCAAGGACGGGCTTCCCGGCTACGTGATCCTCAAGAACGTCGCGGTACCGAAGAAACTGCCCGCGTTCAAACTCTGAATCCCGCCGCCGACCGTTCAAAACGGTCAATCTGCAGGGAAATTTCGGCTAAAATCGCGCGTTGACCGGCCGCCCCCTTCCCAAGATTACCGGCAGGGAGCGATGCGGCGTTCGTTCATTTTAGGGTCAAGGGGCCGGCCCGTGATTCAGCCCAGAAATTATAAACAGATAAAGGGGGACTCATGTCTTCAGCACTGATCTTCGCGCTGGTGTGCGCGATCATCGGGATCATTTACGGTGCGATCTCGATCAAGTGGATACTGGGCAGGCCTGCCGGCAACGCGCGCATGCAGGAAATCGCGCGTGCCATCCAGCAAGGCGCCCAAGCCTACTTGAATCGACAGTACACCACCATCGCCATCGTCGGTGCAGTGCTGTTCTTCGTGCTCGGCTTCGGGCTCGACTGGTATACCGCGATCGGCTTCATCGTCGGCGCAGTCCTCTCCGGTGCCACCGGTTACATCGGCATGTTCATTTCTGTGCGCGCCAACGTGCGCACTGCCGAGGCCGCCAATCACGGCATCAATGCCGCGCTGAACGTGGCGTTCCGCGGCGGCGCGATCACCGGCATGCTGGTGGTGGGACTGGGACTCCTGGGCGTGGCCGGTTACTACGCGGCAATCCTGCCTACCGCAGGCGCAGCCAAGGCGCTGCACGCGCTGGTGGGCCTGGCCTTCGGCGGATCGCTGATCTCGATCTTCGCGCGTCTTGGCGGCGGCATCTTCACCAAGGGCGCCGACGTCGGCGCCGACCTGGTGGGCAAGGTCGAAGCCGGAATTCCGGAAGACGACCCCCGCAACCCCGCGGTGATCGCGGACAACGTCGGCGACAACGTCGGCGACTGCGCCGGCATGGCGGCCGACCTGTTCGAAACCTACGCGGTCACCATCGTCGCCACCATGCTGCTGGGCGGCCTGATGGTGGAATCGGTGGGCGCGAACGGCATCCTCTATCCGCTGGTTCTGGGCGGCGCTTCGATCATCGCTTCGATCGTCGGCACCTTCTTCGTGAAGACTTCCGAGGGGGGCAAGATCATGAACGCGCTGTACAAGGGCGTAATCGTCTCGGGCGTGCTCGCCGCGATTGCCTTTTACTTCATCACCACGAAAATGATGGCCGACAGTCCGATCGCAGCCGTGAACCTGTTCTATGCCTCGCTGGTGGGTCTGGTGCTGACTGCGGCGCTGGTGGTCATCACCGAGTACTACACCGCCACCGAATATGCACCGGTGCGCCACGTCGCGGCCGCGTCGCAGACTGGCCATGCCACCAACATCATTGCCGGCCTCGGTGTTTCGATGAAAGCGACCGCATTGCCGGTGCTGGCGGTGTGCGCGTCGATCTGGGCCTCGTACTCACTGGCCGGCCTGTATGGCATTGCCATTGCCGCCACCGCGATGCTGTCGATGACCGGCATGGTCGTGGCGCTGGACGCCTACGGTCCGATCACCGACAACGCCGGCGGCATCGCCGAGATGGCCGGGCTGCCGTCGAAGATC
>DASQOP010000101.1:0-23421 GCA_035644415.1 Burkholderiales bacterium
CTTCAGATCCTCAATCATTTTCCTTCCCCAGTTTAATTTTCACCACAGAGACACAGAGGCGCGGAGAAAACCATTTCGACAGGAAATCATCGGGAATATCAGCGCACAAATAAGGATTCGATCGATTCCTGATGGTACGCCACGCGTGCTCGACGACAATTCTGTTTTTCCTCCGTGTCTCTGTGTCTCTGTGGTGGTTTCTCAAGGCAACAGGACGGTCGAGCCGGTGGTCTTGCGGGCTTCGAGATCGCGATGCGCCTGGGCTGCGTCCTCGAGCTTGTAGGTCTGATTGATTTCGATCTTGACCTTGCCGGACTTGACGATGTCGAACAACTCCTTCGCCCCCGCTTCGAGGTCTTCGCGACGGGCGGTGTAGGTCATCAGCGTGGGGCGAGTGACGTAGAGCGAGCCTTTCGCCGCGAGCAGGTTGAGGTCGAACGCGGAAACGGGACCGGAGCCGTTGCCGAACATGGCCAGCAGGCCGCGCGGCTTCAGGCAGTCGAGCGAGCCCATGAAAGTATCCTTGCCCACCGAGTCGTACACGACGGGCACTTTGGCGCCGCCGGTGATCTGCTTCACCCGCTCGGCGAAGCTCTCGCGGGTGTAGACGATGGTGTGGTCGCAGCCATGGGCTTTGGCGATCTTCGCCTTCTCGTCCGACCCGACGGTGCCGATCACCGTCGCGCCCAATGCCTTGAGCCACTGGCAGGCGATCAGACCGACACCGCCGGCCGCGGCATGCAACAGCACAGTCTCGCCTTTCTCCACGTGGTACACGCGGCGGATCAGGTACTGAACGGTGAGCCCCTTGAGCATCATCGCCGCGACTTCCTTGTCGGAGATGCCGCTGGGCACCTTCACCAGGCGGTCAGCCGGAACCAAACGGACTTCGGAATACGCCCCGGGCGGCCCGCCCGCGTAACCCACGCGATCGCCCGGCTTCACGTGAGTCACGCCTTGGCCGACGGCTTCGACCACGCCTGCCGCTTCCAGGCCGATGCCGCTCGGCAGCGGCAGCGGATACAGGCCGGAACGATGATAAGTGTCGATGAAATTCAAGCCGATGGCGGTGTGCTTGACCCGGGCCTGGCCGTCGCCGGGTTCGCCGACCTGGACGTCGTCGACCTGAAGAACTTCGGGCCCGCCTGTTCTGTGGAAACGTACGGCTTTGGTCATGATTTTCTCCAGAATTTCCTTGTTAGTTATCTCTTTCCGTCGGGCTATGCCGCCCTCCAGCATGCTCCGATATTCTATCAGCGGCATCGTCGATCAGATGCCTGTCGCCCAATCTCTTAGTCAGTAACGGACCGCACGCGACCGCGCCACCACCGGATCACGAGCGGCGAAACCCATACCGCGATGGTGACCGATCCGAGCACCCCGGCGATCGGCCGACTGAAGAATGCAACAAAGTGCCCGTCCGCCTTGATCAATGAAGTGACGAAGTTCTCTTCCAGCATGCGGCCGAGCACGGCGCCGAGAATGACCGGGGCCACCGGAAAACCGTTCTCCTCCATGACGAACGCCAGGACGCCGAATGCCAGCATAACGCCTATGTCGAAGGGGGAATTGTTGATCGCAAACGCGCCGACCGTGCAGAACAGCAGAATCACGGGCATCAGCACCGCACGCGGAACCTTGAGCACCTGTTTGAAGCTCTTGATCGCCAGCACGCCGAGCGGCAGCATCAGCAGATTCGCAAGGAAGAACACGATGAACACAGCATAGATGTTTTGCGGGTCGTTGATGAATATCATCGGGCCGGGATTCATGTTCTTCAGGTACAGCACGCCGATGGCGATGGCGGTGATGGAATCGCCGGGTATCCCGAATACGAGCGCGGGAATCCACGCGCCGGACAGCGCGCTGTTGTTCGCCGCCCCGCTTTCGATCACACCTTCGACGTGGCCGGTGCCGAACTTCTCCGGCTGCTTCGAGAATTTCTTCGACATCGCATACGACATCCAGGCCGCGATGTCAGCGCCCGCGCCCGGCAACGCCCCGATCAGTGTGCCCAGCGCGCTGCCGCGCAGGGTCTGCACCGGATATTGGCGCACCAGCGCCCACTGTCCCTTGAAGATGTTGCCGAACTTCTCCTGGGCGAGGTGCAGCGGCAGTTCGATCGATGTCGCATAGCGCAGGACTTCGGACACGGCGAACAATCCCACCATCATCGGGATCAGGCTGATCCCACCCATCAGATTCGGTTCGCCGAAGCTGAAGCGCGGAAACGCGGCCGGGTTCTCCATCCCGACGGCAGCGATCAGCAAGCCGATCAGCAGCGATACGAATGCCTTGAGCACGTTGTTCGAGGCGATGAAGATCGCGCAGGTCAGTCCCAGCAGCACCAGCCAGAAGTATTCGAAGGAACTGAAATTCAGGGCGACGTTGGCGAGTGTCGGGGCCGCGGTCACCAGTACGATGGTGCCAAAAATACCGCCGATGACCGAGAACACCAGGCCGGCACCGAGCACCAGCTCGGCCTGGCCCTTGCGGGTCATGGCATAGGCCTCATCGCAGTACGCGGCAGAAGCGGGCGTGCCGGGAATGCGCAAAAGCGCGCCGGGAATGTCGCCGGAAAAAATCGCCATCGCGGTTGCCGTGACGATCGCCGCGACCGCCGGCACCGGCGGCATGAAGAATGTGACCGGCACCAGCAGCGCGGTCGCCATGGTGGCGGTAAGGCCGGGGATCGCGCCGACGAACAGCCCATACAGCGCCGATGCCCCGATCACCATCAGAACATAGGGTTCGAAGACCAGCTCGAAAGCCTGGATCAGATGTTCCATGTCCTTACCAGGCCCATGACTGCAGCAGGCCCCATGGCAAAGGCACGCCCAGTCCCTTGTAGAAGATGAAATGGATCAACACCGAGACGCCGATTGCGATCACCGGCACCGCCCAGAGCCGAACGCGCAGAACCGCGAGCAGCGCCCCGAGCAGCAGTGGCGCGCAGACAAAGAAACCGAGTGCCTCGACCAGGAGGCAGTACGCCAGAAGACCCAACGTGACGGCTGCGAAACCCGCCACCTGCCGCCGCGCGCGAATCCAATCCGGCAGTTCGATCCAGGGCGTGTCCGCCTTGCGGCGCGCCGCCTGAATGACGAAGATCGCACCGCAGATCGCCAGCCCGGCCGCGATGAGTTGCGGGAACAGCGCGGGACCGACCTGGTCGCCGGGCATCGACGGGAATCCCCATGCATTCCAGAGAATCGCGCCTGCAAACACGATCAGGCCGGCGCCGACGAGGGAGTCGTTGAATTTCATCGCGAGGCTAGAGGCTAGAGGCTAAGAATTGGACGCGGGTCGTCATTGGCGGTTCGATTTTGCCCTCTCGCCTCTCGCCTTGCTTATTGCGTCATTCCGAATTTCTTCATGAGCACGCCGTTCTCGGCGTCGGTCTTCGCCATCAATGCCGCGAATTCCTGCGGCGGAAGATAACGCATCCCGAAACCGCGCCCGGTCATGAATTCCCGGTACTCCTTGCTATCGTAGGCCTGCTTGACTGCGGCGATCAGCCGTTCCTCGATCGCCTTTGGCAGGTTTTTCGGCGCGGCGATCCCGCGCCAGACGCCACTCAGCCATTTGCTGCCCGCTGCCGCCTTCAGCGTAGGCACCCTGGGAAAAAGCTGGGACGGCGCTTCATCCATGATGGCCAGGCTGCGGACCCTGCCCGCTTCGATCAATGCACGGGCTTCGGGATGGGAGCCGCTCACGATGTCCACGCCGCCGGCAGCCAACTCCTGTAACCCAGCCGCGTTGCTGACGCTCGGTACCCAAGGCACGGAGGCCGGATCGATCTTCAGGTCGGCCAGCATGCCGTAAAGAGACAGATGCCAGGACCCTCCGCGAGCGGTGCCGGCGGCCTTGAGCTTGCCCGGGTTCTTGCGTATCGCGTCGAGCAAGTCCGGCAGCGTCTTGTAGGGGGAATCGGCATTAACCTGGATCGCCGCGGGGTCGACGTTGATCAACCCGATCGGCGTGAAGCTCGCGCCATTGAGCTGGGTCAGTCCCTGATGGTGCATCTGGGTGATCTCGAAGGTGATCAGGCCGAACGTATAACCGTCGGGCGCGGCTGTGGCGATCGCCTGGTGTCCGACCACGCCGCTGCCCCCGGTGCGATTGACCACGTTCACCGGCTGGCCGAAATCCTTCTCCAGCAGGGAGGCCAGCATCCGCGCCACCGCGTCGGTTCCGCCGCCTGCGCCCCATGGCACGATCAGGGTGACCGGCCGCGACGGAAAGCCGGCGGCGAGAACCGCGTTTGCGGCAACCATAAACGCCGTTGCAGCAACGACAGCCAGAAACTTCTTCATTTTCTCCTCGCCAGGTGTGCATGGTGCACAAGCTTGCTCCGGCGGCAAACAACTCGCCGGCGGATGCTTCGCACCTGATTTTTCTGATGGAACAGCCGAATCGCGCCGCGGCGCGGAGACGCACCGGCCTGGCCGGTGCCCTGTTTTCAGGATGGACGGAATTCTATTGCAAAAGAGACGACATGCACCAAAAAAGCTTGGCGGAAACACTCATCGACAAACCCTTACAAGCGTTAACCGCAAGGGACGCCAAGGACGCCAGGGGAAGCCAAATGTAAGAATAAAGTGGGTGTTCAAACCCAGTGCAAGTATCTGCGTTGCGACTGACGCATTACCCTGATTCAGCCTGGCCTTCGCGTCCTTGGCGTCCCTAGCGGTGAATGCGTTAATGCTGAGGCGTTCGAAACCCACAGAAAAGTCTGAAGAACGTCGCCTCCGCCATGCGGACTTACTTCACGCGCACCAGCTTCAGGTCCTCTTCCCTCTGGGCAATCAGGCGGATGAAGCTGCGTATCTGCGGATAGACGAGCTCGCGGAACTTGCGTCCGCTGAAGATGCCGTAATGACCCACACCTATCGCCAGCAGATGCTTGCGCTTGTCAGCGGGGATGCTGCGGCACAGGGTATGCGCAGCTTCGGTCTGGCCGTTGCCGGAAATGTCGTCCAGCTCACCTTCGATGGTGAACAATGCCGTCTTTCTGATCGTCTCGGGTTTCACCGGCACGCCGCGCACCGTCATCCTGCCTTTCGGCAACTGGAATTCCTGGAACACCGTCTTGACGGTGTCGAGGTAGTACTCGGCGGGCATGTCGAGCACCGCGTTGTATTCGTCGTAGAACTGACGATGCACCTCGGCGCTCTCGCCGTCGCCGCGGATCAGGTGGTCATAGAACTGCTTGTGCGCATCCAGGTGACGGTCCGGATTCATGGCAAGGAAACTGGCGTGTTGCAGGAAGCCCGGATACACCCTGCGCATGAAGCCCGGATAATTCGGCGGCACGCGCATGATCACCTTGTTGGCAAACCACGAGTGCGGACGGCCCGAGGCAAAATCGTTCACCGCGGTCGGGTTGCGGCGGGTATCGATCGGCCCGCCCATCATGATCATCGCCTTCGGTGACGCCGGGTCGTTCTCCGCCGCCATCAGCGACACCGCGGCAAGCACCGGCACGGTCGGCTGGCACACCGACATCACGTTGAGATCCGGCGACAGGTGCCGGATGAATTCCCTGATGTAGTCCACGTAATCGTCGAGGTGGAACGCGCCCTTCGACAGCGGCACCATTTTGGCGTCCACCCAGTCGGTGACCCAGACATCGTGGTCCGGCAGCGCGGTGCGCACCGTATCGCGCAGCAGCGTGGCGAAGTGCCCGGAAAGGGGAGCGACGATCAGCAGCTTCGGTTGCCCGACGGCGATGTCTTTTCTGAAATGCAGCAGTTGGCAAAACGGCTTGTCCACGACAACCTCGCGGGTAACCGCGACGCACTTGTCGCCGATCATCGTGTCGTCAATCCGCCACTGCGGTTTCGGATAACGCCGCATCAGCCGCACGAAGACTTCGCTGTTTGCAGCGATGGTGCGGGAAACCGCGGTATACGCCAGCGGACTGAAGGGACTGGTGAAGAGATGTTTGACGGTGTCCGCGAGGAGGACCGTGGGCGCCATCACCGTCTTTTGAAACTCGTGCAGCTGATAGATCATCCTGCCTCGCCGAGAGGTTTGCGGCTGCGCCCGGATTTCTCCATGTGAAATGCCGTGCCGGCAGCCTGCCGCGGAATGTAAAGACAATGTCACGAAGCGTCAAGAACGCCGTCACATTGGAAGTTTCCGCCTAAAGCGGCCCCAGCGGCGAATCCTGCATCGCCGCTACCTGCTCCCGGAGCTGCAATATCTGGTCCTGCCAGTATTTCGTGGTATGGAACCACGGGAAAGCGGCCGGGAAGGCCGGGTCGTTCCAGCGCCGCGCCAGCCATGCCGAGTAATGGATCATTCGCAGCGTGCGCAGCGCCTCGAGCAGATGCAGTTCGCGGCGGTCGAATTCGAAGAAGTCCTCGTAGCCGGCAAGGACGTCGGAAAGCTGGCGGGTCATCGCCGCGCGGTCTCCGGAGAGCAGCATCCACAGGTCCTGAACAGCTGGCCCCATGCGCGCATCGTCGAAATCCACGAAATGCGGTCCGTCGTCTGTCCACAAGACGTTGCCCGGATGGCAGTCGCCGTGTAATCGGATCGATCGCACCGTGCCGGCGCGCTCGAAGCAGCCGCGCACACCGGCGAGCGCCTGGTCGATGACGGCTGCGTACGGCGCACACAGGTCGGCGGGAACGAAATCGTTGCCCAACAGATATTCGCGCGGCTCTTCGCCGAAGGTGGCGATATCCAGGGCGGGACGATGCACGAACGACGAAAGCGCCCCCACTGCGTGGATGCGCCCGATGAAGCGGCCGAGCCACTCGAGCGTGTCGGGATCGTCCAGTTCCGGGGCGCGCCCGCCGCGGCGCGGATACAGCGCGAAACGAAATTCCTGAAAAGCGTGCAAGGTGCGCGTGCCGACTGCAATCGGCGGCACAGCGGGAATCTCGCGTTCCGCCAGTTCCGCGGTGAATGTGTGCTCCTCGAGGATCTGCGCATCGCTCCAGCGCGCCGGGCGGTAGAACTTCGCGACCAGGGGTTTGTCGTCTTCGATGCCGACCTGGTAAACCCGGTTCTCATAGCTGTTCAGCGCCAGCAGCCTGCCGTCGCAGTGAAAGCCCACGGATTCGACCGCGTTCAGCATCAGATCGGGCGTCAACCCGGCATATGGTGGTGTGGTTTCGCTCATGCCCGGACGATACGCGAACTCTGCCGACAGCAGAACCCTCAATGCTCACCGCAAAGACGCAAAGGCGCAAAGGTAACGCAGAGAAAATCTAGAAAGCATGAATAGAGCAAAAGACGTAGCGGGTGACTTTGCGCTGATGAATGGACCGTACCCGTCATGTCCCTTCCTGCGCCGATTCTTTTTTTGCCCAGGCAAGTTCTACTTTGCGTTACCTTTGCGCCTTTGCGTCTTTGCGGTGAAGAACATGGTTTTCGCAGTAGACGGGGTGACGCGCGCAGCCGCTTTCGCTACAGTGGCAGCCGGCGCCGATAGAGCGCGCACAAGGAGATCAAGTTGAAGTCCGTCACCTGCAAATCACTGCTGACTGCAGCGCTGGCATGTCTGTGGGCCGGAGCCGCGATCGCTGACGACGAAAGCATCAAGGCAAAAATACCGGCTCTCGTCACTGAGCACATGACTATCCCTTCCGACACGCCGGGAATCCATCTCTATATCCGCAACAGGCGGCCGAAGGATCTGATTGTGTCCCCGGACCGGATCCTGCTGTACGTGCACGGGGCCACCTATCCGTCCGAAACCGCGTTCGATCTGCGGCTGGACGGCATGTCGTGGATGGATTACATCGCCGCGCACGGCTGGGATGTCTATCTCGTGGATCTGCGCGGCTACGGACTTTCGACGCGCCCGCCCGAGATGGACCGGCCACCGCAGGACAACCCGCCGATAGTCACTACCGGCGTGGCGGTGCGCGACGTTGCAACGGCGGCGGAGTTCATCCGCAAGCGCCGCGGCGTGGCGAAAATCAGTCTGCTCGGCTGGTCGTGGGGCACGTCGATCATGGGCGCGTATGCTGCGGCGAACAACGACAAGATCAACAAGCTGGTGCTGTATGCGCCGCTGTGGCTGCGCAACACGCCGAGCCTGATCGGCGCCGACGGGCCGCTGGGGGCGTATCGCGCGGTAACGAGGGAAAACGCCAGAAAACGCTGGCTCACCGGCGTTCCCGAGGACAAACAGGCGGATCTCATCCCGGCGGGCTGGTTCGACGCCTGGGCGGAGGCAACCTGGGGAACCGATCCGAAGGCGAAGGACAGCGGACAGTTACGCGCGCCCAATGGCGTGATTCAGGACGGGCGCGAGTACTGGGCCGCGGGCAAGCCCTATTACGATCCCGCGAACATTCGCGCGACTACGCTGCTGATCAAGGCAGAGTGGGACCAGGACACGCCGGCCTACATGTCACAGGCGCTGTTCCCGCTGCTGAAAAACGCACCGGCGAAGCGCTATGTGGAAATCGGCGAAGGAACACACACGGTGATCATGGAAAAGAACCGCATGCAGCTTTTCCGCGAAGTCCAACTCTTCCTCGACGAACCCTCAAGATAAATAAATCTCAACGCAAAGACGCAAAGGACGCAAAGAAAACCACGCAAAAGGAAGCAAACTTGAGAGAACAATATCCGCTCTGAATGCTGCCGCCGGTTGCCAACGACGAGGCACGACATACGCAGCCCGCTCGGTTTGAGCTCCCATTTTCCTCGTTTTCCTTAGCGATTCCTTTGCGTCTTTGCGCCTTTGCGGTGAAAAGGTCTGGTCAATGCGAAGCAGCCTTGGCGAGCCAGACGGTTTCGGCGACCTGGACGGTTTCCACCCTGCAATCGGCCAGCAGACCGAAGATGCTGGTCCCCACCGCGCCGAGATCGTCCTCCGGGTAGAGCGGCCAGCGGTACTCGCAGGCCAGCGACGCATCGAAAGGCGAGCCGAGGCTGATGCGGACACTGCCGTCCGAGTAGGAGGCAACGGTCGCATCCGGGTCGCCGACGCGCGCGCGAAATCGGCGCAGCGCATTGCCGAGAAACAACTGAAATTCCATTTCCCTCAGCGCGAAGCGGCCGGTTTCCAGCGCGCGCTGCAGGTTCATCGGCGGGCGCGGGATAGGCAGCAGCGACAAACCTTGCTGGCCGAGCTGCGCGGCCAACGCCTGGGTGAACGGCAGCCCCCAGGCGCCGATGTTGCCCGCGGTTTCGGTAAAGCCCGGTGCGTTTGCAGGCGCAACCGCCGCCCCGACCAGAAAGCGCAGGTGTACGCACTCTTCTCCGGAGTCCACTTCGATGTCCTGCGGGGCAAGGTCCGGCGGCCGGAATCCTTCCTGTCCCGATCCGCGGGCAAGGCGGTAAAGCATGCTGGGCTTCACCGCGGCCAGTTTCTCGGCGGTAGTCAGCGCGTTGCCCAGTCCGAAGTTCTTCGACCGGCCGAGCGCGCCCTGTTTTTCGAACAGTTTCCGCAACTCGCCGACGTCCGGCACGACCCCGGGCACCACCGCCAGGCTGCGCCCGCCGGTGACGATCAACAACGGAATGGCGAATACCCGCATCACCAACGCGGCCTCGTCGCGTGCTTCCAGCGCCGACCCGAGCGCACGCGTGAGCGTCTCTCGCACCGATTGGGAGGTCGCTTCCGCGAAGGCCTGCTCGATCCGGGCGTCGTCGCCCACTTCCAGGGCTTTTCGAAAGCGGCTCAGGAGCATTCCCCCGGCATCTTCTTGCTGCAACGCAGAACCTGGATTCGCCGAGCGTTCGGCGGCCAAGACCAGCGGATTCGATGAGATCGGCGTGTAAGCCCGTGGATCAGGAAGGGTTTTCATCAGCAGAAACTTTGATGACGGCCATTGTAACAACCCGTGCGCAGGCAACCGTGCCGTGGCGCAGCGACGACGGTACTTGACTCCGTTCAATTTAAGACTAGAAAGAGAGGGGTGGCCAAAGGTGTAATAAGTGGAAACACGCCGATGGCTGCCATCCTGAACGTTCAGAACAATCCAGCCTTCAGAAGGGGGAGTCCCGTATGTGGTTAAGTGACGAAGAACGTAAACGCACCTCGACAGCCGACGATGCCGCGTTTGCATCGCCGGTGCCGACACAGATTGTTTCCAACGGCGAATACAACCCGATGCCGCAGACGGAGCAGCAGCGTCAGGTGGAAGGTCGCATCAAAGAACTCGCCGATCAGTACGCAGCCAAGCTCAACATGGACCGGCGCCGCTTCCTCAAGACGGCTTCGGGCATGGCGACCGCATTCCTGGCCATGAACCAGGTCTTCGGTCCGATCTGGGACGTTTCCGAGGCGGAGGCCGCCGATATCGATATGGCCGATGCACGTGCCAAGGCGCTCAAAGGGCAGTTCATCTTTGACGATCAGACGCACTTCGTGCGCGACGATTTCGACAAGGAAGGCCTGCTGGGTCTGGGCAAATATGCTTCCGAGCACTGGAATCCGGACATGCTGAAGGACATTCCGCTGGTCCTGCAGCGCTACAAGTTCCAGAACTACCTTAAAGAGATCTACCTGGACAGCGACACCAAGGTGGCGTTGCTTTCGGGTGCTCCCTTCGACGATCCGGACTGGTGGCTGCTCAGTAACGACCAGATCATCCAGGCGCGCGCGGCGATCAACAAGGTTGCCGGCTCCCGCCGCCTGTTCGGCCACACGGTCATTACGCCCGGACAGGACGGTTGGATGGACGAAGTCGACCGCGGCATCGCCGAACTGAAGCCGGATGCATGGAAGTGCTACACGATCGGGGATCCCCTGTCGCCGTCCACCAAAGGCACCGCCTGGCGCCTGGATGACGAGGGCCTGGTCTATCCGTGGTACGAGAAGGCAATGAAGTCGGGCATCAGGACCATCTGTATCCACAAGGGCCTGCTGCCGCTCGACTACGAAACGTCCTGGCCCGGCGTATGGAAACATGCCACCCCGGACGACGTGCTCAAGGCCGCGAAGGACTGGCCGCAGCTCAACTTCATCATCTACCACGGGGCGATGCGCAACTTCCTCGAGGATCCGGCATATTCGCTCGACAAGTTCGAAAAGACCGGCCGCATCGACTGGACCACCGACGTGTGCGAACTTGCCTCGAAGCACGGCTGCAAGAACGTCTACGCCGAACTTGGTACGACGTTCGCAACCGTTGCCGTGGCCAGCCCGCGTCTGGCGGCCGCGATGATCGGGCAGATGGTCAATCAGATGGGCCCGGACCACGTGGTCTGGGGGTCGGATTCGGTGTGGTACGGCAGCCCGCAGTGGCAGATCGAGGCCTTCCGCCGTCTGGAAGTACCGGACGACATCATGAAGAAGCACGGCTGGAAGACTACGCTCGGCGGTCCGGACAGCAAGGTCAAGCGCATGATCTTCGGCGAAAACTCTGCGAGGATTTACAAGTACAAGATCCAGGCCGAGTACCCGGCTCTCGGCCACGACCAACTGGCCCTCATGAAGGAGCAATACGAAACCGAGGGCGTAGAGCGCAACAACGTG
The DNA here is from genome assembly GCA_035644415.1 of Burkholderiales bacterium. Classification (GTDB taxonomy): domain Bacteria; phylum Pseudomonadota; class Gammaproteobacteria; order Burkholderiales; family JACQAP01; genus JACQAP01. The sequence goes on from DASQOP010000101.1 coordinate 11,453, forward strand.
GCTTATGGGTTCGTAGGAAAGAAAACGGCGTAGAAAGTCACAGTCGAAACCCGACGGGGAGCGCAGGCTCCCCGTTTTTTTGCCCGCTTGTCTTGCGTGGCTGCCACCGTGTTGCCGCTTTGCACGCCCCGGAGCGGCAGGATAGGGCATGATTGCAGAAGCTAACTTGATTCAGACACGACCAAACCATGAATGACCCGGCAGCACGGTGCCCGCAGGAACCCGGAGTCTTCCGGCCGGTCATCGACCGCAACCGCTGCGAAGGCAAGGAAGACTGCGTCGCCGTGTGTCCGTATCAGGTTTTCAGCATGGGCATTGTTCCGCCCGAACTACGGCGCGGTCTCACGCTGATCGGAAAACTCAAGGGCTACGCTCACAAATGGCATCAATCGTTCGCCTTGAACGCGGACGCCTGCCATGCATGCGGACTATGTGTGGCCGCCTGCCCGGAAAAAGCGATAACGCTCGGCCGCGAACCGGTGAACCACGCAAGGGCCTGAGTAGTGGCCAGGACAGCGGGCATCTGGTTCCTCGCTTTGCTGGCATTGGCGGTAACGGTCGCCGCCCTGGCCCTGCCTCCCCTGGCGCAACCGCCCGAATATCACCAGTTCGCAGACCAGCGCACGCTGCTCGGCGTCCCGAACTTCTTCAACGTTTTCTCCAACGTCGCGTTTCTGCTGGTCGGCGGTGCCGGCGTCGCTCTGCTTCTCCGAAACCGTTTGCCGCATGCATCGCGACCGCTGCTGGACCGTTCCGTTCGCTGGGCGTACCTGGTCCTGTTCGCTGCTGTAGCGCTGACTTGCATCGGCTCGGCTTACTATCATCTTGCGCCCGACAACTCGCGGCTGACGTGGGACCGGCTGCCGATGAGCGTGGCGTTCATGGCACTGCTCGCCGCGATGATCTCGGAGAGAATTCATCCCAGCGCAGGCGTAACTCTGCTCGGCCCCCTGGTTCTGGTGGGCATCGCCAGCGTGGCGTACTGGCATTGGGGCGAGGCGGCCGGAACCGGAAACCTGCGGCCTTATGTTGCCGTTCAGACTTTTGCCATCGTCGCCGTTCTGTTGATCGTCTTTCTTTTCCCGCCGCGCTACAGCCGCGGGACGGACATCCTGGTTGCCGTCGCGTTGTATGCGGCTGCCAAGGGCGCCGAGTTCTACGACGGGGAGATTTTCTCTGCCGGCCGGCTTGTCGGCGGGCACGCACTCAAGCACCTGTTCGCCGCGCTGGCGGTCTTCTGGATTCTGCGCATGATCTGGAAGCGCGCTCCCGTCACTGGACCCGCGGCAGCAAACATTTCTTCAGCGAGCGCTTCGTAAGACCGAAATCTCGACGCAAAGACGAAAAGAACGCAATGAAGAACCATAAGGATGGAAACCAGGACAGAGATTGACGTGGTAGTCATCGCATTTACGCCGCACCCCACATGCCCTGCAATTTTCCGGCGTTTATTTCATTCTTTTTGTTTCTCTTTGCGTACTTTCATTTCCGTCTGCGTCCTCTGCGTCAACGCTCTTATTGCCGGCCATCGCCCGGTCCAGACCCGGCGAAGTGATATCCTTCGCGGCTTCGAATGATCAGAAGAAGAGGCCGATGTGAAGCACATCAAATGGGACGAGATCCCCGTCGAGAGATGATCAGCATTCCGGCCAACGTGGCACACAGCGCTGAAGCCGTGGAGAGGCTGGTCGCCTACGACATCTTGACTCCTCCGCGCCAAGACTGGATCACCGGCGCGGACGCCTATCTGCGCAGCACGGCGGAATAGGTAAGAAAGGAAAACAGGTCGCGTGAATCCGCCCGGATCGGCGGCACCGTGGCGCGCCGCGATATCCGACTTTCCCGGCCCTTCCTGTCTTCGTCAGCCTGCCCGTGCCGCCAACTGCTGCTCGTTCGCGGCATCGGTGCCGTACACCGGGGGAATGGAAAAAGGCCGCCGCCCGGACTCCTGACCCATTGCATCGCGGTAGACAAGTTCACGCGTGTCGAAATCGAACTCCGGGTGATGGTGTTCGTCCCATTTCTCCAAAAAGTACATGTAAAAGGGAACAAACAGGCCTCTTGTCGGATTGCGATGATGGAGGGCAAACACGTATTCCGGAGTCTGCTTGATCTCACATCCGCCATGACAGTACTGCACCCACACGTGGTCGCCCAACACGACGACTTTCCAGAACGGCTGGTGATCGTAGAATTTCAGCGTCACCTTCCTTCCGGTTCTGCGAAGCGCGCTCAGGTAAGAAATGCTTGCTTCGACCTCTTCGCAAAAGGAGCCGAAGTCGGACCGTTCCGGCGGCATGGAATCGACACGGAGCCGCGCGCCCCGGCTTGCGGGATTCAGCAACATCACGCGAATTTCATATGCTGTCTGGAGCACCGTACTGAACCGGCTGCTCTTGCGGGCAAAGGTATCGAAGCCGGTTACGGTCAATATACAGGCGTCCCGGGTGACCGGAAGACGTTTGAACAGAGCCTTCTCCTGCCAGCGCGTGAGCCAGTTGTAATTGCTTTTGGCGTAAGCCAGCGACGCAAGCTTTGCATTGGCAACATAGCGACGGTTGTCCCACGCGGTCTTCGCTAGGTTGAACAGCAGCACCAGCACTGATGCAAACGCAATTTCCGTCGTAAAGAGCAAGGTCGAGTCAGCCTCAACCCGCGGCCACCATTGATAAAGGATGAACTGCGCGACGACGGGCAGCGTCAGGGCGATGCCGATCGCGAGCAGCGTGATAAGCCCATGCGAAATTATCAGGCTTAAGCCTGATAAAGCGTGGGTGTGTTTCCGCTCATGCATTTTTTCCCTCCGTTAATCAGAGTGCGCGTCTTGCCTCTTCGATCCATGGATTCCATTGCAAGTGACACGGCGCGTATCCTAGCGTTCACTCATGTACAGAGTATTTCCGAATCGGAAAATTTGAAATGTGCCGGACGGATTCCCGCGCGACACTGTAGTGTTGTTGGTTGGAGACAGGATTGCCGAAGCAGCTGCACGACATTTACAATGCTCTCCATCGGTCACTGTCGCCGGCGAACGACGCATTCTGTGCAGCCACCGGGGAGGGAAAAGTAAAGACTGCGAGCCGGGCGAGAACCTGAAGAAGCTACCGGGACGTCAACGTTGAAGCGCTGCGGATGCGCGATTCAAATAAAAAGCCGGGATGAGACCCGGCCTTTTGCATTGCGCGGCGTAAATGATCGCGTCAGTTCTGCGGGTTCCAGTTCTTCGCGGTTTCCTTTGCCCTGGCGACCTGCTCCGGCGTCATTTTCTTTTCGAGCTTCTCGATCGCTTCCCTGGTGTAGAGCGAGTCGCGATGGGAGGTCTGGGGATTCGAGGCAGAAAGCGAAAGCCACATGTGCGCGGCCACCGGGTCCTTTTCCACACCCTGGCCTTTCTCCGCCATGATCCCGACGTAGTATTGCGAGCGCGCGTCGCCTTGACGGGCGGCTTTCAGGAACCACCTCGCCGATTCATTCTGGTCGCGCGGCACGCCGAAGCCGTTGTGGTAGAACAAGCCCATGAAATATTGCGCTTCGGGCTTGCCCTGGTCGGCGAGCACCCTGAACTCGGCAAGCGCCTTGGCGTAATCGCCGGTCCCGTAGGCCTGCACCGCGTCGTCGAAACCGGCGTGCGCCACCAGCGGCAGAACCAGGGCGAGCGAAACAAACAGATGCTTCATCGGTCATCCTCGAATGAGTTGTTTGGAAATCAAGCCGGAATTGTAACGCGTCGGCAGGGCCGAAAACGCCGGGGATGCGATCCGCGGGAACATGAAAAGCAGGCCCGCGCTCCTGCAGGGCGGGAAAAGGTGAGGCGCCAGGACTGCCATCCAATTTGTGGCCGCGCTATAAGGGCGGCTGAGCTCGGAACGGAGCTCTCAAGGTGGGATGACTGTGCAGACGGGGCCCCTAATCTTCATCGCGGGTCCGTACTCAACAAGGCGATCCGTATCGCCTTCTCGCATACACCTGGCGATTGAAACGCAGCCCTGGCCACCGGTAGAAATATTCTCCCTGTCGGAGCAGACTGTAAAGGGGAATTTTTCAGGAATCGGCGATACTGTACCGTCGATATGGGACCGTGCGTTGGCGCGCAGGTTCCGTGTCCAGCAAAAATCAAGTTCGATTTCTCTACTGGAGGAGCGCGATGCTTCAGCTTCGACCGAATTGCGAGTGCTGCGACAAGGACCTGCCTCCGGATTCGACCGAGGCCATGATCTGCTCGTTCGAGTGCACGTTCTGCCGCGGCTGTGCGATCGGAGTGCTGCAGGGTGTGTGCCCCAACTGCGGCGGCGAACTGGTCAGACGCCCGATCCGGCCGCAGGGCAAGCTCGCCAGGAATCCAGCGTCCAGCGAACGGGTGCTGAAACCCGGCGGCTGCCGGCACGTAGCCTAGCGTCCGCCCTGGGGTACCTACGGCGGCTGATCGCCGCCTATACTGTAAGTTGAGGGTCCGGTGCCCGGATCTCGATCGCCGTTTTCCGGGCCGGTGATGCAAGGATGTTCCGGACCCGGATCCACGGCAATATCAAGGGACCGGGTCGCCTGCGCCAAGGGAGCAGATCATGCAAACCAGGCTGTTCGCGTCGGCTTTTCCATTGGCGCCATTGGGCGCTGCCGCAGGCGGATGAACTAAAACCGCCCGCCGGCACTCGATGTGGCCATGTCAGCGATCCTAACCCGCATTTCGGGAGTTCCGTACATCGCCAAGGTCGGTGTTTTGGCGGTTTGTTACTTTGCGGCGGCAAAGGCGTCCCTGCTGTTCGCCATACCCCCAGGATACGCCACGGCCGTGTGGCCGCCGGCGGGTATCGCGCTCGCCGCGCTGCTGCTCCATGGCGTCCGGATATGGCCCGGGGTATGGCTGGGCGCCGTGCTGGCCAATTTTTCGGTCAATCAATCGCTGACTCTTGCAGCAGCCATCGCCACCGGCAACTCGTTTGAGGCGGTATGTGCCGCCATTCTCGTCAACCGCCTCATCGAATCGCCGCTCGAATTCCGCCAGCCGCATGTGGTGTTCCGCTTCGCGCTGATCGCCGCGGCCAGCAGTCTGGTCGCAGCCACCTCCGGGGTGGGCGCTCTGTTCGCCTCCGGAAGCATGCCCGCCCGGAATTTTCTCGACAATTGGTACACCTGGTGGCAGGGCGATACCACTGCGATTATCGTTGTGACGCCTCTGCTGCTGGCATGGCTGCGCGAGGCGCGCCGCGACGAGCCCCCGCGCCGTACCGAAGTCATCGTGTTCGGTGGACTGCTGGTCCTTGCCTTCGTCGCAGTGTTCGTTTTTGCGCGCTGGACCCGGCCAGGAATCGGGCATGCACTTCCCTTTCTGCTGATCCCCTTCATGGCGTGGGCCGGTTGCCGCTTCGACGAACGTATTGTGACTGCCGCAGTATTCGCGGTCACGATTCTGGCCATTTGGGGAACCGTCAATAACCTCGGTCCCTTTGCCTCTGCCGATCTGAACGAATCGCTGCTATCCCTCCAGGCTTTCACCGGCACCGTCACCCTGATGAGCCTGGTCCTGTGCGCCCTTACCCGGGAGCGCGCCGGGGCCGCGGCGGCGCTGCAGCGATCGCATGATCGCCTGGAGCTGGCGGTCAGCGAGCGCACTGCCGAGTTGGCGGACAACAATCGCCAACTGGCACGGGACGTCGCCGAGAGGGAGCGGCTCACCCTTGTGCTGCAGCGCCGGGAGGCGCAGCTTGCGCAGGCGCAGGCGATCACCCATACCGGATCCTGGACCTGGGACCTGAGAACAGATCGCGTTACCTGGTCCGACGAACTGTTTCGAATCTACGATCTGTCGCCGGAGCGGTTCACGGAATCGTTCGAAGCTTATCTCTCGCGCGTGCACCCTCAGGACCGCGAGCGCGTGCAGGAGGTAATTCGCAAGGCGCTGGCCGATCATCAACCCTGGGAGTTGACCGAGCGGATTGTCCGGCCGGACGGCGTGATCCGGGTGCTCAGGTCCACCGGCAACGTGCTGACCGGCGAGGATGGCGCGGCGATCGTCATGCATGGCGTATGCGTTGACGCCACCGAACAGATCCGTCTCGAGCGCATCCAGGCGGTTCAGAACGGCATCGCCAGAGCAATGGTGCAGGAGCAGGTCCCGGCGGATGCGCTGGTCGCGGCACTGCGCGTTATCTGCGTCACACTCGGCTGGGATGTGGGCGCAATGTGGAAACTGGATCCCGAACGCGGTGTGCTCCACCACGCCCATTCCTGGCATCCAATAGAAAAAGATGCGTCCGTTTTCGTTACGGCAAGCCGGCAGATGCTGTTCAAGCGTGGACATGGACTTCCCGGCCGCATCTGGGAACAGGAAAAAGCGGTCTGGATCGAAGACGTCTTTGACGACTCGAACTTTCCGAGAGCCGGCTTCGTCACTCAGGCGGGTTTGCGCGCCGCATTCGGATTCCCATTGATTGCCGGCCACCGGATCCTGGGAGTCATGGAGTTCTTTGGCGCGCACGCGCAGAAACCCGATGACGAACTGCTGGAAATGATAGCCGCGGTCGGCAATCAACTGGGCGAATACATCGTTCGCAACGAGGCACAGGTGCTGCTCACGGAATCGGAGGAACGCTTCCGTCTGCTGGTCGAGAGGGTCAAGGACTACGCGATTTTCATGCTCGATCCCGAAGGGCGTATCGCAAGCTGGAATTCGGGAGCACAGCGCATCAAGGGCTACCGGACCGACGAGATCGTTGGCAAGCATTTTTCCTGTTTCTACCCGCCGGAAGACATTGCAAGTGGCCAACCCGAGCGAGCGCTCGAGATCGCCCGGGCGGCGGGCCGCTATGAAGCGGAAGCCTGGCGCGTTCGCAACGATGGATCCCGGTTCCTGGCCAACGTCGTTATCACGCCGCTACGCGCCGACGACGGCGGGCTGCGCGGCTACGCCGAGGTCACCCGCGACATCACGCAGAGCCGGCGTTCGGAAGATGCGATGAGGCACAGCGAGACGATGTTGCGCAGCGTGCTCGACACGCTTCCGGTGGGCGTTTGGATGATCGATTGCAAAGGCGGCATTGTCGAGGCCAACCCGGCGGCACAGAGAATCTGGGCTGGCTCGCGCTATGTCGGCATGGACGAGTACGGCGTTTACAAGGGCTGGTGGGCCGGAACCGACCGGCTGATCCAGCCGCACGAGTGGGCGGGGGCGAGGGCGGTCGAGCGTGGGGAGACCTCGATTAATGAACTGGTGGACATCGAATGTTTCGACGGCACGCGCAAGACCATCGTGAATTCTGCAGTGCCTCTGCGGGATGCCGAGGGCCGGATCGCGGGCGCCATCATCGTAAACGAAGATGTCACCGCCCGCAGGCAGGCGGAGCAAGCGCTGACCGGCGTCGCGGCGGGCGTTTCCGCGGCAACGGGCGCGGAGTTCTTCCGCTTGCTCGTCGAACAAGTGACCCAGGCGCTCGGCGCGGACGGAGCGATCATCGGTGAACTGACCGGAAAGAAAGAAGGCGAGGTGCGCGTCGTCGCTGGTCTCATGGACGGCAGGATGGTCGATAGTTTCACTTACGACTGCCACGGGAGTCCGTGTGCGATCGTGCTCACCGAAAATGCTGTCGTTCATGCAGACGATGCGCGCGCGCGCTTCAGCCACACGCCGGTCCTCGACCGGTACTCCGCCGACAGCTATTTCGGCATCGGCCTCTGGGGAGCCGACGGGGGTACGCTCGGGGTCATGATGGTGATCAATCGCAAGCCCTTGCGCAATCCGGAACTCGCGAAATCCATCCTGAGAATCGTCGCCTCGCGCGCGGCAGCGGAACTGGAGCGCAAGCGCAACGAAGAAACCATCCGCTCGCTTGCCATCCGCTTGCAGGAAATGATCGAGGAGGAACGCACCCGCATCGCCCGCGAGATCCATGACGAACTGGGGCAGGCCCTGACCGGGCTGAAAATGGATCTGTCCTGGCTATCGAAGTCGGTCGATAAGCGTGACTCGAAGGTGATGGCGCAGATCAAGTCCATGGCGGAATTCATCGACTCGCTGATTCACAGCGTGCGGCGCATATCCACCGATCTGCGCCCCGGAGAACTCGACGACCTGGGCCTGGTAGCGGCGATCGAGTCGCAGGCGCAGGATTTCGAAAGCCGCACCGGGATAAAATGCCGGTTGAGCCTGCCGGAAGCGGATCTGGCGGTAGACCCCGGGATCGCAACCGCGGTATTCAGGATCTGTCAGGAGTTGCTGACCAATGTCGCGCGTCATTCCGGCGCCACCAGGGTTAGCCTGGACCTTGAGTGCAACGACGCCTGGTTGAGTCTTGCGGTGCAGGATGATGGCCGCGGCATTCGCGTCGCCGAGGCCTCCAGCCGAAACGCCATCGGGCTGGCGGGGATCCGAGAGCGCGCAAAAATGTTCGGCGGCAGCGTGACTATCAAGGGAAAACCCGGAAAGGGTACGCTGGCGCGGGTACGCATTCCGATTGGCCGCGCCCGGGACGCCGCGAACGGGAACGACGATGTGGCTGCAGCCTAGATTTCGAGTGTACCGGGCCACCAACTCCCTTATTTCGCACCACGGACCGCGATGAAAGTTCTGATTGCAGATGACCACGCGGTGGTCCGGCGCGGGCTCAGGCAGATTCTGGAGGCCGAGCCGGATCTGGAGGTGGCCGGCGAGGCAACCTCCGGCACCGAGGTCATGGAGGCATTACGCATGCAACGCTACGATGTGGCAGTACTCGACATCACCATGCCGGGTCGCGGCGGACTGGACGTTCTTCACGATATCCGGCAGAACTTCCCCGAGCTGCGCGTCCTGATTCTCAGCATGCACCCGGAGGAGCGCTACGCGTTGAGGGTGCTCAAGGCCGGCGCGGCCGGCTACCTCACCAAGGAGAGCGCCGCCGACGAATTGATCACAGCGCTGCGCAAGGTGGCGGCCGGAGGCAGATATGTCAGCCCGACACTGGCGGAACGCCTGGCGGACGAAATTGGCATCGGAATCGACCAACCCCTGCACGATCGGTTGTCGGATCGCGAGCACCAGATCCTGTGCATGATCGCCAATGGCATGACCGTCAGCGGCATAGCTTCGGAATTGCACCTGGGTACAAACACCGTGAGTACCTACCGGGCGAGGTTGTTGGGAAAACTCAAACTGGCCAATAACGCCGAGATCACGCACTACGCTATCCGCAACCGGCTGGTGGACTGACACCGGCTCAGCGACGGGCGCGGCCCAAGTTCCCGTTTGCAACGCTTGCCCTGCCTGTACGCGCGGTTCATGTAGATCAAACCATGACATCCGTACGGGCTGCCGTACTACAGAAAAATCACTGTTTCGACGATTTCCCCCGTGGCTGGCCGGGGCTATTCTGCAAACTGTACGGTCTGCGGACCCATGCCTGCCGGACTTCAAAGCATGAAAGTGGTGATTGTCGACGATTCAGCGCTGCTTCGACAGCGTCTGGCAGCCATGATCTCCCGGCTGTCCGGGGTCGAAATCGCCGGTGAAGCAAAGAGTGTGGCGCAGGCGCTGGAGCTGATCAGGCGCTGCCATCCGGAAGCGGTGATGCTCGATATTCGCTTGAAGGACGGCAACGGATTCGACGTGTTGCGGCAGGTCAAGCGCGAGCCCGGCGCGCCGGTAGTCATCATGCTGACCAGCTTTCCGAGCACGAAGGCACGGCAGACCTGCCAGGCGCTGGGCGGTGATTTTTTCTTCGACAAGGCCACGGAGTTCGAGAGGGCGATTGAGGTGCTGACCGACCTGGAGTTCGCGCGGCGCACATCGAAATCGTCCGAATTCAACAGACCTGCCGGAGCCGGGTGCTGATCGACGAGAAATTCGCCAACAGAGGCTCGTTATAGAAAGCGGACATAATTTAGGGAGAACGGTGTGTCATGGCGGAAGAACTATAAAGTGGGTTCTGCCGTCAGTAAGCGCAGCTTTTCCGGCGAGATGGCGGGTGTCATTCCCCTCTCTGGCTTTCAGCAACTGACTCAGAGCGGCCACCGACTGGTTCGCGTTCCTCCCCTCGCGACAGCCGGATTCTGCAGGACGCACTTACCGACGTCAGTTCTGCCAGCGAACCGCCATCTCGTTTTTTCTTCCCCAGTCGCAGCGGACCTCCCGGCCGCTGCAGACCGGCCCGGTGCGACGAGGCGCCGGGCCGGCGACACGCGGGTCCGCAAACTCCAATTCGATTCGCCACTGGTTATTCTCGGGGAGCAAAAAGAGGCAAAAGAACAAGTCTCCCTCCGACTCACTTGAGTAAGGTCGGTAAATGGCAGCGTTGTCGCGGATAGAGCCGGTTCCGCCGGCGACCGCACTAACCTGTTACTCCCGTTCCGCCTTCCCGGCTGAAATATGAAGAAGGAATTTCGCAGGCTTGCGTCCGATTCGAACCGCGGAACTGGCGATGCCGCGGCTGACGCCTTTCCCACAGGCTCGGGGAAAGAGATCAGGATACTTTTTGTCGAGGACGTGATCTCCGACTTCGAACTTACCATCCGGGAACTGAAGCAAGCCGGGGTCGCGTGCGCAGTTCATCGAGTGGACACTCGCGAAGGCCTTCTTCGGGAGTTGAAAGACTTCGAGCCCGACGTGATTCTCTCCGATTTCTCCCTGCCGACCTTCGATGGCTTGTCAGTTCTGATGATCGTCCGCGAGCTGCGTCCCGACATACCATGCATATTCGTTTCCGGCACGATAAGCGAAGACCAGCTCATATCGCTGGTCAGGCATGGCGCAGCCGATTATGTGCTGAAGAGCAACCTGGAACGGATTCCGCCCGCCGTTCTTCGCGCTGTTCAGGAACGCAATGAACGCGCGGCCCGGCGGCAGGCTGAGCAAGCACTCAAAGAGAGCGAGGCACTTCTCGACTCAGTCTTCGACAACATACCCAGCATGCTGTTCATCAAGGATGCAAAGGATCTGCGATTTGTCCGCTTCAATCGCACCGGCGAGGAGTTGCTCGGACGTTCGGAGAAAGACCTGCTTGGAAAGAACGACTACGACTTTTTTCCCAAGGAGCAGGCCGATTTATTCGTCGCCAAGGATCGGGAGACCCTGGCAAGCAACCAGCGGGTCTTCATTATGGAAGAGAAGATCGAGGTCAAAGACGGAACCGAGAGGATGCTTCAGACCAAGAAGCTGGCCATACTGGACGAGCAGGGTAATCCGCGTTTTCTTCTTGGCATTTCCGAGGACGTCACCGAGCGCAAACAAGCCGAGCAGCAAATTCGGGACAGCGAGGCCAAGTACCGCGGACTCATCGAACAAGCCTCGGACGGCATATTCGTCAGCGACGCGGAAGGCAATCTCGTCCTCGCGAATTCCCGTCTGTGCGAGCTTCTGGGTTACGCCAAAGACGAGGTGACGGGACTGAACGCGAGGCAGACTTATCTCGAAGAAGAAAGGGAGACCCATGCCAAGCTCCTGGAACAGGTTCGTGCGGGACAGACTCTTCGTTATGAGCGAACTGTGCAACGCAAGGATGGAAGCCATTTCCCTGCCGAAATCAGTCTCAAGATGCTCGATAACGGACTCATCCAGGGAATCTTTCACGACATCACCACTCGCCGTGCGCAGGAGCACAAGATCGCGCGGCTCAGCCGGATCCAGGCCGTATTGAGCGGCATCAACTCCGCGATCGTGCGCATTCGGGATCGCCAGACATTATTCGACGAGGTCTGCCGGCTGTCCATCGAGCATGGCGGCTTCGCCCTGGCGTGGATCAGGATGACGACTCCAGACGCGCAGGGTGGGAGGCCGATTGCGTGGCGTTGCTCGAACGACAGCTATCTGGATCTCATTCCTCTTTCCATCGAGACCGATGCCGGCCGCGCCCACGCGGAGCGCGTCATGTCGGAAAAGAGGGCGGTGGTCTATAACGATCTCACGCAAGCCGGCGATTTCCCCTTCGCCGGACAGGCTTTGCAGGCTGGCGCCCTGTCCCTGGCAAAGCTTCCCCTGGTGGTATCGGGTGAAGCCGTTGGAA
>DASQOP010000102.1:0-4290 GCA_035644415.1 Burkholderiales bacterium
CTCGGTCTCGGCGACGACGCCGACGTGAACACCATGGCCAGTGCCGTGGGAATGATCTGGCGGGCGCTGGTAATGTGGATGCTGATCATTGCGCTGATCGCCATCGCCCGCTGGGTCGGCGGCTAGGGAAGCTCTGCATAAGTCCCACGACGCGCGTTGCGCCAGGTGTGGATGACTGCTAGGGACGCCGGAGCGCGGAACAGGGGGCCCCTCTGGGGATGTGACCGCGCAGGCGTCCCAACGAGCGCACATGAGCGGCGTGCAATGCGAGCGACTCCGGGTCGCATCCCCCGGCCAAGGCCGGCGGAACCTGCTCCGCCTGCGCGCTCGCGCTCCGCAGATGCGGCTGAAGCCCCAGCAAGGAGCGTAACAACGCAGGCGCCGCACCTGGCACAACCCAATGACATTTCGACTCTTTCGAGGGACCGGGCGATTCGGGCCGATGCCTGCGTCGGCTCCTCCTTATGTAGGCCGGCTACACGGCGTCCTCGCCGACTTGCCCTCGACCCGAATCGCCTCGGTCGCGCATGTGGAACTTGATCAGAGCTTCCTTTAACGCGTCGCCCCGCTATTTCCTACTGCTCGGCCTGTTGTCCTGCACGCTGGGAGCGCCGATCACGAGGGCTGCCACCGACGCCGCCACCGTCGAAGTTGGCCGGCGCCTGGACCGGTGCCTCAACGCGCTCGACACCGGGGCCGAGCCGCTGCCGCCTTACCGACGCCTGATCGTGGAAGAAGTCTGCCCGGGGCTTGCACAGGCGGTTTCAGAACTGCCGGCAGCGGAGTCGTTGAGCCAGCCCCTGGATTTGCAAACCACCCCTAACCAGCTCCGTGATCTGCGCGCGCTGCTGGGCTCTATTCGAAGCCCGCCCGCCGGCCTCGAGCGTTTCGATTTTGCGGCGCTGCCAGAACTGCTGGCGCGCACGCTGCAAGTCGAACCGAAGCCGCCGGTTTCCTGGTGGCAACGACTCAAGGACTGGCTGGCGCAAAAACTGCGCGGCAGCGGCGAACCGGACTACCGCTGGCTGACCGAATTTCTGAAGTCGCTGGATCCCCCGGAGTGGCTTGCAGACCTCATCCTGCGCACCAGCGTGGCCGTGATTTTGCTGCTGGCGCTGGCGATCGTGGTCAACGAACTGCGCGCGGCCAATCTGTCGTCGTGGCTCCAGCGACGAAGCCGCACGCAACGCGCCAGCCGCGTGCCGGCCACCGCCGGCGCGTCCAGACTGGCATGGAAGGACGTGACGAATCTCCCCCCCGGCCAGCAACCGGCGGCGTTGCTGCGCCTGGTGCTGCAGGAACTGATCGAACGCGGCCTGCTGCCCGACGACCAGAGCCTTACCAACAGGGAAATGCTGGCACAGCTCGGCGCAGCGGCACGTACGCACGCCACATCTTTTGCCGAGCTGGCGGCCGCGGCCGACGCGGTGTTGTTCGGCAACCGCGAGGTGGTTGCGGCGCAGCTTGCGCCGCTGCATCAGGCGGCACGGGCAATCGTCGGCACTCCCGCTGTCGGCGCCAGTCCCCGATGAGAGAACGCCTGGTCACCCTGCTCGGCGCGCTGGCTGCCGTGTATCTGGTGTTCGTGCTGCTGGTCGGGCCACGCGAACCCAACGCCGCGCCGGAGTCCATGCCGACCACAGCGGACCGCGGCAGCCGTGGGCTGCAGGGTCTGCAATCCTGGATCGAGTCGAGCGGCATACGCGTCAAGAGCCTACGCAGCCGCTACGACCAAGTGCCGACCGATGCGGCACTACCGGAGCGCGGCAATCTCATGATTCTGACACTGCCGCAGTCCCTACCTGTACGGCAATTGGAAATCGACGCGTTGAAAGACTGGGTCGAGCGCGGCAACTCTGTGCTGGTGCTCGACGGAAGCATCGAGGTTTTTGCTCAGCCGCAGGCTCGCCGCCGGCAACCGTCGAGCATGCTGGCCGCGCTCGGATTCAGCCTGGAATTCGCAGACGCGGAACTCGATGAGGCGGACAAGTCCGGGGACGCCGCCGCGGCGAAGTTGGAACTCGACAAGGATGGCAGGCCTCAGCCACGCGGATTGACCATTCGAGGCCACCACCCGGTCCTGCAGGGAGTGCAAGTGGTGCAGGTACGCACGCATTCGCTCTACCCGCTGTCGCTCACGCCGAAGGAAAAATTCCGCACCGCCCTGGTTTTGCTCGAAGATCCTGTGACGCGATCGCCGGCATTCTGGCAGGTGCGCATCGGCGATGGCACCGGCTGGATCAGCGGTTACGCCGACCTGTTCGGCAATGTCGCGCTCGGCGCTAGCGACAACGCCCGTCTGTTGGCCAACGTGGTGGCCAGTTCGCTTGGCCCGGACGGCTGGGTGGTTTTCGACGACATGCACCAGGGCCTGACCGAAGTCTACGACCCGAACGCCTTCTTTGGCGACGCGCGTCTGCATGCCACGCTGTGGTTCATCGTCGGCTTCTGGCTGGTCTATGTGGCAGGGCGCAGCAACCGCATCGCCCCGCTGGTTCAGCGAGCCGAGCTCCCGCGTGCCGTGGACTTCGTTCGTGCGGTGGGCGGGCTGTTTGGCAGGCGTTTGGCCGGCCACGAAGTTGCGCTGGGGCTGTTGCGCCACTTTTTCGCCGAGTTGCGCGGCGTCCGTGCCGGCGCAGACGGCATCGACTGGGACCTGCTGGCCCGCTTTCCGCGCGTACCGCGCAGCCAGATCGACGAATTGCGGGCAATGCATTCCGGTCTGGCGCAGGGACGCACGCCCGACCTTGTGCGCCTGAACAACCTCATCAACAACATAAGGAAACTCCAGCAATGAGCAATCCTGCCTCCAGCCTGGAACAGCAACTGCGCACGCAACTGGATAACGTGGTGTTCGGCATGGATAACGTGATCCACGGGTTGTGCATCGGGCTGATCGCCGGCGGTCACGTGCTGCTGCAGGGCGTGCCCGGCATCGGCAAGACTCTGCTGGCGAAATCGGTCGCTGCGGCGCTCGGGGGTACGTTCAACCGCGTGCAATGCACCGCCGACCTGATGCCCTCCGACATCACCGGCATCCACATCTTCAGCCGCGAGGAGAAGAAGTTCGAGTTCGTTCCCGGACCGCTGTTCGCCAACATCGTGCTGGTCGACGAGATCAACCGCTCGGGGCCGAAGACCCAGTCGGCGCTGCTTCAGGCAATGGAAGAATTCCAGGTCACCATCGACCGCAAGACCTACAGCCTGCCGCAGGACTTCCTGGTCATCGCCACCCAGAACCCGCGCGATTTCGAGGGCACTTTTCCGCTCCCCGAGTCGCAACTCGATCGCTTCCTGATGCGGCTGGACGTGGACTATCCGGCGGCGGAGATGGAGCACAAGGTGCTGCGCACCTACGACCTTCGCGGCGGGCACTTCAACGCGACTGCGCCGATCGCCCCGCTTGCGGGCGACGCCCTCGCACTGGCGCGCACGCAGGTGGCGAAAGTGCACGTGTCCGAGGCAATCTACGGTTACGTCAGCGCCATCGCAACCGCCAGCCGCAACCACCCGCAAGTCAACTTGGGCCTGTCCACCCGCGGCGCGCTGGCGCTGATGCGTTGCGCCCGCATTGCCGCGGCGCTGCGAGACGCCGAATTCGTCGCGCCGGACGATGTCAAGGCCATGGCCGGTTTCGTCCTGCCTCACCGCTTGATGCTCACTCCGGACGCGGCACTCGAAGGCATCGGCGACCTTCAGGTCGCACAAAGCATCCTCGACAGCGTCAAGGTACCGCGCCAGTGAGACGCCGCGCTATGTCGTTACGGCTCAGCTTTCCAGGTTTTTTTCTGGACATTCGTGTGGGTGATCGGCGCCCGGATGTTCAAGAATTGATCGCCTTGCGGAAACATTCGTCGCCAAACCTTTACGGCCAAGCGTTAACCGCCAGGGACGCCAGGGGAAGTCAAATGCAAGAATCAAGTGAATGTGCAAACCCAGTGCAAGTATCTGCGTTGCGGCCGGCCCGTTACCTAATCTCAGCCTCGCCTTCACGCTATTGTCTTTCCTTGGCGTCCCTGGCGTCCCTGGCGGTGGATGCGTTATTGGTGAGGCGTTCGAAACCCACAAAGAAGTCTAAAGTACCTCCAAGATGAACCTGACCGCACTTTCCCACATCGTCGCCGCGGCAGTGACGCTGCTCGGAATCGTCGGCCAGTGGCAGGACGATCCCTGGCCGGACTTGTGGCGCGTGCCGGCGGCGAGCCTGCTGATCGGACTGTTGCTGGAAGGCGTGGCCGCACGGCGGCGCGGAATCAGAATCTCGCCCCGCATCCCGGAGCGCGTCATGCT
>DASQOP010000103.1:0-15270 GCA_035644415.1 Burkholderiales bacterium
AAATCTTTTCAGCGAAGCAAAATCGGTTGGAGGATCAAATACTAAGCGGGCATTTGCCGCCCTTTTGGGCTTTATTTCAAGACCGGTGCATTTAACCGCTCTGCCACCCTTCCGAATTTCTGCCGGTTTTAGCTCCGACATAACTTGAAGGTTAGTCTGCGCTAGCGCCGGCTTCGCAGGCGCCAAGACCAGTGCAGTAGTTCCGGCATAACCTGAAAACCAGGTTAGCCTCCACTGGGCGAAGCTTCGCGTCGCCCAACCGCTCTGCCAACCTCCGAAGGGCGCAAATGATACGCGCATAGCCCGCGGCCGCCAAATGAGGCGTTGAAACTTTGATCCCGGTTAAGTAGTCTTACGCTCTGTAATTTCCCACACTGAGGAGTATGTAACCATATGCAACCAGAAATCCAGTACGGTGCGCAATCGGGGCAGTTGACGCTTGCGCAGAACAAGGTGTTGCGAAACACCTACATGCTGCTTGCACTGACCATGGTTCCAACCGTCATCGGAGCCTTGGTCGGCATGGCCACCGGCGGGATCATCATGCAACACCCGATCATGATGTCGCTGGTGATGATCGCGGGTGTCATAGGCTTGCAATTTGCCATCGCCGCCAATCGCAACAGCGGCCTCGGCGTGGTTCTGCTGCTCGGGATGACGTTCATCCTCGGCTGGTGGCTCGGACCCTTGCTCAACATCGCCTTGTCGTTCAGGAATGGCCCGCAACTGATCGGCATGGCCGCCGCAGGCACCGGCGGCATTTTGCTGGCGATGAGCGCAATTGCCACCACCACGAAGAAGGATTTCAGCTTCATGGGCAAATTCCTGTTCGTGGGCATGATCGTGCTGCTGCTCGCCATGATTGCCAACATGTTTTTCCAGATTCCGGCGCTGGCTCTGGCGCTTTCGGCGCTGGTGGTCGTGGTGTTCTCGCTGTTCCTGCTGCACGACGTCAGCCGCATCGTCAATGGCGGCGAGACCAACTACATCATGGCGGCAACGGGCGTGTACATGAGCCTGTTCAACATATTCGTCAATCTGCTGCAATTGCTCATGGCATTCTCCGGCGAACGCGATTGATTCTGCCGTGCATCAAGGAAAGGGCAACCCCTCGGGTTGCCCTTTTTTCATTCCAGTTACCCGTTCAAGGCATCGCGAACAAGGCAACCGATTCCACGTGCGAGGTATGCGGGAACATGTTCACCACGCCCGCCGCGGCCAGCCGATAGCCGTGTGAATGCACCAGCACCTCCGCGTCGCGCGCCAGCGTCGCCGGATTGCAGGATACGTAGACGATGCGTGCCGGGGGCGATTTGCCAATCGCCTTGACCAGCTCGATGGCCCCGTCGCGCGGCGGATCGATCAGGACCCGGTCAAACGGCGCCAGCCCGCTCCAGTCTTCTCCGGTGATGGCAAACAGGTCCCGCTCGACAAACCGGCACCTTGCTTCCAGCCCATTGCGCACGGCATTCTCCCGGGCGCGCTGCAGCAGTCCGGGATTGCCATCGATACCGGTAACCTGTGCGCCGGACCTGGCGATGGCCAGCGAGAAATTTCCCAGGCCGCAGAAAAAATCGCCGATGCGATCGCCCGGCTGCGGGTCCAGCAGCGTGATCGCCCGCCGCACCAGCGCCCGGTTGATCTCGGGATTCACCTGGGTAAAATCGGTGGGATTGAAGGGAAAAGTCAGATCGAAATCGGGAATCCGGTACTGCAACTGCGGCGCATCCAGCGGAAAGAAGGGATACATTGAATCCGGGCCCTTGGGCTGCAGGAACAGCTGCACCCGATGCTCTGCGGCGAACTGCCTGAGCTCGTCCTGGTCGGAGACGTCAGGCGGCTCCAGCACGCGCAGCACCAGAACATCGACCGCATCGCCGATGGCGAGCTCCACCTGAGGTAGACGCTCGCGGATGGACAGCGAGGCAATCAACTGCCGCAGCGGTACCAACAACACGGAGATGCGAGCCGGCACGACCTCGCAAGTCTGCATGTCGGCCACGAAGCTGCTGTGACGTTCGCGAAAGCCGACCAGCGCGCCTTTCTTTGCGACGTAGCGCGCCGAGAAGCGCGCGCGGTAGCGGTACTCCCAGGTCGGACCATGAATCGGCGAAAGCATGGTCTCGGCCGTCACCTTGCCGATACGGGCCAGATTTTCCTCGAGCACGCGCTGCTTCGCCGCCACCTGCGCACGCGGCTCCAGGTGCTGCATGCTGCAGCCGCCACAGACGCCGAAATGGCGGCAACGCGGCACGACGCGCGAGGCCGACGAACGCACGATTCTCCTTGCCTCGGCGAACTCATAGTTGGGTTTGCGCCGGTAGGATGCGAACTCGACCACTTCGCCGGGGAGCGCGCCTTCGATGAAGATTACCTTGCCGTCCACATGGGCAACGCCCCGCCCTTCCTGGTCGAGGGACTCGACCAGCACCGCAGGCCCGACGGAATCGCGTTTCATGCTAGTGCCCTGTCCCGCTGATTCGTGGGACAACTTGCGAACCTTGGAGGGTAGACCTCATATTCACTTGGCAACAATCCATCGGAACAGGACACTAGGCCTGCCAGCCGTCCAGGAATTCGCGCCAGTGCGCATCCGTGGATTTGGAGAACGTCGAGCGCACCAGATCGCATTCGCGGCGGTATTGTGTCTCGTCGAGTGCACCGCGGATCAACTGGAAGCGCTGATAAACGAGGTAAGTGTTGGCCACGTCAGTCTCGCAGTAGTGCCTGATCGCCTCGATGCTGCCTGCCTGGTAGGCGTCCCAGACTTTAGAGCCGTCCATGCCGAGTTTTCCCGGAAGGCCGAGCAGTTGCGCGATCTGGTCGAGCGGCGCATTGCCACGGCCCTGATACATCGCCAGCACATCCATCAGGTCGAGATGGCGGCTGTGATAGCGGCTTATGTAATTGTTCCACTTGAAGTCGCGGTCATCCTCGCCCATGTCCCAGAAACGCGCGGCACGCACGCCGTGAATCAGCGCCCGGTAATTGAGCACCGGCAGATCGAAGCCGCTGCCGTTCCAGGAAACCAGCTGAGGCGTGTACTTCTCGATGCCATCGAAGAAGCGCTGGACCAGGTCGTGTTCGGGTTCGCCCGCCTCGCCCAGCGACCAGACGCGGAAGGTGTCGCGATCGCGCAGCGCGCAGGAAATTGCCACCACGCGATGCAGGTGCAGCGGCAGGAAATCGCTGCCGGTGGCCTCGCGCCGGCGATCAAACGCCGCCTGCGCCACTTCGGCAGGACTGGTCTGCGGTCCATGGCCGTACAGGCGCCGCAGCCCTTCGATGTCGGGGATGGTTTCGATGTCAAATGCCAGAACAGGGGTCATGCCGGTCGGCGACGTTTTTCAACCCGCGTAAACGTGCCCCGGGAGGAAATCCCGGATTCCGCACGGTACAAACGCGTCAGGATACCGGAAAGCACGGCAGTCCCTCCACCGGACTTCTTTGCAGTATGCGTTCGGACTCCCTCTCGATGTGCCAGCGTGATCTGCCGTTCACGCAGCGCAACAACGCGCGGCGCGATCGGACTAGGGCGGCGATGAAACTCCGGTGCTAGACTTACCGTCAAAACAGTCGTGTCAGGCGGAGGAGAGCTCGTGAGGTCGCTGGCAAGCCAAACCCCGGCGTTGCACAACGCCATGGATTGTCCGGACTATGTCAGGAACCGGCAACTGCGCGAATGGGTAGGCGAAATCGCGCAGCTCACCCGCCCGGACCGCATTCACTGGTGCGACGGCTCGCAGGCTGAGTACGATGCCCTGTGCCACCAGCTGGTTGCCGGCGGTACCTTCCGCAAACTCCACTCGAAGAAACGACCGGACAGTTATCTGGCGCTGTCCGATCCTTCGGACGTCGCAAGAGTCGAGGACCGCACGTTCATCTGCACCACCCGCAGTGAAGACGCCGGTCCGACCAACAACTGGACCGACCCGCAGGAAATGAAGCAGAGGCTGCTCGCGCTGTTCGACGGCAGCATGCGTGGGCGGACTCTTTATATCGTGCCGTTCTCGATGGGGCCGCTCGGTTCGCCGATCTCGCACATCGGCGTGGAGCTCACGGATTCTGCATACGTGGCAATCAGCATGCGCATCATGACCCGGATTGGCCGCGAAGCGATCGAAGCCCTCGGCACCGAGGGCGGGTTCGTCGCCTGCCTGCACTCGGTCGGAATGCCGCTCGGGCCCGGGCAGGAAGACGTACGCTGGCCATGCAACAAGGACCACAAGTACATCGTGCATTTTCCGGAGGAGAAAGCGATATGGTCCTATGGCAGCGGCTATGGCGGCAATGCGCTGCTCGGCAAAAAGTGCTTCGCGTTGCGCATCGCCTCATGCATGGGGCGCCAACAGGGTTGGCTGGCGGAGCACATGCTCATCCTCGGGGTGGAGTCGCCGCAGGGCGAAAAGAATTACGTGGCGGCGGCGTTCCCGAGCGCGTGCGGCAAAACCAACTTCGCGATGATGATCCCGCCGGCGGCATTCAAGGGCTGGAAAGTCACCACGGTGGGCGACGACATCGCCTGGATCAAGCCGGGTGCGGACGGCAGGCTGTACGCGATCAATCCGGAGTACGGTTTCTTCGGGGTTGCACCCGGCACTTCGGAAAAATCCAATCCGAACGCGATGGCGACGCTGAGCCGCAACTGCATCTTCACCAACGTGGCGATCACGCCCGAGGGCGATGTCTGGTGGGAAGGCATGACCGAAGAGCCGCCGGCGCAACTCACCGACTGGCAGGGCCTTCCCTGGACACCGGACTGCGGACGCAAGGCCGCACACCCGAACGCGCGCTTCACGGTGCCGGCGTCGCAATGTCCTTCAATGGATGCCGCGTGGGAGACGCCGGAGGGTGTGCCGATATCCGCGTTCGTCTTCGGCGGCCGACGCGGCACCACCGTCCCGCTGGTCACCGAGAGTTTCGATTGGACGGACGGAGTGTACATGGCCGCCACGCTCGGCTCGGAAACCACGGCGGCGGCGACCGCGAAGGTCGGTGAGGTGCGCCGCGATCCGATGGCGATGCTGCCGTTCTGCGGTTACCACATCGGCGACTACTTCGACCACTGGCTTGGAATCGGTCGCGGACTGAAGCATCCGCCGCGGATTTTCCACGTCAACTGGTTCAGGAAGGACGGCGACGGCAAGTTCCTCTGGCCAGGGTACGGCGAAAATATGCGGGTGCTGAAATGGATCGTGGACCGTTGCCAGGGGCGGCTCGAGGCCGCCGAAAGCCCGCTGGGCTGGATGCCGCGCAGACAGGACATGGTGTGGGACGGGCTGAAAGTCTCGAACGAGACGTTCGACGAATTGATGTCGCTGGACCGCGAGGCCTGGACCGAGGAGCTGCGACTGCACGAACAACTGTTCGCACAGATCCAGGATCGCCTGCCGCGGGAACTCGCGCAGAAACGCGAACTGTTCCTCGCCCGCCTGTCCGGCGCGCCAGCGCGCTGGACCGTGCCTTTTTGAAAGGCCCTTTTCACCGCAAAGACGCAAAGGACACGAAGAAGAACACGCGACCAACCATAAAGTTAATCACCACCGGAAAAAAATGCCGTTGCCGACGCATGGCAGCATGCATTTTCTCCTGTGCGATTCTTGCTTTTCTTTGCGGTCTTTGCGACTTTGCGGTGAGGTGTTTGGTGAGCTATTCGGCGGGGAACACGCCGGTGGAGAGATAGCGGTCACCGCGGTCACAGACGATGGTGACGATGGTGGCGTTCTCCACTTCCCGGGAAACCTGCAACGCCGCCCACAGCGCGCCGCCGGAGGAGATGCCGGCGAAAATCCCCTCTTCCTTTGCCAGCCGGCGCGTCATCTCCTCGGAGTCGGCCTGGCTGACTTCGATAACCCGGTCCACGCGCGTGCGGTCGTATATTTTCGGAAGGTAGGCCTCCGGCCACTTGCGTATGCCAGGAATCTGGGAACCCTCGGTCGGCTGACAGCCGAAGATCTGGATCGCGGGATCCTTTTCCTTGAAGAAACGCGAGCAACCCATGATCGTGCCTGTGGTGCCCATGCTGCTGACGAAGTGGGTGATCTGGCCGCGGGTGTCGCGCCAGATTTCCGGGCCGGTGCCTTCGTAATGCGAAAGCGGATTGTCGGGGTTGGCGAACTGGTCGAGGATCAGGCCTTCGCCGCGCGCCTGCATCTGCTCCGCTATGTCGCGTGCCGTTTCCATCCCGCCTTCCTTAGGCGTCAGTACGAATCTGGCGCCGAACGCCGCCATGGTCTGCCGCCGTTCGACCGACAAATGCTCGGGCATTACCAGTACCATGCGGTAACCGCGCATCGCCGCCACCATCGCCAGTGCGATGCCGGTGTTGCCGCTGGTCGGTTCGATCAGCGTGTCGCCCGGTTTGATCTGCCCGCGTTCCTCCGCGCGCCGGATCATGGATAGCGCAGGACGATCCTTCACCGATCCGGCCGGGTTGTTGCCCTCTAGTTTGGCGAGGACGACGTTGCTGGTCCTGCCGGGGATGCGCTTCAGGCGCACCAGCGGCGTATTGCCCACGAAGTCGTCGAGGGTCTGATAGGCACTGACGGGATTGCGATCCATGGAAATATGATACTCGCGCGGTCCTGGGAGCGGAGAATTGCTTGAATGTGGCTGCCGAAATTCCTATGGCGCGGCGTCGAGCAGCCATTCGACGTAACGCGTGACGCCGGTTTCGACGTCGAAGAACGGTGCGGCGTATCCGCAGCCGCGCAGTTGCGCGAGGTCCGCTTGGGTGTAGCTCTGATATTTTTCCCTGAGGCCGGCGGGAAAGGATACGTACTCGATCATTCCCTGCGACCTGAGTTCCGCAAGACTGTGCGGGTTCTTGCCTTCGGCACGCCGCAAGGCGTTGATGGTCGCGACCGCGATATCGTTGAAGGTCTGCGAAGCGCCGGTGCCGCAGTTGAAAATGCCCGTCTTCCTGGGATTGTCGAGGAAATACAGGTTCACCTTCACCACGTCCTCGATCGAGATGAAATCGCGCCGCTGCTCGCCAGCGGCGTACCCGCCGCTGCCCTCGAACAGTTTCACCTTTCCGGTCTCCCGGAACTGGTTGAAGCAATGGAATGCGACAGAAGCCATGCGCTCCTTGTGCGACTCCCGAGGACCATAGACGTTGAAGTAACGCAGCCCGGCCACCTGCGCCGTGTTGTCCTCCCAGCGCCGGCGCACCAACTGGTCGAAGAGAAACTTCGAAAAACCGTAGACGTTCAGCGGTTTCTCGTTTTCCCTGCCCTCCTTGAATACCGCCCCTGATCCGTATACCGACGCCGAAGATGCATAGATCAGCGGCACCGACTCCGACTGGCAGTATGCCAGCAGGTCCACCGAGTAACGGTAATTGTTCTCCATCATGTAGCGCCCGTCGGTCTGCATCGTGTCCGAACAGGCGCCCTGGTGAAGGATGGCCGCGATTTCGCCGTCGAAGGAACCGGCATCGAGCGCCGCGCGGAAGTGTTCCTTGTCCAGGTAGTCGGCGATCTCGCAATCCGCCAGATTGCGGAACTTGTCGGCACGGGTGAGGTTATCCACCGCGAGAATGCCGGTCTCGCCGCGCGCGTTCAGCGCCTTGACGACATTCGAGCCGACAAAACCCGCTGCCCCGGTCACAACGATATACATGCGAACAATCCAGAAACGCTAATAGTGAGGGATAAAGGATCAAGGATAAGGGATGAAGGATGAGGGATGAGCGATGAAGTGTCATGCTTCGCGCCTTCTCCCCTTCCTTCAGCCTTCATCCTTCCGCCTTCATCCTTGCTCTTCGAACAATTCTTCCGGGTGAACCACCGCGGTACCGAGCTTGCCTACTACGATTCCGGCCGCTTTGTTGGCGAACTGCACGGCTTCAGCGAATCCGGCGCCGGCCGCCAGCATCACGCCGAGAACGGCAATGACGGTGTCTCCCGCGCCGCTGACATCGTACACTTCGCGTGCCACCGCGGGCACATGCAGCCGCTGCTGGTCGCGATACAGGGTCATGCCTTCTTCGCTGCGGGTGACCAACAGCGCATCCAGCCCCAGTTCGCGGCGCATTATCTGCGCTCTTTCGGTGAGATCGTCTTCGCTTTTCCAGCGTCCCGCCACTTCACGGAATTCGGCGCGGTTGGGCGTGACCAGCGTCGCGCCGCGATAGCGGCCGTAATCGTCTCCCTTCGGATCGACCAGTACCGGCTTTCCCGAACCACGCGCCAGGTCGATCATCTTCTCGATATGCCTGAGCCCGCCCTTGCCGTAGTCGGAAAGGATCACCAGGTCCGCCTTCGGCAGCCGCGACTCGAAGTCGGCGAGCTTGGACATCAGCACTTCATGCCCTGGCTCGGTTTCGAAATCGATGCGAAGCAACTGCTGCTGGCGGCCGATCACGCGCAACTTGATGGTGGTAGCGAGCCCGGGATCGCGATGCAACTGGGCGGTGATGCCAACGGACTCGAGCAGGCGCTGGAGGCAATCGCCGGCTTCGTCCTGCCCGACCACCGACAGCAGCGAAGCTTGCGCACCGACGGCAACGATATTGCGCGCGACGTTGGCCGCGCCCCCGAGGCGTTCTTCGGTGCGCCCCACTTTCACCACCGGCACCGGCGCCTCGGGAGAAATCCGGCTCACCTCGCCGAACCAGTAGCGGTCGAGCATGACATCGCCCACTACCAGCACCCGCGCGGAACGCAAGGATGAAGGATGAGGGATGAAGGATGAGGAGCTCATTTCAACGCCTTGTGTTTTTCGCTCCCGCCTTGTCTCACCGGTTTTCCCCTTCATCCTTCCGCCTTCCGCCCTCATCCTTGCCCTTCAGCCTTCATCCTTCCGCCTTCACCCTTGTCCTTCATGGTCTTCCCACCGAGAAATACTCGAATCCGGCTTCCCGCATCAAAACCGGATCGTACAGGTTGCGCCCGTCGAACACGATCGGCGCCTTGAGGCGTCGCTTCATGTCGTCGAAATCCGGGCTGCGAAATTCCTTCCATTCGGTGACGATGATCAGCGCATCCGCCCCATCGAGCGCGGCCGTGGTGGACGGGGCGAGGTGCACTGCCGGTTCTTTCGCGAAGACCAGCTTCGCCTCCTTCAGCGCGACCGGATCATAGACGTTTACGCTCGCGCCGCGGGCGAGCAGACCATTGATCACCACGCGGCTCGGTGCCTCGCGCATATCATCCGTGTTGGGCTTGAAAGACAGCCCCCACACGGCGAACCTGCGGCCGTCGAGATGTTCGCCGAAACGCATTCGCACCTTCTCCAGGATGCGCTGCTTTTGCGTGCGGTTCACTTTCTCAACCGCATCCACGATGGTCATTTGCATGCCGTACTCGCCGGCGGTGTGCTGCAGCGCCTGGATGTCCTTGGGAAAGCACGATCCGCCGTAGCCCACTCCCGCATAAAGGAAGTGATAGCCGATACGCTGGTCGGAGCCGATTCCATGACGCACCGCTTCGATGTTTGCACCGAGTTTTTCGGCGAGATTGGCCAGCTCGTTCATGAAGGAAATGCGGGTGGCGAGCATCGCGTTGGCAGCGTACTTGGCCAGTTCCGCCGACCTGGGGTCCATCACCAGAAGGCGGTCGTGATTACGCAGGATCGGCGCGTACAACTGGCGCATGATCTGCGTGGCGCGCTCGTCGCTGCTGCCGACCACGATACGGTCCGGGCGCATGAAATCGTTGACCGCCGCGCCTTCCTTGAGGAACTCCGGGTTGGAAACCACGCTGAACGGCAGCGTCACGCGGCGGGTCTTCAATTCTTCTTCGATCACCGCGCGCACCCGTTCCGCGGTGCCCACCGGCACCGTGGACTTGTTCACCACCACGCGGTAATCGTCCATATGACGGCCGATGCTGCGGGCGGCGCCGAGCACGTAGCGCAGATCCGCCGAGCCGTCCTGGTCGGCCGGCGTGCCCACGGAGATGAATTGCAGGCTGCCGTGCGCGACGCTTTCCTCTACATCGGTGGTGAAGCGCAATCGACCTGCCGCGGCGTTGTGTCTGACCAGTTGCTCGAGTCCCGGCTCGTAGATGGGAACACCGCCGGAGTTGAGCGCCGCGACTTTGTGCTCGTCGAGGTCGAGACAGACCACATCGTTGCCAAGATCGGCAAAACAGGCGCCCGATACCAGTCCAACGTATCCGCTGCCGATGATGGTGATCTTCATTTTCCGTTCTCCAGTAACACCACTTCCGCATTAATGCGCGCTAGCACTTCAAGAGGCTGCGCCGCACGCGTGACAGGCCGGCCGATGACCAGATAGCTCGAACCGGATTCGAGCGCCTGGCGCGGCGTCATTACCCGTTTCTGGTCTTCCGCCGAGTCTTCGGGGAGACGGATTCCCGGCGTAACCCGCAGGAATGCTTCGCCCAGGTGCGCGCGGATCGCGCCGGCCTCGAATGCCGCGCACACCACGCCGTCCAGGCCGCACCGCTTTGCCAGCGCGGCAAGACGCAGGGCTTCTTCGAGCGGCGTGGCATCGATTCCCACTTCATGCAAATCCGTCTCCGCCATGCTGGTCAACACGGTCACGGCGATCAATCGGGGCCGGCCGGGCGCGGTCCCGATCGCGTCGCGCGCCGCCTGCATCATTGCCCGGCCGCCGAGCGCGTGCACGTTCAGCATCCACACCCCCAGACCGGCCGCCGTCTTGCAGGACTGCGCCACGGTGTTCGGTATGTCGTGAAATTTCAGATCGAGAAAGATATCGAAACCGCGTTTCACGAGCATTGCGACAAATTCCGGTCCTGCCGCGGTGAACAATTCCTTGCCGACCTTCAGCCGGCAGACGGAGGGCCGCAGGCGATCAACCAAAGCCGTTGCCGACCGCGCGTCCGCGTAGTCGAGCGCGACGATGATCCGGGAACCGGTTGTCAAGAATCCAGCTCCCGTTCTTCGGTGCGCCTGGGGGAGTAGGTTTCCCAGCCGTTGCAGGCTGGGCAGTGCCAGTAGAACTGGCGCGCTTTGAAACCGCAATTGTCGCAGCGGTAGAGTGCGAGGCTCCTGGTGTGCTGGTGCACCAGGTTCTTGATCAACTGGAGATCCTGGCGGCGTTCGGCGGGCACCTCCAGAAGCTGGGCTTCGAGCAGCTTGTCCAGTCCGAGCAGCGTGGGGTTGCGCGCCAGCTCGTCGCGCACCAGACGGTATGCCGAATCCGCACCGCGGTGCTCGATCTCTCCCTGAAAAGTGGCGTTGAGCAGGTCGAGCGACGGATAGCTGCCCAGATAGCCGCGCAGCAACTGCAGTCCTTCATCCTGCCGTCCGAGGTTGCGATAGGCAAGCAGCAGCTTGTCTGCAATCAGCGAG
Organism: Burkholderiales bacterium; assembly: GCA_035644415.1. Lineage (GTDB taxonomy): Bacteria > Pseudomonadota > Gammaproteobacteria > Burkholderiales > JACQAP01 > JACQAP01. The sequence goes on from DASQOP010000103.1 coordinate 11,287, forward strand.
AGATACGCCGGATTCTGCCCCTCGATGCGTTTCCAGGCCTCGATCGCCCGCTCGTTGTTGTGTTGGGTCAGTTCTATGTCGCCAAGCAGGATGCTGGCGCGCGCGCACTTGCGGTTGACGTTGAGCGCCTCCCGCACATAGTCGCGCGCCGCCGCCCAACGTGAATGGGTCATCTCTCCAACCGCCAACTCGCAGTAGAAATTGGCGATATCCACGGCGCTCGACTGACCGGCCACCGCATCCATCCTGCGCGAAGCGTCGATCGCTTTTTTCCAGTCCTTCTCCTGTTCGAAGATTTCCAGCAGGAACTTCAGCCCCTGCTGCTCGTACTGCGTGCCCTGGAGCTTTCCGAACATCTCCTCGGCGCGATCGAGCAAGCCGGCCTTCAGATAGTCCTGCGCCAGCTCGTACAGCGCAGTGAGCTTCTGGTCCGGCGCCAGATCGGGCCGATCGAGCAGGTTTTCGTGCATTCGGATCGCCCTCTCCACTTCGCCGCGACGCCGGAACAGGCTCCCCAGTGCAAAATGCAGCTCGATGGTCTGCGGATCGACTTTCACCACCTCTATGAAGGCTTCGATCGCCTTGTCCGGCTGCTCGTTGAGAAGAAAATTCAGGCCCTTGAAATAGGAAAGCGGGAGCGCGCGCGACTCGGACAACAGTTGCTTGATGTCCACCCGCGCCGCCAGCCAGCCGAGCGCGAAGAACAGCGGGAATCCAAGCAACCACCAGAGTTCAAATTCCATCGGCTAACGCGCGTCCTCTGGCGCAGTCGCCTTCGCCCGCAATTCCTTGCGTAACTGCAGAATCTCGCGGCGCTGACGGTAGAAGTAAGTCAGACAGGCAATCACGCCTGCCAGCGCACCGACGCCGAAAAAGACCAGCACTACCATGGCCAGCGGCGCCTCCCACTGGCTGCCGAGATAGAAACGCACGACCACAGGATCGGTGTTCTTCAGCGCGAACCCGAAAAGCAGCACGAACAGCAGGATTCGCAATGCCCAGGAGATATAGCGCATCAGCGGCCCCAGGAAGCCAGGGGGCGAGAGTCAGACGAAAAAAAGCGGCACGATCCTGCGACGATGCCGCCTGCATTGTGGCGCCGGTCGAACACGCCGCCGCCTACTGGCTCTTGAAATCCACGCGTTCGCGCAATTCCTTGCCCGCCTTGAAATGCGGCACGTACTTGGCCGGCACGTGAACCTTGTCGCCCGATTTCGGATTGCGGCCCACACGCGGGGGGCGGTAATTCAATCCGAAACTCCCGAATCCGCGAATTTCGATGCGGTGACCCTGCGCCAGGCTTTTCGCCATGGCATCCAGAATCATCTTCACCGCAAGCTCGGCGTCGCTCGCGACCAACTGGGGAAAGTGCGCCGCCAGCTTGGCAATCAGCTCCGACTTGGTCATGGCGCGTCCTATTGCGCAGAGTTCTTGTTATCCAGCTTGGCCTTGAGCAAGGCCCCAAGGTTGGTCGTGCCCGCATTCGACGCGCTCTCGGCGGCATGTTTCTGCATCGCCTCGGACTCGTCGGCCGCATCCTTGGCCTTGATCGAGAGGTTGATGTTGCGGTTCTTGCGATCGATGTTGATGATCATTGCATTCACCTTGTCGCCTTCCTTCAGGTGCGTGCGGATGTCCTCGACGCGGTCGCGCGCGATCTCGGAGGCGCGCAGGTAACCCTCCACGTCGGTGTCGAGCTGAACTACGGCGCCCTTGGGATCTATGGTCTTGACCACACCATCAACGACCATGCCCTTGTCGTGCGTGGCGACGAAATTGGTGAACGGGTCGCCCTCGAGCTGCTTGATGCCCAGAGAAATGCGCTCGCGCTCGACGTCGATGGAAATGACCATCGCTTCGACTTCGTCACCCTTCTTGTAATTGCGCACCGCCTCTTCGCCGGGAACGCTCCAGGAAAGATCGGACAGGTGAACCAGGCCGTCGATGCCACCCGGCAGGCCGATGAAGATTCCGAAGTCTGTGATCGACTTGATCTGGCCACGGACCTTGTCGCCCTTCTTGTAATTGGCGGAGAACTCTTCCCAGGGATTGGGTTTGCACTGCTTCATGCCCAGCGAAATGCGGCGGCGGTCCTCGTCGATCTCGAGAATCATCACCTCCACCTCGTCGCCGAGTTGCACCACGCGCGAGGGGTGAACGTTCTTGTTGGTCCAGTCCATCTCGGACACGTGCACCAGCCCCTCGATGCCCTGCTCGATCTCGACGAACGCGCCATAGTCGGTGAGGTTGGAAACCTTGCCGAACAGGCGGGTGCCGGGAGGGTAGCGGCGCGACAGGCCGACCCAGGGATCTTCGCCGAGCTGTTTCAAACCCAGTGAAACGCGATTCTTTTCCTGATCGAACTTGAGGATCTTGGCGGTGACTTCATCACCGACATTGAGAACCTCGGAGGGATGCTTGACGCGGCGCCACGCCAGGTCAGTGATATGAAGCAGGCCGTCGATGCCGCCCAGATCGACGAACGCGCCGTAATCCGTGATGTTCTTGACTATGCCCTTGACCGTGGCGCCTTCCTGCAGGCTCGCAAGCAGCGCTTCACGTTCCGCGCCCTGGCTGGCTTCCAGCACGGCGCGGCGCGATACCACCACGTTGTTGCGCTTGCGGTCGAGCTTGATGACCTTGAATTCGAGATTCTTGCCTTCGTAGGGGTTGGTGTCCTTCACCGGGCGGATGTCCACCAGCGAACCGGGCAGGAAGGCGCGAATGCCGTTCACCATGACCGTGAGCCCGCCTTTGACCTTGCCGTTGACCAGGCCCTGCACCAAGGTACCCTGTTCCATCGCCTTTTCCAGATCGTGCCAGGCGGCCAGGCGCTTGGCCTTTTCCCGCGACAGGCGGGTTTCCCCATAGCCATCCTCGAGCGCTTCGATGGCGACGGTCACATAGTCGCCGGGCTTGACCTCGAGTTCGCCGCGGTCGTTCTTGAATTCGTCTGCCGAGATGAAGCTTTCCGACTTCAGGCCGGCGTTCACCACGACGAAATTTGGATCTACACGCACCACTTCGGCGGTAATGACTTCTCCTGCGCGCATCTCCTGTCGCGACAGGCTTTCTTCGAACATCGCGGCAAAATTATTCTCGGAAGCGGCGGCGTCAGGAATTAGGGTTTCGGTTGTCATAAAAAGAGGGTTGGACTCGCAAAAATCCGTTGCTTAAAACGGGGGTTAGTTAATGAACCCGTCGACGGCGGAAAAAAGACCCACCTGGGGCATGCAACTGCCGGCAGTTTGCAGGTCTGATTCAGCGGGACGGGGCCCGGCGCTGCGCAGATTCGAACCACTGGACGATCTGGGCGACTGCGTCTTCTATTGAAAGCCCAGTGGTGTCAAGAACTTGCGCGTCTGCGCTCTTTTGCAGAGGAGCCACGCTGCGCAAGCTGTCGCGGGCGTCGCGTTGGCTGATTTCCTGCAAAAGGGTGGCTAGATTAGCATCGAAACCTTTGTCTATCAACTGTTTATAGCGACGCAGCGCACGCTCCTCGGCGGACGCGGTGAGGAACACCTTGAGTATTGCATCGGGAAACACCACCGTGCCCATGTCACGCCCGTCGGCGACCAGTCCCGGAGGCCGGCGAAATGCCCGCTGGCGCTTGATAAGTCCTTGCCGCACTTCGTGAATTGCCGCAACGTGGGAGGCGGCCGCAGAGACTTCTTCGGTGCGAATGGCGTCGGTCACGTCGTCTCCGTCAAGACGAATGTTGTCGCCGTGAAACTCGACTGGAACAGATTGGGCGAGCCGTCCGAGCGCGCCGGCATCGTCCATCGCGATTCCTTGGCGCATTGCGGCCAGCGCCACCACCCGGTACAGCGCACCGCTGTCGAGATAGTGGAATCCGAGTCGCTGCGCCACCCGCCGCGCGACTGTGCCTTTTCCCGATGCCGACGGCCCGTCGATGGCGATAACCGGCACCGTGGCGCCGCCGGCAATCTCGGCAAATCGATCGAAAAAATCCGGAAAGGTCTT
>DASQOP010000104.1:0-5055 GCA_035644415.1 Burkholderiales bacterium
AGCCAATGAACGGTTTTAACCCGAGAATGTTTTTCCCCTGGCCTTTCCTCCGTGTCCTCTGTGTCCTCCGTGGTTCAAGATTTTTTCCTGATTTGTGATTTATCAAGAATGCGCCGCCATGCTGTGGGCCGCCGTCCATCTTCCCGACTTGTCGCTGCAATTGCGGCTGCGCGGGACAGTCGCGCCCGGCCCGGTGGTGATACAGGACCAGAGCCATCGCCCGCGCGTGCTGTCGTGCAACGATGCCGCAACCGGGCTCGGCATCCGGCCCGGCATGCCGGTATCGGCGGCGTTCGCGCTCGCCGCAGGACTACAACTTTTCACCCGAGATCCGGAAAAAGAAGAGAAAGCGCTTAAGGGCGTGGCGCTGTGGGCGGGACAGTTCACGCCCACGGTGAGCATCGCCTCCGGCAACGAAGTACTGCTCGAAATCGGCGGCTGTCTCAGGCTGTTCGGCGGACTGCGCCAGCTTGGCGGGCGCATCCGCGCCAATCTCCGCGAACTGGGCTATCACGCTGTGGTTGCCGTCGCGCCCACTGCCACCGGTGCGCTGTTGCTCTCCCGCGCCGGCATCGCCACTTCCGTCGGCGACCGTCACGAATTGCGGCGGGCGCTGGCGCCGCTGCGGCTGCGGCTCCTCGACCAGCCCGCGGACACCGTCGCTACGCTCGCGGGAATGGGCGTGCATACCGTCAGGGATTATCTGGCCCTTCCGCGCGACGGGCTGGCGCGCCGCTTCGGCCAGCGGCTGCTCGACGAGATTGACCGCGCACTCGGACACCTTCCCGATCCGCGCCCGCCTTTCATCCCGCCCGCACGTTATGCGACCGCGCTCGAACTGCCCGCGCCGGTGCAGGAAACCGAGCCGCTGCTGTTCGCCGCCAAGCGCCTGATCCTCGAACTCGCCGGCTATCTCGCCATGAAGCAGGTCGGCGTGACACAACTGCGATTCGATCTCGAACACGCGGACCATAGCATCACCCGGATCGTGGTTGGACTGTCGGCAGCGAATCGCGATGCCGGTCATCTGATCACGCTGCTGCGCGAGAAACTCGCCACCGTCGAGTTACCCGCTCCGGTCGAAACCATCCGGCTGATCGCCGCGGAAACCCGGCCGCTCGGTTCACACAACCACTCGCTGTTTGCCGACCGGCGACCGGCCGCGGAAGACCGCTGGCGCGTCATCGAGCATCTGCGCGCGCGCCTCGGCGCGGATGCGGTATACGGCCTGGGAATGTTTCCCGACCATCGCCCGGAGCTTGCGCTGCGCCGCGTGCCCGCGGGAAAAGCGCAGGACGGCGATTGCGATCTTTACCGCCCGCTGTGGCTGCTCGCCCGGCCGCTGCCGCTGAAAGCCGGCGATCTGCTCCCGCAAACAGACGGGCCGCTCGTGCTGCTCGACGGACCGGAGCGCATCGAGTCCGGCTGGTGGGACGATTTCGACGTGACGCGCGACTACTTCGTCGCACGCGACGATTCGGGAGCAAAACTGTGGATCTTCAGGGAAAGGAACGATCAGAAGAACTGGTTCCTGCACGGCGTATTCAACTGACCTCGCAAGCACCCATGTCCGAGCGTGCCCTCATTTCCGCGAACGCCCTGTCCGCCGGCAGTGCCCGTGGCTCAGCTCCTGGTCTCATGGACGCAAAGGATGTTGCCCTCGGGGTCCTTGAACCACGCGGCCTTGTCGGATCCGACCACGCAGACGTGCTCCACCGTCTTGAAACCGGGCAGATCGTAGTCCTCGAACACCACGCCGCGCTGCTTCAGTTCCTTTATTTCCTTCACCACGTCCTCTACCTCGAAGCTCAACGCCGTGTGCTCGGCCTTCGTACCCTGGGGCTTGGGGATGAGCGCGATGGTGGATCGCCCCGCGCACGCGAACATGAAATTGCCGTCGGCCGCGAAGCCCAGCGGCTTCAGGCCCAGCGTTTTCTCGTAGAAGCTGCGCGCGCGGTTCATGTCCTTCACCGGCAGGATGGTGGTCGTCGGTGCAGTGTTCAGCACGGTCTTCTCCTTTCCGTTCTATCGGCGGGAACGCGCGCCTCACGCGGGCGTCGAGGCCGGATTCAGGGACAGCGTCCTGTCTGGTTATAGGTAACGTTCCCGGCTGCCGCAAGGCGGTTTGCGGGCTTTTTGCAAAAGCGACCGTTCTCACATGCCGCAGGCTTACGCCGAACTACATTGTCTTTCCAACTTCACCTTCCAGCGCGGTGTCTCCCACCCGAAGGAGCTGGTGGATCGAGCCGTACAACTCGGTTACCAGGCGCTCGCGCTCACCGACGAATGTTCGTTTGCCGGCGTGGTACGCGCGCACAAGGCCGCAAAAGATACCCGACTGAAGCTGATCATCGGTGGCGAGTTCAGGTTGGACGACGGCCTGCGCTTTGTCTTGCTCGCGACCAATCGTGAAGGCTACGGCAATCTTTCGGAGTTGATCACTCGCGGCAGGAGAAACGCCGAAAAAGGCGAATATCGTCTTTCGCGCGCAGACCTCGGCCCGGGACTGGAACACTGTCTCGCACTCTGGCTACCGCCGGCGCAACCACAGCCCGAAGACGCCCACTGGCTTGCGGAGCGTTTCCCCGGCCGCACCTGGATTGCCGTCGAACTGTTGGCCCGCGGCGGCGACTGGGACCGGCTCGATGCGCTGCGGGAAATGAGCAGGGAAACCCGGCTCCCATGCGTGGCCTGCGGCGACGTGCACATGCACGTGCGCAGCCGCCGCGCGCTGCAGGACACGCTGACCGCAATCCGGCTGGGCGTGCAGGTGGCCCAGGCCGGCCGCGCGCTGCTGCCGAGCGGCGAGCGCCATCTGCGCCGGCGCGAGACGCTGGAGCGTATCTATCCGAAAGAGTGGCTCGAGGAGACCATCCGCATCGCCGGGCTGTGCAATTTTTCCCTCGAAGAATTGCGCTATGAGTATCCGGAAGAAATCGTTCCGGAGAACAAGACACCGGCGCAGTACCTGCGGGAACTGACCGAGGAAGGACTGATGTGGCGGTTCCCGCCACCAGGGACGAGGGACGAGGGGCGAGGGACGAGGGAAAATCGGCAAACCCAACGCAAAGACGTAGAGGAAAACGGGAGCGGGTGTGAAAACGAGTTATTGATCACGACAGTCCCGCCTTTCCCGCAGCACTCAGCACTCGTCCCTCGTCCCTCGCCCCTCGCCCCTCGCGCTGAAGCCGTGCCGGCGAAGGTTCGCGCGCTGGTCGAGCACGAACTCGCGTTGATTGCGGAATTGCGCTACGAAGCCTTCTTCCTGACCGTTTATGACGTCGTCCAGTACGCCCACAGGCAGAAGATTCTCTGCCAGGGCCGCGGCTCTGCCGCCAATTCAGTAGTCTGCTATGCGCTTGGAATCACCGAGGTCGACCCGACCCGCACCAGGCTGCTGTTCGGGCGCTTTCTGTCGAAGGAACGCAACGAACCACCGGACATCGACGTGGATTTCGAGCACGCACGCCGCGAGGAAGTGATCCAGTACGTTTACCGGAAATATGGCCGGCATCGCGCCGCATTGGCCGCAACGGTGATCAGCTACCGCACGCGCAGCGCCTTCCGCGACGTCGGCAAGGCGCTGGGCCTGGACTCGGCCCAGCTGGACCGCATCTCGGGCAGCTTTGTCTGGTGGGATCGTCCGGAAGACAGAGCGGCAAGATTGCGCGAGGCCGGTTTCGAGCCTTGCTCCTCCGTGATCCGCAAGCTGATCGCGCTGACCGACACCCTGATCGGATTTCCCCGCCATCTGTCGCAGCATGTTGGCGGCTTCGTGATCTCCCGTGGACCACTGTCGCGGCTGGTGCCGACCGAGAACGCGGCCATGCCCGGGGATCCATCCCAATATACCGACGATGGGATCAAGCCCCCATCGAAGGACGTTGCAGCCGCTTCTGCGGACCCGTTGCGCACCAACATCCAGTGGGACAAGGACGATCTCGAAGAACTCGGCCTGCTGAAAGTGGACGTACTGGCGCTGGGCATGCTGACCGCGATCCGGCAGGCGCTGGGTCTCGTCAACCGCCGCCGCGGGACCGCCCTTTCCATGGCTGACATTCTCGTCACCGAAGACGGCGATGAAGGCAAGCCGGTGTACGACATGCTCTGCAAGGCGGACAGCATCGGCGTGTTCCAGGTCGAATCGCGCGCGCAGATGTCCATGCTGCCGCGCCTGCGGCCCAGGAATTATTACGACTTGGTGATTGAAGTGGCGATCGTGCGCCCCGGCCCGATCCAGGGCGGCATGGTCCACCCTTACCTGAGCAACCGTAAAAAAGGTCCAGGGAAAATCGGGTATCCGTCACCTGAACTCGAAAAAGTCCTGGAGCGCACCTTGGGCGTGCCGATCTTCCAGGAACAGGTGATGGAGATCGCCATGGTCGCCGCTGATTTTTCACCGGGCAAGGCCGATCAGTTGCGGCGCGCGATGGCGGCCTGGAAAAGAAAAGGCGGACTGGAACCCTTCAAGGACGATCTCGTCAACGGCATGTGCAAGAAAGGTTATGACGAGAAATTCGCGCTGCGGATCTTCGAACAGATCAAGGGCTTCGGTGAATACGGTTTTCCGGAATCCCATTCGGCCAGTTTCGCTCTGCTGGTCTATGTCTCCGCCTGGCTCAAATACTACGAACCGGCCGCCTTCACCTGCGCCCTGCTCAACAGCCAGCCGATGGGTTTCTACCAACCTGCACAACTGGTGCAAGACGCGCAACGCCACGGCGTCGAAGTGCGGCCGGTGGATGTGCTCGTCAGTGAATGGGACTGCACGTTGGAGCCGCGGAGCGGCTCAGGGGTTAGGGGCGAGGGACGAGGGACGAGGGAAAATCAAGAGCCGCAATGCGGCTCAGGTACGAGGCACGAGGCGCGAGGCGCGAGAGAAGAGAGAGTACTGAATACTGCGCCCTGCATACCACGAGATAGTACGAGTCAAAGTCTTTCTCTCGCCCCTCGCCCCTCGTCCCTCGCCCCTGATTCTTTATCCCTCACCCCTGATGGCCAACCGGCCGTCCGGCTCGGCCTGCGAATGATTTCCGGCTTCTCGCAGGAAGCCGC
>DASQOP010000105.1:0-3213 GCA_035644415.1 Burkholderiales bacterium
CTGCGAGCCGACCTGAAATCCTATTATCCGCAGGTTTTGCAGTGGTTCGAGGATCTCTACACACCGGTGGCGCTGGATTTCTTAGAGCGGTGGCCAACACTGGAGGACTTACAGAACCTCGGTGATCACCTCAAATCCGGCCACCTGTGATCACTTCAAAAGCGGCCAACGAAGCCGCACCCAGGACATGAAGTTGTTTTACCGCGCCGGCACCGGTTCGGGCAAGTTTTGTTCGGTCTCCCTCTGATGCGTCCTGCTGGGTCCCGACCAGCGGGAGGGCGCAGAATCTTCTTTGTTTTTCCTTCTAAGAAAGGTTTTTGTTTTGGTTTTCGGTGGGGTCGCAGGGGCGAAGCCCCCGCGGGGTGCGGGGCGGAACCCCGACCAAGTGGGCCAAATCACTGAGTGTCTCCCGCGGTGGTGACCGCCGCTTTGGTGCGCCAACTACGTGGGCCGCACTTGAGTACGTGTCCGTGATGCAGAATGCGATCGAGCATGGAGGTGACCGCGGCGACATCGCCCAGTAGCTTTCCCCAGTCTTCGACTGGGCGGTTCGATGTCAACAGTGTACTCACGCGTTCGTAGCGACGCATGATGATCTCCAGCAGGTCCTCGGCCGCCGTCAGCGGCAGCTTGCGCATACCGAAGTCATCGATGATGAGCAGCGGCACAGTCGCCACCGATTCCATGAACGCCTTACGCGTGCCGTCGACCACAGCCTCGGCCAGTTCGTCTAGCAGCACGTGCGTTTCCCGATAGAGCACACGGTAATTCTGTTGTATGGCGGCTTGTCCAATGGCCTGCGCCAAGTGGCTCTTGCCCGTGCCGCCCGGGCCTAAAAACAACCCGTCTTCCCGTTTGCCGATGAATGCGCACGTGGCCAGATCGAACACCAGGCTGCGATTCATCTTCGGGTTGAACGTAAAGTCGAAGTTGTCCAGCGTCTTGTGTGGGTCACGGAATGCGGCCTGCTTGCGGCGTCGATCGAGCAGTCGTTCGCTGCGCCGGCTCAGCTCGTCGCTGACCAGCGACGAGATCAGATCGATCGGCGCCATGGCTTCGGCTTGCGCCTGGCGCAGTCGGGTTTCCAGCACGGCGGCGATGCCGCCGAGCCGTAGTTGTCGTAACGCACGTTCTAATTCAATCTGGTTCATAGTTCGCTCTCCTTGGTTTTGTTCTCGATGAAGTCGCGGTACAACGTGAGCTGACGGATCAGCGGATCGACCTGGCGCAAGCTCAGCGGCATCTGCGGGTGCCGCTCCAGGTAGCGGCGCACAAAACGGTAATCGCAGACCCCCAGTTCCAGGGCGGCGGCACAGGCCTCCTCGACGCTGGGGGCGCCGTACTTCTTGGCCAGGGACAACACGCCCTGAATCCGGCGCACCATGGTTTCTCCGTGCTCGCCGTGCATCCCGCGGCAAAGCGCTCCGATCTGCGATCCGGCCTTGTCGGCGCGGCACAGCAGGGCGAGCGTGCCCAGCGGCGTATGTTTGGGGCGGTCTTCATCCTTGATCCGATGGCCGCCGCGCACCTGGCGCAAGTGCTCGCGTAGTAACTGGCCCGTCTCCGGATTCATCAGTCGCACCTGTCGTAGATCCCACTGCACCTGGACATGCCGGCCAATCCAGCCCGGCGGCGCCCCGTAGTAGGCCGCTTCGACTTCCACGCAGCCGTCCAGATGCACGGTGCGCTCGCCGTACTGGTAGTAGCGGAAGGGCTCGACCGGCAGTGGTAGCAGGAGAGGCTTCTCCTCGGCGAACATGACCGCGACCTGCCGCTTGGTGGTGCCGTGAATGCGGGTGTCCGCCCAGCGTGCTTCCCAATGATCCAGGTAGGTTTGGGCATCCTCCAGGCTCTCGAAGCGGAGGCCCTTCAACGGTGTTTTCTGCGCATGGCCGACACCGCTCTCCACCTTCCCCTTTCGGTCCGGGTCCGCCACGCGGCATGGGAGGGGGACGGCACCGTAATGCCGCAGCACATCGCGGTAGAGCGGGTTGAGCGTGGGATCGTAGATGTCGGGCGTAAGCACACCCTCGCGCAGATTATCCAGCACGACCACGCGCGTCACCCCGGTCAGCCGGCGAAAGGCCTTCTCATGCAACTCGGCCCAGACCTGGGAACTGGAGCGGAACACCAGCAAGCGAACCGACTTGCGACTGTAGCCCAACGTCAGTACGAACAGCCGCGTCCGCCGGTACTTGCCGCTGTGCGGGTCGCGGACCATGGGGCCGGTGCCGTAGTCGACTTGGGCCTCTTCACCGGGAGCGGTCTCGATCACCGCGCAGGCTTCCCGCCACGGACTGGGGTGAAGCTTGGAGACGAAGCGCCGGACGCTCTGGTAGCCGGCGGCGAAACTGCACGTATCCACCAGATCCTGCCAGATCGCCATGGCGTTGCGGCCACGGGAGAGTCCCAGTTCGATTGCTTCCCGGTAGGGCCAGCAGGCGCTTGCCGAGGGGCTGCGCCCGGGCGGTGAATCTGGCACTACGGTCAAGCCGGCGGCCAACCCAGCGCCAAAGTCGGTGGTCACCTCATTGGCCGGTTTTGCCAGGACAGGATCGGCGGCGGCCCCGCTGACGGGTTTTCCCGCCGCAGAGTCGGTGATCACCTCGTTGGCCGGTTTTGCCGGTGACTGCCGTCCCCAACCGCCAGGCGGCCGAAAGGCGACCTTGGCAGCTTTCAAATAGGCGGCCGCCGTTTCCCGACGTACGCCGGTGTTCTTCTGGATTCGCCGTAGCGACCAGCCCAAGCGCCCCAGAGCGATGACTTGCTGTTTCTTTTCTTCGTTCAAGACGTTACTCACATCGCCGAGGGTATCGCCCTCGGGTCGGAATCAACGTCCTGGACTGCGGTTTATCGTTGGCCGGTTTTCAGGTGATCATCAATGGCCGGTTTTGGGTGATCACCGAGGGCCTTTCTTTCGGCATCGCTGCCGATGAAACCGATAAGAGTGATTCGATTGAGGTACATATGTTTCTCCTGTTCTGCCCGTTTGTCTCGGGCACCGGAAAGCGAGTGGGCGCGGCTCCCAAGACAAGAAGCTGCTTTTCTGAGGGGACCGGAACGGGGGAGCCAGAACCGGAAGGGTGCGAGAGCAAAGCAGAAGCTTCGCAGACGCCGGGCGCCGCAAAAGCCCCGAAGCAGTGCCGAGACAACGAGCAGGATAGGAAACGCGACCGAACGGATCACCACTTTGCTGGTCGCCGTCGCTGGAGG
>DASQOP010000106.1:0-5487 GCA_035644415.1 Burkholderiales bacterium
CCAGTCAATCCCGATACTTGCACGGGGTTTGAACACTCACCTGATTATTGCATTTGGCTTTCCCTGGCGTCCCTGGCGGTCAACGCTTGGCCGTAAGGGTTTGGCGATGAGTGTTTCCGCCAACCGATCAATTTTTCAATCCCCGGGCGCCGTATAACCCACACGAATGTCCGAACGACCTATTTTTAGTATCCCGCGGTCGATCCCGTCCCGACCCGATTTTGATGGGAATCGGTTCCTCCATTCGCGCCTCGCCGGGCGGTAGCCGGGCGCTGGTGTTGGCCTGCCTTGCCGTCCTGACGCTGGCTTCCTGGGCGTATCTGCTCTATCAGGACTGGGCCATGGCACACATGGACATCGTCGACATGGCCATGCCGAGTACGGCCGCCTGGGGTGTTGCGGATCTGACGCTGGTGTTCATGATGTGGGCGATCATGATGACCGGAATGATGCTTCCGTCCGCGATGCCGATGGTTTTCGCTGTCGAGCCGATCAGTCGCCGGCGTGGAACGGCGCCATTCGGCGCAAGCCTCCTCTTCACCGGCGGTTATCTCAGTGTGTGGATGGCATTCAGCGTCCTCGCCACGCTCGTCCAGTGGAGCCTGCATTCCGCCGCATTGATGTCGGCCGACATGAAAGCCTCCACCTCCCTGCTCGCCGGCCTGCTCCTCGCAGCAGCGGGACTGTATCAACTGAGCACGGTGAAGCTGGCGTGCCTGACGCGCTGCCGGTCGCCGCTCGATTTTCTGCTCACCGAGTGGCGCGACGGCCGGTGGGGTACATTCGTGATGGGACTGCGTCATGGTGCCTTTTGCACCGGGTGCTGTTGGGGGCTGATGGCCTTGCTGTTTGCGCTCGGGGTTATGAACCTGGCGTGGGTAGCGGTGATTTCCGTGGTGGTGCTGCTGGAGAAGGTAACGCCGCGAGGTGTCTGGCTCTCGCGCGGTTCAGGCGTGCTCCTGATCGGCTGGGGGGCGTATGTACTGCTCGGTGGCACCTGAAGACAGCGCCACCCTACGATGCGGACCGAGGACTGGAGACTGATCCTTCTCTCGCAACCCGTCTCCCCGGTTGCCACAGGGCATGGCGCAATCATGTGTTCATGACGAGTTCCGGGTCCGGATTTCCTAAGCCCTTGAAACTCCGGCCGGGACCCTCATGTAGGGTTGCCAAAAACCGATTCGACAGGGATAATCCGCCCCCTTTGGAAGCGCAAATCCCGCTTCCGCCAGAAAGGACCCGAAAATGAAGCCCGAGATCCACCCGGAATACCAGGAAATTACCGTCACCTGCAGTTGCGGGAATACTTTCAAAACCCGCTCCACCCTGGGCAAACCCCTGCACGTGGAAGTCTGCTCGGAATGCCACCCGTTCTATACCGGCAAGCAGAAGATCGTGGACACCGCCGGCCGCGTGGAGAAATTCCGCCAGAAGTACACCAAGAAGACCGCCGCCAAGACGCCGGCCGCCTGAGCCCAGCGTCCGGCCGGCACCCAAAAAAGGCAGCGAAAGCTGCCTTTTTCTTTCTTCACCGGTCGCCGGCCGGCCGATAGAATGTAAGGAACCGGGCTCAAACCCGGCACCTCTACCGGACATCGAAGAGAAACCGCGATGGAATCGATCATCCTGGAGTTGCTGTCTCCCACGAATTGGGACGCGTTCATCGACAGCATCGAGGCCACGAACGCGATGCAGGCGCTGGAACAAGGCCGCGTCCTGTTGTTCAGGGCGCTTCGATTCCCGCTGAGTCCGGATGAGCAACGCTTGCTAAGTCCGGAATGCGCCGACCCAAAGTCCAAGAACGTCAGCTATGACTTCGGCAAGGACGAGATTCGCGGAACCCGTCTGCAAGACGGGGCGCGACAGGACCTGACTGCGATGATGCGCAGGTTCGCCACCCGGGCGCGGGATTTCGCCAGCAGGCTTCTGCCCGCTTACGCGAAACATCTCGAAATGGGACGCACAAGCTACCGGCCGGTCGAGATTCGCGGACGGCCGTCCTCGGGCACCAAGGACGATTCGCGCCTGCACGTGGATGCCTTTGCTTCCAGCCCCGTCCAGGGCCGGCGTATTCTGCGGCTGTTCGCCAACGTCAATCCGCTGCAGCAAGTGCGTGTATGGCAGCTCGGCGAGCCATTCGAACAATTCGCGCCCCGCCTGCTGCCGCAAATCAGGCTGCCGTGGCCCGGCTCCGCCTGGCTCCTCCGGCAACTACGTGTCACCAAGAGGCGCCGCACCCCTTACGATCACGTCATGCTCGGCCTCCATGACCGCGGAAAGCGAGACTCCAATTATCAGCGCACCGCGCCGCGGGAGGAGGTAAATTTCCCGGCGGGCGCGGTCTGGATGTTTTTTTCCGATCGCGTGCTGCACGCGGCACTTAGCGGCCAGTACGCGCTGGAACAGACGTTTTACCTGCCGGTGGAAGCAATGGCCGATCAACGAGACTCGCCGCTGCGTATTTTGGAGAACTACTACGGGCGAGCCCTTGTCTGAGAAGCAGCCGCTGAGCCTTACAGGCAGCCACACCGCTGACCACGCAGCGACGTCCTAAGATCAAAAGCACAACGACGGACACGACGACTTCTCTCCACCGCTCATGCTTCGCCCCGCGCATCTGCTTCGTAACGAGAAGCTCGCCTCGTTGCTCGCCGAAAATCCGCTAGCGCTCGTCCTTCTGATCTGCCTGGCGTGGACGCTGCTTGGCCTGGTGGGTCATGACCCCTGGAAGCCGAACGAGGCCCAAACCTTCGGCGTGGTCTATCACCTGATGCAAAGCGGCGACTGGGTAGTGCCGATGCTGGCGGGCGAGCCCTTCATGGAGAAGCCGCCGCTGATCTACCTGACGGCGGCGTTGTTCGGTGCGCTGTTCTCGCCGGTCCTGTCGCTGCACGACGCCGCCCGCCTCGCGACCGGCGCATACATGGGCCTCACTTTCATTTTCGTCGCGCTGGCGGCAAAAGAACTCTACGGCGGCAACAAGAGCTGGATGGCCACGCTCATGCTGCTCGGCTGCGGCGGCCTGCTGATACGCGGGCATCAGTTGATCAGCGACGTCGCGCTGCTTGCGGGGCTGGCGATGGGCCTGTACGCGCTCGCCCTGTCGGCGCGGCGGCCCCTGCTTGCCGGATTCTGGCTGGGTACCGGCCTGGGCGTCATGTTCTTCTCCACCGGACTGGTCGAACCTCTGATGCTGCTCGCGACCATGGTGTTGCTGCCTGTGGTTTCACCGCACTGGCGCACGCGCGCTTACGCACTCACCGCGCTGGTTGCCCTGGTGGTAGCGGCTCCATGGGCGTTGATCTGGCCGAGCGCTTTGTATTCGCGCTCGCCGGAGTTGTTCGCGCAGTGGTTCTGGACCGAAAACATGTTGCGCCTGAAAGGCCTGTTTTCGTTCAACGACGAAGATGAATACTTCTACTACCTGAAGGCGCTGCCCTGGTTCGCCTGGCCGGCGCTGCCGTTCGCGTTGTGGACGCTGTGGACGCAGCGGTGGGTGGGACTGCGCAAACCCGGGATCTTGCTGCCGCTGGCCGCCTTCGCTGCGTTCTTCGCCTTCCTCAGCCTCATCGGCGAGGCCCGTGACGTGCTCGGCCTGCCGTTGCTGCTGCCGTTGTCGATGCTCGCCGCCGCCCGCTTCGAGACACTGCGGCGCGGCGCGGCCAACGCGTATTACTGGTTCGCAATCATGCTGTTCACGTTCTTCCTGCTGGTGGGCTGGTTTTACTGGGTGGCAATTGATTTCGGCGTTCCGGCGCGGCTGGGCAAGCACATGATGGAGATGCAGCCGGAGTACCAGGCGCATACCCACCCGCTGGCGATTCTGCTCACGTTCATTTTCACCGCCGCATGGTTCGTGCTTTTGTTCAACGTCAGGCGCAGCCCCGAGCGGCCGGTGATCATCTGGGCCGCGGGCATGACCATCGTATGGACGCTGGTGGCGCTGCTGCTGGTGAATTACATCGACACCGGCAAGACCTACCGCTCGATGGTCATGCGACTCTCGCAGGCGCTGCCCCCCGCACATGGCTGCATCTACAGCCAGTCGCTAGGCGAGCCGCAGCGCGCGATGCTGCATTATTTTGCGAATATTATTACCGTGCGGCTGGAAAAATCCGGACCGCGCCCCGCCTGCGACCTGCTGATCACCCAGGACCACTGGAAAGATCCCGGCCAGGCCGGCGGACCCTGGGAAATGATCTGGGAAGGTCGGCGCCCCGGCGACAAGGTCGAACGCTACCGGCTCTATAGACAGCGATGAGCGATTCCCTGCAAAGGTTCTTGCTGGAGAGCACGCCGGTGCGCGGCGAGATCGTGCACCTGGATGCCACCTGGCGCGCGGTGCTCGAGCGCCGCCGCTATCCGGCCCTATTGCAAGCGCTGCTGGGCGACATGATGGCGGCGGCCGCGCTGCTCTCGGCCATTCTCAAGTTCGAAGGCTCGCTGATCATGCAGATGCAGGGCAACGGACCGGTAAAGTTGTTGGTGGTCGAGGCGACCAGCGAGCATACGCTGCGCGCCACCGCCAAGTGGGAGGGCGAACTGGTCCAGGGCAGTGTGACCGAGCTGCTCGGCGCGGGGCGTTTCGTGATCTCGATCGTGCCCAGCAGCGGCAAGCAGACCTATCAGAGCATCGTTGCCATCGAGGGCGAAACCATCGCCCAGGCGCTGGAGCATTACATGGCCAAGTCCGAGCAACTGGAGACCAGGCTGTGGCTCGCCTCCGATTCCCGGCAGGCCGCCGGCATGCTGCTGCAGAAGCTGCCCGCCGCACCGACCCAGGATGCGGACGCGTGGAACCGCGCGACGCAACTGGGCGAAACCATCAGGCGCGAAGAACTGCTGTCGCTGCCGGCCCGCGAAATCATCCGCCGCCTTTACCACGAGGAAGACGTGCGCGTGTTCGACTCCAGGCCCGTGGCCTTTCGCTGCTCGTGCTCGCGCGAACGCGTGACCTCGATGCTGCGAATGCTCGGCCACAACGAAGTGAAGTCGATCATAGCGGAACGCAACACCGTCGAAGTGGATTGCGAATTCTGCGGGCGGCACTACACTTTCGACGCCGTGGACGCCGAGCAGGTGTTCGCGGCCGACTTCATTACTCGCGCCCAGCCGACGAAGCACTAGACCTGAATCGCAAAGGCGCAAAGACGCGAAGAAGACCGCGCAAAGGAGAGCAGGAAATATGTTCTCCGTGATACTGAATCGTGGCGATCAGGCATGAGACCGATCTTTATCTCATTTCTCATCGTCAATTTGTCCTTCTTAGCGTTTCCTTCGCGTCTTTGCGTCTTTGCGGTGAAGGTCTGGATAGAGGTTTTGCATGCCGGACGATGAGCGACTGCGAATAGACAAATGGCTATGGGCGGCCCGCTTCTACAAGACCCGCGCGCTGGCAGCAGCGGCGGTCGAGGGCGGGAAGGCGCAGGTGAACGGTGAACGGGTCAAGCCGGCGAAGCTGCTCAAGGCCGGAGACGCGCTGATCGT
>DASQOP010000107.1:0-2248 GCA_035644415.1 Burkholderiales bacterium
GAAAAATACATCGCGGACTGCGCCCGAACGCTCCTCGCGCGCACCGACGCCGCCAGTCGGCCGGTGCGGCTGCTCGGCGTGGGCGCGCACGGCCTCGAGCGCGAGGGCGACGGCCATCCGGAATCCGAGCGGCTATTTTGAAAAATGGGGACAGACCCCATTTTCCGTTGCTCAGCGCAGCCCGCAGGAAAATGGGGTCTGTCCCCATTTTTCTCTTGAGAATTACGGCACGTGCTGGAACAGCCCACCAGCGACGTTGCCCTGTCCTCCGGCGACGCTTGAAGCTTCACCCGCGGCGGTATTGGTAAAGCCGCCGGTGACACTGGCGTAGAGCCCGTTTGCCGTATTCTGGTGGCCGCCGCTGACGCTGGAAGCAACTGCTACCGTCTGGTTTTCCTGCCCGCCGCTGATGCTCGAGGAGCCCCCGCTGGCGACATTGTTGGCGCCGCCCGAGACAGTATCGGCACTTGCCAATGCTTGGTTGCCTGTGCCGCCCGTCACGCTGGAGAAGTTACCACTCGCTACGTTTCTGACACCGGCTGCAAATGCTGAAACCCCGTCGAGCGTGTTGGCTGCGCCGGCGGCCAGGCCGCCATGCTTGGTGAAGCTGTGCTGCCCGCCTACGATGAGGTTATGCGATCCGGTGCGGCTTACAGCCTCGGTCTGCTGCTCGTCGTACCCGACAATCAGATTGCCCAGGCCGGTAAGCGTGTTGTTGTCGTGGGTGCTGCCGCTGCCGCTACGGACGTGAACATTGGCCCCGCTGAAGATAATGTGCGGCCCGTTGACGCCGTTAATGGGATTCACGTCGAGGCTGATATAGGGCTGCAAGAAGCTCAGCGCTCCGCCGCCACCGCCTGCCGCGACTTTTGTATCGGTGTAAGCCTTCGCGCTTGCAAGAGTGGCGCCATCCTCTGCAATCCGCGTAATCGCCTCGGCATTTAGATTGCTTTGGAGCGTCGTGTCGGCAGCAGCACGAGCCGCCGCTTCCGAGCTTATGCTGGCTTGCAAAGCATTGTCCGCGGCTAATCTCGCATTGCGCTCATTGGCAACCGCGCTTTCCAATGCGGTCACGCGCGCAGTGAGTGCAGCGATCTCTGCCGAAGCGCCTACTGGAATGCATATCAGGGTGTGTGCGGCAAAGTCCACGCCCTGAATTGCCTGCCCTGCCGGACAACCACGAACCTGAGGTGGAACCTGAACGTCCTCAGCGTCGGCCGTTTGTGCCGCCAACGTCAATGCTGCTGCCACCAGACATGATCTGATCCCATGCATGTTCACAGCGACCCCCGTAGATAAATGCCACTGAACAAGTGGCTGAACAGCCGCGAAGTTATTTGGCAGAGTGGTACAGAGGTACCGAAAGGACAGGCCCTGCTGGCCCGCAAAGAAAGCGAAAACGGGAAGCTTTCACTTTGTTGACTACTGGACGGAAACCTTACTCTTGCGCCTGCGGACCCGCAATGATCCAAACGGGGGGGTGGTGTCAGCGCTCGAGGATGGCTGCGACCCCCATCCCGCCGGCTGTGCAGATCGAGATGAGCCCCCGGCCCGAGCCGCGGTCGGCGAGCTGCTTCGCGAGCCCGGCGACGATGCGCGCGCCGGTGGCGCCGAACGGATGGCCGACCGCGACGCTGCCGCCCTTCGGGTTCATCTTCGCGCGGTTGATCGCGCCCAAAGGCTGCGTACGTTTGAGGCGAGTGCGGCAGTACTCCTCCGATTCCCAGGCCTTCAGCGTGCAGAGCACCTGCGCGGCGAAGGCTTCGTGGATCTCGTAGATGTCGAAGTCCTGCAGCCGGATGCCGGCGCGATCCAGCATCTGCGGCACCGCGTAGGTCGGGGCCATCAGCAGGCCTTCGCGCGGGCCGGCGAGGCCGGCGTAGTCGACGGCGGCCGACGCGGTGTGCGTGAGGTAAGCCTGGATCGGGATGCCGCGCGAGCGCGCCCACTCCTCCGAGCCGAGCAGCACGCACGCGGCGCCGTCGGTGAGCGGCGTGCTGTTGCCGGCGGTGAGCGTGCCGGAGCCGCTGCGGTCGAACGCGGGCTTCAGCGAGGCGAGCTTCTCGATGCTCGCATCGGCGCGGATGTTGTTGTCGGTTTTGAGGTTGCGGAAGGCAAACACGAGCTCGGAGTAGAAGCCGCCGCGCCACGCCTCCGCGGCCTTCCTGTGGCTGGCGAGCGCGAGCTCGTCCTGCTCCGCGCGGCCGATTCCCCATTCCTTCGCCATCAGCTCGCAGTGCTCGCCCAT
>DASQOP010000108.1:0-4220 GCA_035644415.1 Burkholderiales bacterium
CGAGGACAAGCGCTTCTACCGGCACAGTGGCGTGGACTGGCTGGCGTTGTCGGATGCCGCACTCGATACGCTGCTGTTTTCGCAGCCGCGCGGCGCCTCGACCATATCCATGCAGGTCGCCGCGCACCTGGACGATGCGCTGCGCCCAGGCAGCCAGAAGCGCACGGTGTCGCAGAAGTGGGACCAGATCAAGGCGGCGAAGGAGTTGGAAAAGGCCTGGAGCAAAAGCCAGGTCCTCGAGGCTTATCTGAATCTCTCGACCTTCCGCGGCGAATTGCAGGGGATCGCGGCGGCATCGCGGGGGTTGTTCGGCAAGAGCCCGGACGGGCTCGACGAGCGCGAGTCGCTGTTGCTCGCAGTGCTGTTGCGTGGCCCAAACAGCAAGCCGGAAACGGCGGCGAAACGCGCCTGCGCGCTTGCCGGACGCATGAAGATCGGCCTCGCCTGCCCGCAGCTCGAGGCGCAGGCACAGGCGGCGTTGCAAGGCGTGCCGACCATCGCTCCGCGCGCCTCACTTGCTCCGCACGTCGCGCGCGAACTTCTTTCCGCGCAGCGCGCGCGGGTTCAGACCACACTGGACGCAGAGCTGCAGGCCTTTGCGGCGGAAGTACTGCAGCAGCAACTCGTTGCGCTGGCCGAGCAGCACGTCGCCGACGGTGCCGTGCTGGTGACGGACAACAGGACGGGAGAAGTACTGGCCTACGTCGGCAATGCCGGAAATAGCGCCAGCGCGTTCTACGTAGACGGCATACGTGCCGCGCGCCAGGCTGGTTCGACGCTCAAGCCCTTCCTTTATCAGATGGCGATCGAGGACAGACTGATCACCAGCGCCTCCCTCATCGACGACTCGCCGGTGAACCTCATAACGCCGACCGGGCTGTACGTGCCGCAGAATTACGACCGCGACTTCAAGGGGCTTACCAGCGTGCGCACCGCGCTGGCGTCTTCGCTCAACGTGCCGGCGGTGCGTACTCTCATGCTGGTCGGCGCGGACGCATTCACGGAGCGCTTGAAGATGCTCGGTTTCGACGATGTCACCGAGGACGGGGACTTCTACGGTTACTCGCTGGCGCTGGGTTCGGCGGAGGTCAGCCTGTGGCAGCTCACCAACGCCTACCGGACGCTCGCCAACGGCGGACGCTGGTCGCCGCTCAAGCTGCAGCGCGCAACCAGGACTGCCGCGACACCGCTGCTTGATCCTGCCGCGGCCTATCTCATTGCCGACGTGCTCGCCGATCCGCTCGCACGCAGCGTCACTTTCGGCCTGGAAAGTCCGTTGTCGTCGCGTCACTGGGCGGCGGTGAAGACCGGCACCAGCAAGGACATGCGCGACAACTGGTGCATCGGCTTCACCGATCGTTACACGATAGGCGTGTGGGTCGGCAACTTCGACGGCAGCGCCATGCGCGACGTTTCCGGCGTGTCCGGGGCCGCGCCGGTATGGCTGGAGATGGTGAACTACCTGCATCGCCGGCAGGCCTCGACAGCGCCCCGTGCACCAGCCGGTGTGGTGCGCACGCAGGTCCGCTACGATCAGGACGTCGAGGCCGAGCGCATGGAGGCGTTTCTGGCTGGTACCGAAACCGCGCGTATCGCCGCCAAAGCCGCCGCCGCAATCCGTGCCGGCATCGCCTATCCGGGCAACGGCACCATCATCGCCCTCGATCCGGACATTCCGGAATCGGTGCAGCGTGTGCGCTTCATGGTCTCGCCGCAAGTAGCCGGCTATCGCTGGCACCTGGATGACGAGGAGATCGGCGTGTCCGATCAGCCGATATTCTGGGTGCCGCGGCCCGGAAGCCACGAACTGTCGATCGTGGACCAAAGCGGCACAGCAGTGGATCGGGTGCGCTTCGAAGTGCGCAGCAGCATCCGCCAGTCGCAGGTGCAGTAGGAATTCGCGGCCGCATGTCACGAACAGTCACCCCGCTTTTAACCCCGGATCCCGGCCTGATCGAGCCCCTGCCGCAGCAAATCTGACGCTCCCAGATGTCGTGCGCCCACAGTGCCTTGCGGGCTGTTAGAATACGCCGCCAAAATCAATAACAAACAGGGTAGGGAAGCCCCGATCGAGTTGCGCAACGCGCGTCGCGGTACTCGATCGGGGTTTCCCCCGCTACACAAACAATAATCATTGAGGAGGAGACTCAATTGGCCACTACATTTTCCCCGGTGTTCGAGAAGGCGACCTATGACAAGGTTGCATGGCGCCTGATTCCGTTCCTGTTCCTGTGCTACATCGTTGCGTTCCTGGACCGCGTGAACGTCGGCTTCGCAAAACTGCAGATGGCGCCCGACCTGAAGTTCAGCGACACGATCTACGGCTTTGGCGCCGGCATCTTTTTCATCGGCTACTTCATCTTCGAGGTGCCGAGCAACGTGATCCTGGAGCGCGTTGGAGCCCGGATATGGATCGCGCGCATCATGATCACCTGGGGGATCATTTCTTCGGCGTTCATGTTCACCAATGACATTCATTGGGGCGTGATCGCGACGATGTTCAATTGCACCGACGCGGAATTCACTTTCTATTTCCTGCGCTTCCTGCTCGGCGTGGCCGAGGCCGGTTTCTTCCCCGGCATCATCCTGTATCTGACCTACTGGTTCCCGGCGTCGCGGCGCGCGAAGATGGTGGCGCTGTTCATGACGGCGATCGCGATCTCCAACGCAATCGGCTCGCCGATTTCGGGCGCGATCATGCAGTATGTCGACGGAGCCAACGGCTGGCGCGGCTGGCAGTGGCTGTTCCTGCTCGAAGGCATTCCGTCGGTGATCATCGGGGCGCTGGTGTTCGTGCTGCTCGACAATGGCCCCAAGACCTCGAAATGGCTCACCGATGCGGAGAGGAACGTGCTCGCGCATCGGCTTGAGGAAGACGATGTCGGCAAGCAGGAGCTCGGCAGGCGCCACAGTTTCCTGGACGCGTTCCGCGACGGCCGGGTCTGGGCGCTGGCGGTGGTGTATTTCTGCGGCGTGGTGTGTTTCTATGCGGTGAACTTCTGGATGCCCACCATCATCCAGGAAGTGGGCATCGCCAAGACCGATTACCTCAAGGTCGGTCTGCTGAGCATGATTCCCTGGGGCCTTGCCGCGGTGGCGATGGTGATCTGGGGTGCCCATTCCGATCGCACCGGCGAACGGCGCTGGCATGCATCGGGGGGGCTTTTGCTCGCCATAGGTGGAATGATCGGCCTCGCGCTGGTCGGCAAGGGCAATGTGGTGGTTTCCCTGACGGCGTTGAGCATGGTCACGGTCGGCATCCTGTCCTGGGTGGCGACGTTCTGGTCGCTGCCGACGAGCTTCCTCTCGGGTACGGCGGCAGCCGCTGGCATTGCCTGGATCAACTCGGTCGGCAACCTTGGCGGGCACTTCGGCCCCGACCTGATCGGACGCATCCGCACGGCGACCGGGGGATCGAGCGAAGCTGCCTTCTTCACCCTGGCTGCGGTTGCGTTCGTCGGCGTAGTGATCATTCTGCTTTTGCCTCGGACCCAGAAGGCAGTGGCGGCTTCTGCCATCGCCAAGTAGAACAGGGGCTCGCGCCAACCGGCAGATAATTTGCTGCAAAAACTAGAAAAGCCCGCCGCTTGGCGGGCTTTTGTTCTCTTGCACAATGCGTGTGCCGGGCATCATCGAGCAAGGCGTTCGGCCAGAGCGAGTGACCCACGTGTGCTCGCCGGTCCGGCGCAGCGGACGGCCATGCAAGCGCCTTGTAACCTCGCAGTAAACCGGATTCCTGGTAAAGCGTTTGCCAAAAGGTGATTGATCTTCAAACCGAAATCGGTATAATTCCGGCCTTCCTTGCTTCACCGGGTCCGCATCCCGGGAGGCTTTCCGCCCGATCCGTCGGGCAAACCCACAAGGAGATATATTGATGCGGCATTACGAGATCGTTTTCATCGTCCATCCCGACCAGAGCGAGCAGGTGCCCGGGATGATCGAGCGCTACCGGCAGATGGTCACTTCCCGCGCCGGGCGCATCCATCGCCTTGAAGACTGGGGACGCAGGCAACTCGCCTTCCCGATCCAGAAAGTCCACAAGGCGCATTACGTGCTGATGAACATCGAATGCGATCAGGAAACCCTGACCGAACTCGAGCACGCCTACAAGTTCAACGACGCGGTGGTGCGCCACCTGATCGTGAACATGACCCGCGCCGTGACCGAGCCTTCACCGATGATGAAGGAAGAGAAGTCGCGTACCGTGGTGGGCGAGAGCG
>DASQOP010000109.1:0-4860 GCA_035644415.1 Burkholderiales bacterium
GGATGCGCATCCCGGCACGCTCGCCGAATTCACGCGCGTACCAGGAATCCGGGTTGATGTTCACCGTCTGCGCGTCGACCACCCGGAATCGCGTGCCGGGATCGAGCGCCAGTGCCAGCGCTTCGCGCGCCAGGCGGTGGAGTTCGGTTTCCTCGTCCGAGGCGGCAGAATCGCCGCCCGCCGGCTTACCGTCATTCAATTTCAGCGTTGCGTCGGCAATCGCGTCCATGATTCGTGGCCGCTGCGCCGGGGTCACAGCATTGAGCACGCGCACGACGTCGCCGATCCTGGCCGCCGCCCGCGATGCAACGGTGCGGACAACCAGATCGTCGCGTTCGGCGATGTGAATCGCGGTAGTAAGCAGCTGGACGGCGACAAGGCCGCCCAACAGGATCAGCGCGATGCGGCCGAACAGCGAGCCCGGCAGCAGCTTCAAGATTGGCTCTCCACGCGCACCGCCAGGACATAGCCTTTGCCGCGCACGGTCTTGATGATCGCCGGCTCGCGCGCCCCGTCCCGCAGGCGTTCGCGCAGGCGGCTCACCTGCATGTCGATGGTGCGGTCGAGCGGGTCGGCATCGCGCCCGAACGTGAAATTGGAAAGCTGGTCGCGTGACAGGACCGCGTTCGGGTTCTGCAGGAAGATCAGCAGCAGCCGGTACTCGGCGCCCGACAAGGGCACCACCACGCCGTCAGGCGCGCGCAGATTGCGCTCCCGTGTATCCAGCCGCCAGCCGGAGAAACTGAAGGATTCCGGCACGTTGATCTCGGTATCGGCGGGCAGCGCCTTGGCGCGCCGCAGGACGCTGCGGATGCGCGCCAGCAGTTCGCGCGGATCGAAAGGCTTGGCCAGATAATCGTCGGCTCCCGTCTCCAGCCCAATAATTCGGTCCACCGGATCGCCCTTCGCAGTGAGCATCAGCACCGGCACCTGCGAGCGAGCGCGCAACTGCCGGCACAGCGACAGACCGTCCTCGCCCGGCAGCATCAGGTCCAGCACCACCAGACTCGCCGGCCTGGCCAGCAGGGCCTCGCGCATGGCCGGCCCGTCCGCCACTGCCTGCGCATCGAACCCGTTCTTGCGCAGGTATTCCTCCAGCAGTTTGCGGATGTCTTCGTCGTCGTCAACAATGAGTATGCGATCTCGCATGGCTGCCCTTATACCTCCGACTGAAATCATTTGGGAGAAGTTTTGTCATTTACTGTAACCCTCGCCAGACCCCGGACATTTCGTTACATAGCGCACCGGGTCATGACATACAGTTGCCACTCCCCAGAAAAGCATTCGGAATCATCCCGGAACCAACCGATGAGCACCGCCCCCCTTCCGCCGCCGGCGGCTGAAGAGCTGATTCCCGCCGGCATGCAACGCAGCGCCGGACCCGCTGCCTGGTGGCAGCGCACCTGGGTCTGGTTGCTGGTGCTCGCCATCCTGGGCGGCACCGCCTATTTCGTTTTCGCCAAACCCGAGGCCGGCAAGCCGGCCGGCATGCAGCAGTCCGGCGGCAAGCCAGGCATGAATGCGATGAACCGCAGCCAGCCGGTGGTCGCAGCCGCGGCCAAGGTTGGCGACATCAACGTTTACCTGAACGGACTCGGTACGGTCGTGCCGCTCAACACCGTCACGGTAAAGACACGTGTCGACGGCCAACTCAGCGCGGTGATGTTCCGCGAGGGCCAGATGGTAAAGCAAGGCGAACTGCTCGCGCAGATCGATCCACGTCCTTACCAGGTGCAACTGGCGCAGGCCGAAGGCACCATGGCCCGCGACCAGGCGTTGCTGAAAAACGCCCAGGCCGACCTCGATCGTTATCGCACGCTGTTCGAGCAGGACTCCATCGCCAAACAGCAACTCGATACCCAGGCCTCGCTGGTTCGCCAGTACGAAGGCGCAATCAAAGCCGACCAGGCGCAGATAGACAGCGCCAAGCTGCAACTCACCTATTCCCGCATCACCGCTCCGCTCAGCGGACGGCTCGGCCTGCGCCAGGTCGACGCCGGCAACATCGTCCACGCCAGCGATACCAACGGCATCGTGGTCATCACGCAGCTGCAGCCGGTCACGGTGGTCTACACCCTTCCCGAAGACAACATCTCTGCCGTAATGAAGAAATTGCATGCCGGTCAGAAGCTGACGGTGGATGCGTACGATCGAGCGGGCAAGACGAAGCTCGCCAGCGGAATGCTGCTCACGGTGGACAACCAGATCGATCCCGCCACCGGCACGATCAAGCTGAAAGCGCAGTTCGCCAACGACGATTCCAGCCTGTTCCCGAACCAGTTCGTGAACGCGCGCATGCTGCTCGACGTCATGCGCGAAATCATCCTCATCCCGTCGGCTGCAGTCCAGCGCGGTACGCAAGGCACGTTCGTCTACGTAGTCAGGGACGACCAGAGCGTTGCCGTGCGCACGGTGAAGCTTGGGCCGACCGAAGGAGAGACCGCCGCCATCGAGTCGGGGCTGTCGGCCGGAGAGATCGTGGTGGTGGACGGTACCGACAAGCTTCGCGACGGCGCCAAGGTGGAGGTCGGCGAGCGCAATGCCGCCGCCGCGCCTTCAGACGGCGGGACGCCGAAACAAGGCAAGCGCCGCCGCGATGGCGATGCATCGCCATCCGCATCCGGCAGCTGATCCGCGCGGCGCATGAACCCGTCGCGTCCGTTTATTCTGCGTCCGGTGGCGACCTCGCTGATGATGGTCGCCATTCTGCTTTCCGGCATCGTCGCCTATCGCTTGCTGCCCCTGTCGGCGCTGCCGGAGGTCGACTATCCCACCATCCAGGTCGTGACCCTGTATCCGGGCGCGAGTCCCGACGTCACCACCTCTTCGATCACCGCGCCGCTGGAGCGCCAGTTCGGCCAGATGCCGGGACTGAACCAGATGTCGTCCACGAGTTCCGGTGGCGCATCGGTCATTACGTTGCAGTTCAGCCTCGATCTGACACTCGACGTCGCCGAACAGGAGGTGCAAGCCGCCATCAACGCAGCCACCTCGCTGCTGCCGCAGGACCTGCCGTCGCCGCCGATCTACAGCAAGGTCAATCCCGCCGACACGCCCATCCTGTCTCTGGCCATCACCTCGAGCTCGTTGCCGCTGCCCAAAGTGCAGGACCTGATCGACACCCGCATCGCGCAGAAAATTTCGCAGCTTCCCGGCGTGGGGCTGGTGAGTCTGTCCGGCGGCCAGCGCCCCGCGGTGCGCGTCCAGGCCAATCCCAAAGCGCTGGCAGCCTATGGAATGAGCCTGGATGATCTGCGTACCGCGATCGGCAATGCCAACGTCAATCAGGCCAAAGGCAGCTTCGACGGGCCGTCACGCGCCTCCACGATCGATGCCAACGACCAGCTCAAGTCCGCCGACGAGTACCAGCGCCTGATCATCGCCTACAAGAACGGCGCGCCGATCCGGCTGACCGACGTCGCGGATGTCGTAGACGATGCGGAGAACGTGCGGCTCGCCGCCTGGGCCAACGACAAGGCGGCGCTCATCCTCAACATCCAGCGTCAGCCGGGCGCCAATGTGATCGTGGTGGTCGATCGCATCAAGAAACTGCTTCCGCAGTTGCAGGCCGCGCTGCCCGGTTCGGTGGACATCGTAATGCTTACCGACCGAACGACGACAATCCGCGCGTCGGTCAAGGACGTGCAGTTCGAACTGCTGCTGGCGGTTGCGCTGGTGGTCATGGTGATCTTCCTGTTTCTGCGCAACGTCGCCGCCACCATCATTCCGAGCGTGGCCGTGCCGCTGTCGCTCGTGGGCACCTTCGGCGTCATTTACCTGGCCGGATTCAGCATCAACAACCTCACGCTGATGGCGCTGACCATTGCCACCGGTTTCGTCGTCGACGACGCCATCGTCATGATCGAGAACATCGCGCGCTACATCGAAGAAGGCATGAAACCGCTGGAAGCCGCGCTCAAGGGCGCCGAGCAGATCGGTTTCACGATCATCTCGCTGACCTTCTCGTTGATCGCGGTTCTGATTCCGCTGCTGTTCATGGGCGACGTGGTCGGCCGCCTGTTCCGCGAATTCGCCATCACGCTCGCGGTCGCGATCCTGATTTCCGCATTCGTGTCGCTCACGCTTACGCCGATGATGTGCGCGCGGCTGTTGCACCATATCCCCAAAAGCGAGCAAAGCCGCTTTTACCGCTCGAGCGGCCGCTTCTTCGACGCGGTGATCGCACGCTACGGCAGGATGCTCGACTGGGTGCTGGACCGCCAGGCCGCCACCCTGCTGGTCGCGCTCGGCACGCTGGCGTTGACCGTGCTGCTCTATTTTTTCGTGCCGAAAGGTTTTTTTCCGGTGCAGGATACCGGCCTGATCCAGGGCATCTCGGAAGCGCCGCAATCGATCTCCTTCGCGGCGATGGCGCAGCGCCAGCAGGACCTTGCCAAAATTGTGCTGCAGGACCCCGCGGTGGAAAGCTTGTCGTCGTTCATCGGTGTGGATGGCAACAATGCGACGCTGAACAGCGGCCGCATGCTGATCAACCTCAAGCCGCTGAAGGCGCGCGGCATCGATGCCACCGGAGTCATCCGCAGATTGCAACCGCAACTCGCGCAGGTCGCGGGCATTTCGCTCTACATGCAGCCGGTGCAGGACCTGACCATCGAGGATCGCGTCAGCCGCACGCAATATCAGTTCAGCGTCGAAGACGCGAATGCGGACAACCTGGGCATCTGGGTGCCGAAACTGGTCGAGCGCCTGCGCGCCGCTACGCAGCTCGCCGATGTCGCCAGCGACCTGCAGGACCGGGGATTGCAGGCCTTCGTTGAGATCGACCGCAGTACCGCGAGCCGGCTCGGCATCACGCCGGCCGCGATCGACAACGCGCTTTACAACGCCTTCGGCCAGCGC
>DASQOP010000110.1:0-2177 GCA_035644415.1 Burkholderiales bacterium
AGAACCAGCCGAGCAGGCGCTCGATCAGGCGCGAAAGCATATCCTTCGGCGCGTCGTGCGAATGCAGCAATTTGGCGGCGAGCGCCGGCGACAAAGTCAGCGAATTGATCGCCGAGATCACGGTCGAGATCGCGATCGTCAGGGCGAACTGCTTGTAGAAAGTGCCGGTGACACCGGTCAGGAACGCCATCGGCACGAACACCGCGCACAACACCAGCGCGATCGCGACGATCGGGCCGGATACTTCGGTCATCGCCTTGTGCGCGGCCTCAAGCGGCGTGCGGCCTTCCTCGATGTTACGCTCGACATTCTCGACCACCACGATTGCATCATCGACCACAATGCCGATCGCCAGCACCAGGCCGAACAGGGAAAGCGTGTTAATGGAAAAGCCGAGCGGATAGAGCACGGCGAAGGTGCCGACGACCGACACCGGCACGGCGATCAATGGAATGATCGAGGCGCGCCAGGTTTGCAGGAACAGGATCACCACCAGCACGACGAGCGCGATCGCCTCGAACAGCGTGTGGATGACGGCCGCGATCGATTCTCGCACGAAGATCGTGGCATCATAATCCGATCGGTAGCTCACGCCGGGCGGGAACTGCCTGGCGAGCTCGTCCATCTTCGCGATCACCGCGTCCCGCGTCGCCAGCGCGTTGGCGCCGGGCGCCTGGAACACGCCGATGATGGACGTGTTGTAATGGTCAAGCTGGCCACGCAGGGTGTAGTCGCTGGCGCCAAGCTCGATGCGCGCGACATCGGAAAGCCGCACGACCTCGCCGTTCGAGCCGGTTTTCAGCACGATATCGCCGAACTCCTCCGCCGTGCGCAGGCGGCCCTGCGCGTTGATCGCAATCAGGAAATCGCTGCCGCCCTTGATCGGTTCGGCGCTGAGCTGGCCGGCCGAGACCTGGATGTTCTGTTCCTGGATGGTGCGCACCACGTCGCCCGCGGTCATGCCGCGCGAAGCGATCTTGTCCGGATCGAGCCAGACGCGCATCGCATAGTCGCCGCCGCCGAACAACCGTATTTGGCCGACGCCGGGAATGCGCGCGAGCTGGTCCTTGACCCGGATATTGGCGTAGTTGCGCAGGTAAAGCGGATCATACTTGCCATCCGAGATCAGCGTAATCAACGTGAGGAAGGCTGGTGACTGCTTCTGCGTGGTCACCCCGAGGCTGACCACTTCCGACGGCAGGCGCGACAACGCCTGGGAAACGCGGTTCTGCACGTCCACCTGCGCCTTGTTCGGATCGGTGCCGGGGGCGAAGGTGATTGTCATCTGCAGCACGCCGTCGGAGCCCGCTACCGACTTCATGTACATCATGTTTTCGACGCCGTTGATCTGCTCCTCCAGAGGAGACGACACGGTATCCGCGATGACCTTGGGGTTGGCGCCCGGATAGGTCGCCTGCACGACGACGGTGGGCGGAACGACCTCGGGATATTCGCTGATTGGCAATAGCGGGATCGCGATCGCGCCGGCAACGAAGATCACGATCGACAGCACCGCCGCAAAGATCGGGCGATCGATGAAAAATCTGGAGATGTCCAAGGATGCGTCTCCTTACGGGTTACGACTGGGGCCGGGCGCCCATCGCAACCAGGTTGGGTTTGACCTTGGTGTCGGGTGCGAAGATCTTCTGGAGACCGGCGACAATGACCTTGTCGTTCGCATCAAGGCCGGACTGCACCACCCGCAAGCCGTCATGGACGCTACCAAGGACGATGTCCTTGCGCTTGGCTTTGTCTTCTAGTCCGAGGACATAGACGTATTTGCGATCCTGATCGGTCATGATGGCCTTGTCGTCGATCAGCATGGCCATGTGTTCGGCGCGCCCTTCGAGCTGCACGCGCGCATAGAGGCCGGGCACGAACACGCCGTCAGGGTTCGGCACCGTCGCGCGCACGTTGATCGTGCCGGTCGCCGCATCGATCTGGTTGTTGACGAAGTCCACCGTGCCCGAATGCGGAAAGCCGGTTTCGCTGGCGAGGCCCACCCGCACCGGGTTGTCCGAGTTGGCGCGTTCGCCCTTGCGGGCGAGCTCGCGATAGCCCAGGAAGGACTGCTCGTCCGGCTGGAAGTAGACATAGACCGGGTCCTGCGAGACGACGCTGGTGAGCACGGTCTGGTCGGCCTGGACGAGGTTGCCGAGCGTCAGCAGCGCGCGGCT
>DASQOP010000111.1:0-2762 GCA_035644415.1 Burkholderiales bacterium
CGAGTAGCGCCGACGCCGACAATGGCGCCGGTGACGGTGTGCGTGGTGCTGACAGGGATGCCGAATTTTGCGGTGGCAAAGAGCGTGACGGCGCTGGCGGTCTCGGCCGCGAAGCCGCCGAAAGAATTGAGCTTGGTGATGCGCTGGCCCATGGTTTTGATGATGCGCCAGCCGCCAGCCATGGTGCCGCCGGCCATCGCCAAGTGGCAACATACGATGACCCAATAGGGGACGACTTCCGAGGACTTCAGCAGGCCATCCGTTACCAAAGCCGCGGTGATAATCCCCATGCCTTTCTGAGCGTCGTTGGTGCCATGGCCGAGGCTATAGAGAGCCGCGGAGACAAGCTGCAGGCGGCGGAACCAGCGATCGACCTTTAGCGGCCGCTGCCGGCGCACAATCCAACTGGTAAGCACCGTGACTAAAACGGCCACGAACATCCCGATGAAAGGGGCGATGAAGATGAAAAGAACGGGCTTGAGCCAGCCGCCGAAGATAATCGCCTTGAATCCGGCGTGGGCGACAGCGGCACCTCCGTAACCGGCGATCAGAGCGTGAGAAGAGCTGGTGGGCAGGCCGAGGATTAGGGTGATGAGATTCCAGGTGATGGCGCCGAGCAGGCCGGCAAGAATCACTTTTTCGTCGACCATTTCGAGATGAACCAGACCTTTGGTGATGGTCTTGGCGACGGCAGTGCCGAAGACGAATGCGGCGACGAAATTGAAAAAAGCGGCCCAAATGACGGCGCGGAGAGGCGTGAGGACCCGCGTGGAGACGACCGTGGCGATGGAATTGGCGGCGTCGTGCCAGCCATTGGAAAATTCAAAAACGAGAGTGACGGTGATGACGACGAGGAGGAGAGTGAAGCTGTTCACAGGTCAGGCGCTCTTGAGGATGACGCCTTCGATGACGTTGGCGACGTCTTCGCACTTGTCGACGGCGGTTTCGATGACCTCGAAGATCTCTTTCCACTTGATGATCTGGACGGGATCTTTTTCTTCGTCGAAGAGCTGGGCGATGAGGGTGCGGCAGAGGCGGTCGCTGTCGTTTTCGTAACGATTGATTTCGATGGCGTGCTTCAGCGCTTCTTGCGGTTTTTCGAGCGCGCGAATGGCCAGTTCGACTTCGACGGTGGCGGAAACCAGGACTTTGACGAGGTCGATCGTTCCGATACGGATGGTATCGACGCGATAGAGCACAAAGCGGCTGGCGGCGGCGTCAATAAGGTCGATAACGTCGTCAAGCCGGCTGCAGAGTTCGTAGATATCTTCGCGGTCGAAGGGGGTGATAAAGGTTTGGTTCAGCTTGGTGAAAAGGGCGTGGGTAATCTCGTCGCCTTCATGTTCGATGGCCTTGACGATTTGCACCTGTTCCGGGACGCCGGTGTAGTGCGAGAGCATTTTCAGCAGGGCTTCAGCGCCCGCATGGATATTGGCTGCTTGTTTGGCGAAGAGGACGAAGAAACCCTCTTCGCGCGGCAAGAATCGCTGCAAAAGTCCTGGCATTGTTGACTCTCCCCTGAAGAGTCGGTAGTGAGGCAGAGGGACGATAACAGAGGCGGGTAACGGTAGGCAAGTAAGGGGATTGGAGTTAGAGAAGAGGGGATAGACAAACAAAAAGGGCGGCCCGTGAGGACCGCCCTTTAGGATTGAGGTTGTGGGCGAGCTGGTGAACCTTAGTACATGCCGCCCATGCCGCCTGCGCCGGGGGCTCCGCCGCCGGCTGCCGCAGCCTTGGTTTCTTCCTTGATGTCGGCGATGAGGGCTTCGGTGGTCAGCATGAGGCCCGCGATGGACGCTGCGTTCTGCAACGCGAGGCGGGTGACCTTGGCCGGGTCGATGATGCCCATCTTGATCATGTCGCCGTACTCGCCGGTCTCGGCGTTGAAGCCGAAGTTTTCTTCCTTGGAGTCGCGGATCCTGCCGATCACAACGGCGCCTTCGTGGCCGGCGTTGAGAGCGATCTGGCGGGAAGGCTCTTCGAGGGAGCGCCGCACGATGCCTGCACCAACGGCTTCGTCATCGTGGAGCTTGAGCTTCTCGACGACCGCGATGCAACGGAGCAGCGCCGAGCCGCCGCCGGGGACAATACCTTCCTCGACAGCCGCGCGCGTGGCGTGCATAGCGTCTTCGACTCGCGCCTTCTTTTCCTTCAGTTCGGTTTCGGTCGCTGCGCCGACTTTAATGACGGCGACGCCGCCGACCAGCTTGGCAAGGCGCTCCTGGAGCTTTTCCTTGTCGTAATCGCTGGTGGTGTTCTCGACCTGCGAGCGGATCTGCTTCACACGGCCTTCGATGTCCGCGGACTTGCCAGCGCCTTCGATGATCGTGGAATTATCCTTGTCGATGGTGATTTTCTTGGCGCGGCCGAGATCCTCAAGCTTGACGTTCTCGAGCTTGATGCCGAGGTCTTCGGTGATGGCCTTGCCGCCGGTGAGGGTGGCGATGTCTTCGAGCATGGCCTTGCGGCGGTCGCCAAAGCCAGGGGCCTTGACGGCGGCGCACTGCAACGTGCCGCGGAGCTTGTTCACCACGAGGGTGGCCAGCGCTTCGCCTTCCACGTCCTCAGCGATGATCAAGAGGGGCTTGCCCATCTTGGCGGTCTGCTCGAGCAACGGGAGCAGATCCTTCATCGAGCTGATTTTCTTTTCGTGGATGAGGATGCGAACATCTTCAAGGACGCATTCCATGCGCTCGAGATCAGTGATGAAGTAGGGGAAGAGGTAGCCGCGATCAAACTGCATGCCTTCGACTACTTCGAAG
>DASQOP010000112.1:0-2621 GCA_035644415.1 Burkholderiales bacterium
CCGCCTTCCACGGCACGATGTGATCCTCCATGGTGGCCAGCACGTAGCTGGGCATGTCGATGTTTCCCAGGTCGACTGCCGTATTGCACATCGTCAGGCGGTTCGGCACGCACAGGCTGTTCTCGAGGTACATGTTTCGCAGGTAATAGGTGTAGAGACGGCCCGGCAGGTTGGCTCCGTCAGCGTTCCAGTAGAGCAGGTCGAAAGGTTTCGGTTCCCTGCCTTTCAGATAGTTGTTGATCACGAAACGCCACACAAGGTCGTTCGCGCGCAGCGTCGCAAAGGTCGCGGCGAGCCGGCTTCCGGGCATCGAGCCGGTTTCGCGAAATTCCCGCTCGGCGCGCTCGACGAATTCCCGGTCCACGAAGACGCTGATGTCCCCGGTTTCGGAAAAGTCCAGCATCGAGGCGAGCAAAGTGAGCGAGGCAACCGAAGCATCGTTCTTGTGCGCCATGACTGCGAGCGCGGTCGCAAGCAGCGTGCCGCCGACGCAGAAACCCAGCGTGTTGACCTTTCCGGCGCCGGTGATCGCGCGCACCGCATCGAGCGGGGCCAGTACTCCTTCGCGGACGTAGTCATCCCAAGTGAGATGTCCGAGTTCCGGCGGGGTGTTGCGCCAGGAGACGATGAAAGTCGTGAAGCCCTGCTCGACGCAGTAGCGCGCGAAGGAATTTTCCGGCTGCAGGTCGAGGATGTAGTACTTGTTGATGAACGGCGGCACGATGAGCAGCGGCCGTTCGAAAACCTGGCGGGTGGACGGGGCATACTGGATCAGCTGCATCACTTCGTTCTCCAGTACCACCGCGCCCGGTGTGACTGCGAGATTACGGCCGACTTCGAAGGTGCGCTCGTCGGTCATCGAAATGCGGCCGCGCGCGAGGTCCGCGGCGAGAAGCTTCATCCCCTGCGACAGGCTTTCGCCGCCGCTTTCGCTGGCGAGCTTGATGACTTCAGGATTGGTCGCGGCGAAATTGGTGGGCGCGATCGCGTCTGCGAACTGGCGCAACACGAATTGCAGCCGCCGCTTGGCGTGGCCGTGGAGCGGCGCCAGTTCGCCCAGTTCGTCGAGGAAACGCGCGTTCAAAAGGTAAGCCTGCCGCAGGTAACGGAAGAACGGCACCTCGCTCCATTCCGGAGCATCGAAGCGGTGATCGCCGGAAGCGGCGGCATCCTGCACGGTATCGTTGCCGCCGCCGAGCAGACTGCCCCATAGCGCGAGGTGCTCGCGATAGAGGCGTTCCTGGAGGGAGCGCAATTTCTCGCGCTGTTCATCCGAACCGAATGCCAGCATGCGCATCAATTCGGTGAATTCGAGGCGGCCGGATGAGGGAAGCTGGCGCAGAAAATCTTCGACCAGGGCCTGATTGGCTTTGGCGAACTCCTGATAGGCGCCGGGAGGGGATTCTGCAGGTGAACTCATGTCCCGGTGGACGCCGGAAGAATCGAAATCACAACACGTTCGGGATTCTTGACCGCACCCCTGGTCAAGTCAAGCTGCACACGCCGCTTAATCCCAGCCATGACCCTTTGCGAGGAAGCCAACCAGCGCGATCGAGCCGATGCCCAGCGAAATGAGCGACACCTGCTCGAGCGCGTGCGGCAGGATTTCGAGGAACCCCGAGCAGCGCACCGGTGGCGTAGCTGACAAACCCTCAGTCGGCCAGCCAGATCAGGGCGGCCATGCGACCAGTGACTTTGTCTCGCCGATGGGAGAAGAAACGCCGCGGGTCGGAGTAAGTACAGAGGCCGCCACCGTAAATCTGCATCACCCCGCTCTCCCGGAGGCGCTGGCGGGCGAGCTCGAACAGGTCGGCCAGCCATTTGCCCGGCCGGTGGGCGACGAATGCGGAGGCTGCATCTGCGCTCCAGGCCAAGAACGCGTCGCGAACGTCGGCGCCAACCTCGAAGGCGGAAGGGCCGATGGCAGGTCCGAGGTAGGCGAGCAGCTCATCGGCAGCGGTGTGCATCCGGCGTACCGTATTTTCCACTACGCCCGCGGCCAGCCCGCGCCACCCGGCGTGTGCCGCCGCGACTACCCTGCCGGCGCGATCGGTCAGCAACACCGGCAGACAGTCCGCCACCATCACAGCGCACACCGAACCCGGGTTCCAGGCGACCGCGGCGTCCGCTTCCACCAGCTGCTGGAGCCTGTCGGCATTCACCACGTCGACGCCGTGGACCTGCATCAGCCACTTGGGTTCGGCGGGAAGAAGATCCCGCAGCGATGCGCGGTTGGTCCGCACCGACTGTAAGTCGTCATCGACGCGTTGACCAAGGTTCATGCTGGCGAAAGGACCCGTGCTCACGCCGCCCCTGCGGGTGGTGATGAGCGCGCGCACGTTTGCCGGAGCCGGCCAGTCGGGGACGATCCAGTCGCGAGACGGGTCAAGCATTTCTCAGTATCCACAGCAGATGCACGATATCCGGGGGTGCCGGCGCCTGCCATGTCAGCGTTTGGCCGGTCTGCGGATGAACGAGCGCGAGCCTGGCGGCGTGCAGCGCCTGGCGGGGAAAATCCAGCACCTCCGGAGGCAGGGTGGTGCTTCGATTGTTGAGGCGATAGACCGGATCGCCGACCAACGGATGTCCGACCGAGTGCAAATGCACGCGAATCTGATGGG
>DASQOP010000113.1:0-11002 GCA_035644415.1 Burkholderiales bacterium
ACCTCCGGGGCAGACCCCTTTGAAGGAATTGTTATTCAGTAATACAACTCCGCGCTTGCTACGCAAGCCTCGCCTGCTGGACTGCCGGCGCACATCATCCAGCGCGGAAACGATAAGGTCGTGATGGCGTGAATGAGTGAAGGGTGAAGGGTAACGTCGCAAGAGCCCAGTCCCACTGACTTCATCAGTTGCCCTTGATCGGGGCTATCTGTCGTTCCGACTAAGAATCTTTCGATCCGCTATGTGTTGATGGCCAATCACTTTCATCTGCTGCTCAGTGAACGGGATCTTGCCTGTGTAGCCGTCCACGATTCTTGCAAGCGGTTGTCAAATCCGTTATTTCCCGACCTTGAGGAAGCTATTCGAATCTTCGCACTCCCGCCCCGTGAAGCTCAAGCGCTCAGGGTGAAGCCCTCGTAGTTCCTCGCGGCAACCTCGGTGCAGATCTTCCGGTAGTGCGCCATCCCGCCGGCGTACGGCATGAAAACACGCGGCTTGCCGGGTATGTTCGCCCCGAGGTACCAGGAGTGTTTGGCCTGCGGCAGCACGGTTGCGTTGGCAGCTGCATTGACCTTCGCTACCCAGTCTTCCATGGATTCCTCCGTAGCCTCGATGCGCGTCAACCCTTTCTTTCGCATGTGGGCGATGCAATCCGTGATCCACTCCACATGCTGCTCGATCGCGACCGGCATGTTGCAAAGCACCGACGGACTGCCGGGCCCGGTCACGGTGAAGAGGTTCGGAAATCCAGCAACCTGCAGGCCCAGATAATTGCTTGGCCCGGCTTTCCAGGCTTCCGCCAATGGCAGGCCGTCGCGCCCGCGGAGGTCCATGCGCAATAGCGAGCCGGTCATGCCGTCGAATCCCGTGGCGAAGACGATGATGTCCAGCGGATACTCGGCCCCGCTTTTCGTTCGAATGCCGTTTTGCGTGATGCGCCCGATGGGGTCAGCGCGCACATCTACCAGCATCACGTTGTCGCGATTGAAGGTCTCGAAGTAGTCCGTGTCGATCGGCGGCCGCTTCGCGGCATAGGGATGGTCGATGTCGGCAAGCTTCTCCGCCGTGGCCGCATCTTTCACGATCTTCCGGATCTTGTCCTTGAGGAAGGCGACCGCAGTGGCGTTCGCCTCGTTGCTGGTCACCAGGTCGCGGAAGATCCCGCGAAATCGAAGCCCGCCGGTCTCCCAGGCTGCTTCGTACAAGGCCTGCCGTTCTACGGGTGAGACCTCCAGGGCGGAGCGCTCGTTGATGAACCACGGATGGCCATTGACGGAGGATTGCGTCACCCGCCGGATCTCTGCCGTGTTCTCCCTTACGTAGCGCTTGAACTCCGGGGTCAGTGGACCATTGCGGGCCGGCACGCTGTAATTTGCGGTGCGCTGGAAGACAGTCAGATGAGTGGCGGTCTCGGCGATCACCGGTGCAACCTGGATGCCGGTGCAACCGGTGCCGATCTGCCCGACGCGTTTGCCGCGGAAGTCCACGCCTTCATGCGGCCATTGCCCTGTGTGATACCAGCGGCCGGAGAAAGTCTCGAGGCCCGGGATGTTCGGAACATTGGCCGCCGACAGGCAGCCGACAGCGGTGACCAGGAACTGCGCGGTGTAGACATCGCCGGCGTCGGTGGTCGCGCGCCAGCGGTTCGCTGCTTCATCGTAGTGCGCGGCCGTCACGCAGGTATTGAAGCGGATGTTCCGCTTCAGGTCGAAGCGGTCGGCGACATGGTTGAGATAGCGCAGGATCTCCGGCGGGCCGGGATAGCGTTCCGACCATTCCCATTCCCGCATCAACTCATCGGAGAACGAGTAACAGTAGGAGTGGCTTTCCGAATCGCAACGCGCACCGGGGTAACGGTTCCAGTACCAGGTCCCTCCGACCCCGTCGGCCGCCTCCAGCACCTGGACTGAAAGACCAAGCCGATCGCGCAGGCAAAGCAATTGATAGAGGCCGGAAAACCCGGCGCCGATGACCAGCGCATCGAGGGTGCGACCGTGGCGCGAATTGCCCTCCGGAGCGTTCACGATGTCGCTTGTCATTGCCATTCGAATCCTTGATCGATCTCGATTGCAATCCTGAATGCATTATCCCGCAATGGCCGGCAGCATGGCGGCGCTTTCCAAGATCGGCTTGGTGCGATAAAGATAAGGGGCGAACTTCGGGCATTCAATCATGTCAATTGATATAATTGCATCAACCATATCAATTGAAGGAGAGAGCATGATCCGCGAAGCCCCCGCCATGACGGTCCGGCAGAATCTGGGCGAACTGCTCAATGAGGTCCAGTATCGAAACGGCAAAATCCTGATCACCAAGGCCGGCAAGCCGGTGGCGGCGCTGGTGGACATCGCCCTTTTCGAGCGGATCCGGAAGCTGGACGAGGAATTCGACCAGATGACGGCGGATTTCGCGAAGGCGTTCGCAGGAAAAGGCGAGAAGACGGTCAATGCCCTGGTGGATGAGGCGGTGAAGGCCGTACGCCGCAAGCCCTCCAGGAAGTGAAGGTCGTCCTCGACACCAATGTGCTGCTGTCCGGCCTGATGTTTCCGGATGGCGCGCCGGGGCGGGTCGTGGCCGCCTGGCGTCAGGTGCGATTCGAGCTCGTTATTTCGGTACCCCAGCTGGCGGAAATCGGCAGGACGCTGGCCTATCCGAAGATCCAACGCATACTCGGCTGGGACGACAGACGCATCGAGCAGTTCATCCGGCAGCTCTATGTCAGAGCCCAGATCGTGGATCTCGCCGGAACCTCAGTGGAAGTGCCCGGCGATCCGGACGATGCCCCTATCCTGGCCACGCTCGTTGCCGCAAAGGCGGATGTTCTGGTTACGGGAGACGGCGATTTGCTCGCGTTGCGTGATCGACATGCTATACAGACGCCCGCGGAATTTATGCGCAGGCTGTGAACGTGAAGGGTGAAGGATCAAGGATGAAGGCGGAAGGATGAAGGATGAAGAAAAACACGGACGAGGGATGAAGGGCGGGAAGAACATCAGAACTGACTAAAGGCGAAGAACTTGAACATACCCAGAATGGGTAGTAATATGCCCAGAATGGGTAGGGTCAAAAAAGCAAGTGCCGTACGCACGAAAAAACCGCGAAGCCTGGCGGACGCACTGTTCTCCACGACGCAGCAGCGCGTGCTCGGGCTGTTGTTCGGTCAGCCGGATCGCAGCTTCTACGCGACCGAACTGATCGGTCTGGCGGGGGGTGGCTCCGGTGCGGTCCAGCGGGAACTGGCGAGTCTTGAACAGAGCGGTCTGGTGACCGTTCGCCGGCTGGGCACACAGAAACACTACCAAGCGAACCCGGACTCGCCACTCTTCAGCGAGTTGTGCGGCATCGCGCGCAAGACGGTCGGTCTGGCGGAGCCGTTGCGTGCGGCACTGGCGCCGTTGGCTTCCCGCATCGTCATGGCCTTCGTGTACGGCTCCGTGGCAAAACGCCGGGACACGGCATCCAGCGACATCGATCTGATGGTCGTGAGCGACGACCTGAGCTACGCCGAAGTTTTTGAAGCGCTGGAGGCGATTGGCGCCAGGCTCGGTCGTGTGGTCAACCCCTCCGTGTATACCCGTAGGGAATTGGCCAAACGCGTCAAGGATGGCAACGCCTTCGTGAAGCGCGTGCTCGCGCAGCCGAAGGTCTGGGTGATCGGGACGGAAGATGACCTCGCCGCTTGAGCGCCTGGCCGGGCCGGGCAAAGCACTCGCGGCGGAGCCGCCGGATGCGAAAGAATTCGCCTGGCTCAAGCGCTCCGGGTTGAACCGCCTCAATGACGCCTGCAACACGGCGATCTCACTCGAAGGGCGCTTCGACCTCGCCTACAATGCCGCGCACGCGCTGTGCCTGGCTGCATTGCGCCATCACGGATTCCGATCCGGCAATCGCTACGTCGTGTTCGAAGTTTTGCCGCATACGCTCGGCTTGGGGCCGGAGGTCTGGCGGGTGCTGGCGAAGTGCCACGAGATCCGCAACCTGGGCGAATACGAGGGTGACCTCGACGTCAACGAACGGATTGTCACGGACTTGATCTCAGCCTGTCGTGCCGTGGCTGCCAAACTTGGCGCCTTGCCACCGTTGACCTGAGGCAGGCCGCTTTTCGTCCGCCCCGCGAAGCCCACGGGGTCAAAGCCCACGGGCTCAGGTCTTCCGTGTCCCGATCCTTCGTCTTTCCTCGCCCCTTTGCTTTTCCGCGACGGCTACAGCGAGCGCAGGAAATTGAGGATGTCCTGCTTCTGGCTCTCCCGCAGGAGGAAGTTGAAGTTCTTGATGACCTCGTTCGCTTCAGACGCGTTATTGTTGAGCAAAGTCCCGCTCTGATGAGCATAGATCGCTTCCAGCAAGTCGGACGTCCGTCCGTCGTGCAGGAAAAAAATCCGCTGTCCCAAGCCCCACAGCGGGGCGGTCCGAAACTCCCTGGGTCCGGCCTGCCCTTGTCTGACCCCATCGGCCAGGCGCGGGCCCATGTCATGAAGCAACAGATCGGAGTAAAGATTGACGGGCTGATTGCGCAGCGCCTCGACCGTGGAATTGCCGGTCTGGAGGGATGGCGAGTGACACGCCGAACACCCGATGCCGTTGAACAGGCTGCGGCCTCTGGTAATGGACAGAGCCCCGCCCGGTGCATAGGGAGAAGGTGTCGGCGGCGCCAGGAAACGCTGGAAGAAGGCGAACTTCTCGATCGCACTGATTCCTTCGATGAGCGTATAGGCATTGGTGTTCGTGACGCCATTAGGCACCGTCGCGAACTGGCATGTCGGGGTTTCGTCCCGCTCGGTCTGGAAGAGCTCGTTGGTGATTCCCATTTCTACGTTATAGGCTTCGCCGGAGAACAGGAGGAGCGACTTGTTCTGAGCCTTCCACCCGAACCGGGCGATCGTGCCGTCATTGCCGTTCTTGTTCGGCTGACCGGAGATGGTATTGCCCGGGACGATGAAATTCGGCCGGCCGAAGATCCCGAGCGCCGCCTTGCGCGTTGCGTCGGCGGCCTGGTTCGCGAGGATCACGCTATCCGGGATCTGTTCGATCAGGCCCGCTCCGAACAGCGGGGTGGGAATCCGGAAGATCACGTTGCGGCGTGCGAGCTCGCTCTCGAAGTCAGGTTGCGTGAGTACACAGCCCGGCGCGTCCCAGCGGCCGGCGAGCGTAAACAGAGCGTGGACACCACCATCCGCCGTTCCGTCGGGGCTTCTCTGGAACCTTGCCTCACGCACTGGCCCGTCTGACGTGATGAATGATGGAACCCCGTTGGTTGCGCCCAAGCTGTTGGCGAACGCAACCTGGGGATTGACTGACGGGCTCGTTCCGCCGACCGCCGGCTGCGCATGGCAACCGCCGCAGCTGTCCAGGTTCATCCTCGGCCCAAGGCCTTCGTCGGCCGGATCCACTTCCTCGAATTCGTCCTTGCCTGTGTTAAAAAACGCGCCTTCCGTCGCGCTCAATCCTGCGATAGGTCCGCCCGCAGCGGGGTCGCCGCCGCGCACGCCGGGATCTCGTGCTCTAATCGTCTGGGAGGATACAAACTGCGCCTGGAACAAGAAGAATCCGGCTGACAGCAAGACGGGAACCGCGTAGAGCAACTTAGCGTTCATGGCTTTGTCTCCGTGTCAGGAATGCGCCGCGAACCACCCCCGTGCGTGCGGGGTACCCAATCAATCCGCAGCCGGTTTCTTGTTCTTCGCCTCGGCCGCGGTAATGCAAATCACGCACGGCTCATGCCAGACGGTGTCTTGTGATCACAATCAGGCAGATGGGCCAAAGTCTTCGGCTCGCTCGTCACCAGCGGGCGTCGTTGTGAAACGACGCGATGCAGTTCTGGAAGGACACGCCATTGAATGCCAGCGTATTTCATCGTCGCCGCCGGCAGACGCTTCTGCTGCGCAAGAGTGAAGGGCCGAAAAGCAGTGAAGGCGTGAAGGGTGAAGGGGGAAGGGGCGAAATGCAGTGAAGGCGTGAAGGGTGAAGGGTGAAGGGGCGAAAAGCAGTGAAGGCGTGAAGGGTGAATGAGTGAAGGGTGAAGGGTGAAGGGTGAAATCTGCGATTTTTCCCTTGAGCAACGCGTTAAGCCTGGGCTGGGTAACGCCAAGCGTTTTGGCGGCCTGTTGCTGCGTCATGCCGCTATCCCGCACCAGCTTTTCAATGCGGATCATCAGATCTGAACGCAGGGCGAGATTCTGTGCTTCGCTCTCAGGAAAGCCCAGATCGGCGAAGACATTGCGGCTGCTTTTTTGTAAGTACGGTTCATGTGCTCATTTGTGCTTCCTTTCGTTTGCCAGTTGCCGAAATCGCTTTGCGGCAAGCTCAATGTCCCGCCGGAGTGTCTTCTCGCGTTCACCAATCCACGATCGTGCCGTCCGCCAGCACCGCGTTGCCGGCGTGCATGATCTCCTGCTTGAACGGATGTTTCGCCACCGTCGCCTCGCTGACTTCGACGCCGAGGCCGGGGCGTTCGGGGATCAGCCAGTGCCCGTCCTTGGCCTTGATCGGGCTTTGCACCACGTCGTGATACCACGGCACCGCGCCTGACATTTCTTCCTGGATCACGAAGTTCGGCGTGGCGATGTCGAAGTGCAGCGCCGCCACCCCGGCAAGCGGCCCGAGCGGATTGTGCGGGGCGATGCCGACACCCGCGGTCTCCGCCATTGCCGCGATCTTGCGCGCTTCGCTGAAGCCGCCGACGTGGCACAGGTCGGGCTGGGCGATGTTGATCGCGCGCAGGCGGAACAGGTCGTCGAATTCGCGGCGATCCACCAGGCGTTCGCCGGTGGCGATCGGCACCGGCGATTTGTCCATGATCTGCTTCATGCCCAGGGAATCGCCGGGCTGGATCGGTTCCTCGACAAACAGCGGCCGGTACGGCGCCAACGCGTGGATGTACTGCAGCGCCACGCTGGTCGAGGCGCAGCGGCCGTGAAAATCGA
The DNA here is from genome assembly GCA_035644415.1 of Burkholderiales bacterium. Taxonomy (GTDB): domain Bacteria; phylum Pseudomonadota; class Gammaproteobacteria; order Burkholderiales; family JACQAP01; genus JACQAP01. Next base: position 6,924 of record DASQOP010000113.1, read on the forward strand.
TCATGATCTCGACGTCGTTGCCGACCGCCTCGCGCAACGCCTGCATCATGCCGCCGACGTGGTCCAGTTCCCTGGGCGATGCGGTGTAGTGCGTGTAAGGGATGAACACGACTTTGAGCGCGCGATAGCCCTTCGCGATCACTTCCAGCGCGCGCTCCGCCACCGACTTGCGATCCATGCTCTCGTACACCGCAGTCATGTCGCCGAAGCCGAGGTGGGTGTAGATCTTGACCTTGTCGCGGGTCTTGCCGCCCAGCAGGCGCCACACCGGTACATTGAGTTCCTTGCCCCAGATGTCCCACAGCGCCATCTCGATGCCGCTGATGGCGGTGTTGCCGATCACCCCCAGCCGCCAGAACGAGTGCTTGGTAAGAATCCGCACATTGTTCTCGATGTCGCGCGGGTCGTGTCCGAGCAGCAGCGGTTCCAGGTCCTGGACCGCGCCGACCACCGCGCGGGTCTTCCATTCGAGCGTGGCTTCGCCCCAGCCGTACAGCCCCGGCTGGTCGGTTTCCACCCGCACGAACACCCAGTTGCGCATCTCGGCGTTGCAGACCGAGGTCTTGATCGCGGTGATTTTCATTTTTCTCCTCCCGGGGGACACTCTGAAGGCGAAAGATTAAAGCCAAGCCCCGATCTTATCCAGCGCACCGATTCGGGCATAATCTCTGCCGCCGCAAGGGGCGCCGCGTGCGGACTGTGCGGATTCATCCATATATATAGCGAAAGGAAGCAATGGCCCAATCTCTGGGACCATTCGATTACGTCATCGTCGGCGCCGGCTCGGCCGGCTGTTTGCTCGCCAATCGCCTGAGTGCCGATCCGGACGTGCGCGTGCTCCTGCTCGAGGCCGGCGGCAAGGACGACTACTTCTGGATCCACGTTCCGGTCGGTTATCTCTACACCATCGGCAACCCGCGCACCGACTGGTGCTACAAGACCGAACCCGACCCGGGACTGAACGGCCGTTCGCTCGGCTATGCCCGCGGGCGCGTGCTCGGCGGCTGCTCCTCGATCAACGCGATGATCTACATGCGCGGACAGAAGAGCGATTACGACCACTGGGCCGCGCTCGGTAACAAGGGCTGGTCGTGGGACGAAGTGCTGCCCTACTTCAAGCGCACCGAGGATTACCAGCACGGCGCCGACGAGCTGCATGGCGCCGGCGGCGAACTGCGCGTCGAGGAGCGGCGAGTGAACTGGGAGATCCTCGATGCCTGGCGCGAGGCCGCGGAGGAATGCGGTATACCCAAGATCGAGGAATTCAACCGCGGCGACAATTTCGGCAACGCCTATTTCCAGATGAACCAGCGGCGCGGCGTGCGCTGGAGCAATACCAAGGCCTTTCTGCGGCCGGTGATGCACCGGCCGAACCTGACTGTGCTCACCCGTGCGCATGTGAAGCGCGTGCGCATGCAAACCATGGGATTTCTCAAGCGCGCCACCGGCGTAGAGTTCAGCCTCGGCCCGCGCGGCAACCAGTTTGCCGAAGCGAAGGGAGAAGTGATCCTCGCCGCCGGCGCGATCGGCTCGCCGCAGATCCTTCAGCTCTCCGGCATCGGCCCCGGCGCGCTGCTGCAGGACCTCGGCATCAACGTCGAGCACAACCTGCCAGGGGTGGGCGAAAACCTGCACGACCACCTGCAGATCCGGCTGATGTACAAGGTGAAGAACGTCCGCACCCTCAACGAGCGCGCCAACAGCCTGTTCGGGAAAATGGCGATGGGGCTCGAGTACCTGTTCTTCCGCACCGGGCCGCTGACCATGCCGCCCTCGCAACTGGGCGCGTTCGCGAAAAGCGATCCGGCGCAGCCGTCGGCGAACATCGAATGGCACGTGCAGCCGCTGTCGCTGGACAAGTTCGGCTCGCCGCTGCACAGCTTTCCCGCGATCACGCCTTCGGTATGCAACCTGCGCCCCACCAGCCGCGGCCACGTGCGCATCAAGAGCTCCGACCCGAACGCACATCCGGCCATCACGCTCAACTATCTTTCCACCATCGAGGACAAGAAAGTCGCAGTGGACTCGATCCGCTTCACCCGCCGCATCATGCAGGCCAAGGCGCTGGCGAAATACCAGCCGGAGGAATTCAAACCCGGGCCGGATTTCAAGACCGACATCGCGCTGATGAGTGCGGCTGGCGATCTCGGCACGACTATCTTCCACCCGGTCGGCACCTGCAGGATGGGCCACGACGAACTCGCAGTCGTGGACGACCGCCTGCGCGTGCGCGGCATCGCCGGGCTGCGCGTGATCGATGCATCGGTGATGCCGCGCATCACCTCCGGCAACACCAACGCGCCGACCACCATGATTGCCGAGAAGGGCGCCGAGTTCGTGAAGGAAGATGCCCGGAGGCGCTGAAACGGCATTCAGCGCCGCCAGCTTCCGGATCTACCGCTCCCCGTCGCCATTACGGTTTCGCAGAGCTAACTTTTTCTTTGGAGGACAAATCATGCCGGCTTACCTGATTTCGCAGATCGAGGTTCACGACCCCGTGGGTTACGAGGAGTACCGCAAGCTCGTCCCGTCGTCGCTCACGAAGTACGGCGGTAGATTCATTGCGCGCGGTGGCAAAATCGACGTGCTCGAAGGCGACTGGTCGCCCAGGCGCGTGGTGATCTGCGAGTTCGAAAGCATCGAACGCGCGCGCCAATGGTACGAATCAGAGGAATACCGGCCGGCAATGGAGATCCGCAAGAAGACCTCGACCGCACGGATCATCGTCGTCGAGGGCGCCCCACCCCGCTAACCCGCCCTCGCCCCTCTCCACAATTCGAACGACTCACCAATAACGCACTCACCGCCAGGGACGCCAAGGACGCCAGGGAAAAGCATATGGGGTGAAAGCGCGGCTGAGTTAGGGTGACGCAACACAGATACTGGCACGGGGATTGGACACTCACCTGATCCTTATATTTGCCTTTCCCTGGCGTCCTTGGCGTCCCTTTGCGTCCTTTGCGTCAACGCTGTGGTCGCCGGCCAATGGCCGGCCATGATTGAAGCGCGTCAGGCGCCCCGCGGCAGCACAAGTGTGGCCTCCAGCCCGCCCTGCGGCAGGTTACGCAGCCGCACCGCGCCGCCGTGCGCCTGAGCGATGTTGCGGGCAATCGACAATCCCAGCCCGCTGCCGCCGCTGTTGCGGTTGCGCGAGCCTTCGACGCGATAGAACGGATCGAAGACGCGCTCGATGTCGCGTTCCGGGATGCCCGGACCGCTGTCGGCGATGGCGACATTCACCGCCCGACCTTCGTCGCGCACCGTGATGTCGGCGCGCTGGCCGTAAGCCAGCGCATTGTCCAGCAGGTTCTGCAGGCAACGCTTGAGCGCCTGCGCGTGCCCCATCACCGGGCCCGGCGTTGCGCCGGCAATGGTGACGGTATGGCCGGCCTCCTCGGCGTCCTGTTTCAGGCTCGAGATCAGGGCGTTGAGATCGATCGGATGCAACTCTTCCCCGCCTTCGCTCAGGCCCCGCATGTAGTCCAGGGTGGACCCAACCATCTCCTGCATCGCGTCGAGGTCGCGGATAAAGCGCGTCCTGAGCTCGGCGTCTTCCAGCATTTCGGCGCGCAGCCGCATGCGCGTGATCGGCGTCTTGAGGTCATGCGACATTGCGCCCAATACCTTGAGCCGCGTCTCGACGTAGCGCTTCAGGCGGTCCTGCATGGTGTTGAGCGCGCGCGACGCGCGCGCAAGTTCCACCGTTCCCGTTTCCGGAAGCGGCGGCCGCTCGATGTTGCGGCCGAGTTCCTCCGCCGCCCGCGCCAGCACCGACAAGGGTTTGGTGACCAGTCGCACCGCAAAAAAGAGCAGTACCAGCATGACGCCATCCACGATCGCAAGATTGCGCAGCAACCGGGTGAACCAGTTCGTCGTGCGCGGGGGGTAGGTGCTGTCCGCGGTTATCCAGGTGCCGTCGCCAAGCAATACGGCAGCATGGATGCGCATCCCGGCACGCTCGCCGAATTCACGCGCGTACCAGGAATCCGGGTTGATGTTCACCGTCTGCGCGTCGACCACCCGGAATCGCGTGCCGGGATCGAGCGCCAGTGCCAGCGCTTCGCGCGCCAGGCGGTGGA
>DASQOP010000114.1:0-4682 GCA_035644415.1 Burkholderiales bacterium
CTGTCAACGCCGAGGTGCTTATTGACCTCGGCACGCCAGCGCATGGTGCGGACCGCCGAGTCGGTGTGGGCGAGGGTGAAATGTCCGCGCGTTGAGTAAAAGAGATTCAGGTCGAAGTCGGCAGCCAGGTCCTGCCACAGGCGCAATGACTCGTCGTAAAACGCCACGCCCTCGGGGGTCAGGTAATTCGAGCGGATGATGGTGGTATTGCGGCCGGTGTTGCCGCCGCCGATATAAGCCCTCTCCAGGACGGCGACATTGCCGATCCCGTGGTCCCTTGCGAGATAGTAAGCGGCCGCCAACCCGTGCCCGCCCGCGCCGATGATTACCGCGTCGTAGGTCGGTTTGAGCGCCGCGTGGATTCCGAACATTCTCGGTTCGGAGTAGCGATGGGCCAGGGCAAAGCGCAACAACCGTAGGGGCATGGCGGCAAGTCAGGATTTGCGAGCGCGAGAAACGGCTTCCATACTGGATTTTTTTTGATTTCGAGTCAACACCAATAGGAATCTTTGTTTATCAAAGAGAAACTTCTGAATTGGTATTGGAAAGCGGGTTGCGAAGACGTGTCTGCTACAATCCGGCCGAACCCAACCTGTTGACGCACATGACCGTTCCCCGCCTTGCTACCGCCCAGATCGGCCCTGTTCTTTCGCTCGAGAAGCAGATTCTCGACGGCATGCCGAGCATCGAGCATTGGTTCCGCGGCCAATGGCAGGAGCATGGGGCACCGTTTTACGCATCGGTGGATCTGCGCAACAGCGGCTTCAAGCTGGCGCCGGTGGATACCAACCTGTTCCCCGGGGGATTCAACAACCTGAACAAGGAATTCCTGCCGCTGTGCGTACAGGCCGCGATGACCGCGATCGAAAAGGTGTGCCCGGACGCACGCGGTTTTCTGGTAATCCCCGAGAACCATACCCGCAACATCCATTATCTGCAGAACGTGGCGGCATTGCAGAACATCCTGCAGCTCGCCGGCATGAAGGTGCGCATCGGCTCGCTGTTGCCGGAGATCACCGCGCCGATCGCGCTGGACCTGCCCGACGGCAAGAAGCTCGTGCTGGAGCCGCTGGTTCGTCGCGGCAACCGCCTCGGGCTGGCCGATTTCGACCCCTGCACCATTCTGCTCAACAACGATTTGTCGGCCGGCGTCCCGGACATCCTCAAGAACCTCGAGCAGCCGGTGATTCCGCCGCTCTTCGCAGGCTGGTCGACACGGTTGAAATCGAACCATTTCGCCGCGTACAAGGAGGTCGCCGAAGAGTTCGCCGGGCTGTTGGGTATCGACTCCTGGCTGATCAATCCCTACTTTGCCACCTGCGGCGAGATCAACTTCCAGGAGCGCGTCGGCGAGGAATGCCTCTCAGGCTGGGTCGACCACATCCTGACCCAGACGCGCGCGAAATACCGCGAGTACGGCATCCAGTACGAGCCTTTCGTGATCGTCAAGGCCGACGCAGGCACTTATGGGATGGGGATCATGACCGTCAAGGACGCCTCCGAAGTGCAGGGGTTGAATCGCAAGCAGCGCAACAAGATGGCGGTGGTGAAGGAAGGCCTGCAGGTTTCCAACGTAATGGTGCAGGAAGGCGTCTACACCTTCGAGACCGTCAACGACGGGGTCGCCGAACCGGTCATTTACATGATCGATCACTTTGTGGTCGGCGGCTTCTATCGCGTGCACACCCAGCGCGACGTCGACGAGAACCTCAACGCACCGGGCATGCGCTTCGAGCCGCTCGCTTTCGAGGACAGCTGCTCGCTTCCAGACCTGGACGGCAATCCCGACTGTGCACCCAACCGCTTTTACGCGTACGGCGTGGTAGCGCGGCTGGCCTTGCTCGCCGCCGCGATCGAGCTGGAGCACATGGAAGCGGCTCTCGAACAGCAGCCGTTTCCGCAGGCCATGGTGGCTGCCAACACCTGAACGCGGTTCCGGCACGCTTGCGGGTGCGGCGCAGTTGGCGCGCTCCCGCGATAACAACATGAATATCGCCTTCGTTCTCGATCCGCTCGACACCATCAAGACTTACAAGGACTCTTCCTACGCGATGATGCGCGAGGCGGCGGCCCGCGGCCATGCGCTCGCAGCGCTGCAGCAGGAGGACCTGATCTGGCGCGATGGCCGCGTGCTTGGCTACGCGCGCGACCTTTCACTCACCTCCAACGACAAGCACTGGTACCACGTCGGCGACAGGAAGCCGGTGCCGCTTGAGACTTTCGATGTGGTATTGATGCGCAAGGACCCGCCGTTCGACATGGAATACCTCTACAGCACTTATCTGCTGGAGCTGGCGGAAAAACAGGGCGCGCGAGTCGTCAACAGCCCGCGTGCCGTGCGCGACCATAACGAGAAACTGGCGATCGCCAGGTTTGCGCAGTTCACGATTCCGACCCTGGTCACGCGCGTGGAGCAGTTGATCCGCGACTTTCTCGCCGAGCACGGCGATATCATCCTCAAACCGCTTGACGGCATGGGCGGCGCTTCGGTGTTCCGCCTGCGCGGGCAGGATCCCAACATCGGGGTGGTGATCGAAACCCTTACCCATTACGGCCGGCGAACCGTGATGGCGCAGCGCTTCATCGCCGAGATCGTCAAGGGAGACAAACGCGTCCTGCTGATAGATGGCAAGCCCGTGCCCTACTCGCTTGCGCGCATTCCCAAACAGGGGGAAACCCGCGGCAATCTCGCTGCCGGTGCCACCGGCGTGGCGCAGCCGTTGACTTCCCGCGACCGGGAGATCGCAGAGGCCGTCGGCCCCGAACTCAAGGCACAGGGACTGATGCTGGTCGGGCTGGACGTGATCGGCGATTACCTGACCGAGATCAACGTCACCAGCCCCACCTGCATGCGTGAAATTGCCGACCAGACCGGATTCAATGTCGCGGCGCTGATGATCGATGCGCTGGAAAAAGCGGTGAAGGGCAAGGCGTGAGAGGTGAGCGGTTGAGGGGTGATCAAGTTATTAAGTGATTGAGTGACTGGCTTCAATCACCTAATTACTGAATCACCTAATCACCGATTCTTGGCCCCTCGCCCCTCAGCTGACATCTCTCGCCTTTCTTCGCTCAGGCACTCCGGGGGTAGAATCTCTACGGTATTCTCCGCTGCGGTTCAAAGGGACTTATGGTTGGAATACTGATCGTTGCCCACGGCACGCTGGGTGAGAGCCTGATTCACTGCGCCAGCCACGTGATGGGCAGCCGGCCGCCGTACCTAATGCAGATCGGGGTGAGCATGCACGACGATCCTCAGCTAGTGCTGCCACAGGCAATAAAGCTGGTGCGCAGCCTCGACCAGGGCGGCGGCGTACTGGTGCTTTCCGACGCTTACGGTGCCACGCCGTGCAACATCGCCAGCAAGTTGCTGATCCCGGGCAAGATCGAAGGTGTCGCGGGGGTAAATCTGCCGATGCTGGTGCGCGCACTGACTTATCGCAAGGAACCCCTGAGGACCGTGGTCGCGAAAGCGATCTCCGGGGGCATCGAAGGCGTCATGCAAATTCCCGCCGCGCAGGTGAAAAATGCAGCAACGGGAAATTGAGATCACCAACAAGCTGGGACTGCACGCGCGCGCGTCGGCCAAGCTCACGCAGCTCGCTGGCAAATTCGCCGCCGATGTATGGGTCACTCGCGACGACCGCCGGGTCAATGCCAAGAGCATCATGGGCGTGATGATGCTCGCCGCCGCCAAAGGCGCGACCGTCGTGGTCGAGACCAACGGTCCGGATGAAGCCGAGGCGATGATGGCGTTGGTCGGGCTGATCAACGACAGATTCGGGGAAGGGGAATGAACCAGGGGCGAGGGGCGAGGGGCGAGGAACGAGTCAAAACCGCGCAGCCTAAATCAACGTTTCACTTACTCGCCCCTCGCCCCTCGCCCCTCGCCCCAGCTCGCGCATGAGCTTCACCATCCACGGCATCGGGGTATCGGGGGGCATCGCCATCGGCCATGCCCAACTGGTATCGCACGCCCAGCTCGAAGTCGCGCATTACAACATCTCCGAGTCGCGGGTCGCGGATGAGCAGGCCCGCTTCGACGCGGCACTGGTAACGGCGCGCGCTGAACTTGCCAGCCTCGGCCAGCACGTTCCGGCCGGCGCGCCGGCGGAGTTCGAAGCCTTTCTCAATCTGCATCTGATGATCCTCGACGATCCGACGCTATCAGAGGTGCCGAAACAGCTCATCGAGACCCAGCAGTGCAACGCGGAATGGGCGTTGAAGCTGCAGATGGAAGCGCTGATGGATCAGTTCGAGCGCATCGAGGACGGTTATATACGCGAGCGCAAGACCGATGTCATCCAGGTCGTGGAACGGGTACTGAAGGTCCTGATGGGGCGGCCCGGCGAAGTCCTCGCGCACAGCGCGCCCGAGGAGAACAGCATCCTGGTTGCGCACGACCTCTCGCCGGCGGATGTCATCCTCTTCAAGAGCCACAAGTTCGCCAGTTTCGTCACAGACCTTGGCGGCGCCACGTCGCACACCGCGATCATCGCCCGCAGCCTGAACATCCCGTCCGTGGTGGCCCTGCACCACGCACGCACACTGATCCGCGAGAACGAAGTGCTGATCGTGGACGGCACCAACGGCGTGGTCATCATCAATCCCGACAGGACCGTGCTGGGCGAGTACAAACTGCGCCAGGAACAGTGGGAGCTCGAACGCCTGAAACTCAGGCGGCT
>DASQOP010000115.1:0-3163 GCA_035644415.1 Burkholderiales bacterium
TGCGCATGAGCGCCGAACCGCCGTTGTCCTACCTGGTGGTCTACACCCCGCCGTCGCGCGAGTTCGTGTGTGTCGAGCCGGTCAGCAATACGGTGGACTGGCTGAATCTCGGGCATCTCGAAACCGCGCAGATTGGCGGCATGGTGCTATCGCCCGGCGCGACGATCACGGGCCGCTGCCGCTTCGAACCCGATTTCGGAGCAACCTAACGGGTGAATGAGGGAAGGGTGGGAAAGGCGTGAAGGTGTGAAGGAGTGAATGTGTGAATGAGTAAGAGCGGCTTCGCCTTCACGTCGTATCAATCTTCAGGCTTTTGCCCTTCACTCATTCACTCGTTCACTCATTCACACCTTCACGCCTTTCCCACCCTTCCCCCTTCACCGCTCTTCACGTCCAGCCCGCATCCACGACGAAATTCTGCGACGTAATCATCTTCGCGTCCTCCGACGCAAGGAACAGCACCATGTTGGCAAGGTCTTCGGGCTGCAACCGGCCTTTCAGGCACTGGAGCGCGTCCATCTGCTTCTCGCCCTCCGGCGTCACCCAGAGTTTCTTCTGCCGCTCGGTCATGACCCAGCCTGGGGACACTGTATTTGCGCGGATGTTGAACGGTCCGAGGTCGCGCGCCAGTCCGCGCGTCAGGCCGTGGACCGCGGCTTTGCTGGTGGTGTAAGCCGGCATGCCGCCGGTTGCGGTCATCCAGGAAATCGATCCGAAGTTGATGATCGATCCGCCGCCGAGGCGCTTCATCTGCTCGACGACGGCCTGCGACGCGAAGAACTGATGGCGCAGGTTGACCGCAATGCGCTCATCCCAGAATTCGACCGTCACGCTCTCGATCGAATGGCGATCGTCGCGAGCGGCGTTGTTCACCAGTACACCGATGTCGCCGGATTCCGACTGCGTCGCTTTGATTGCCGCGCGCAACTGCCCGATATCGCGCACATCGCAGCGGATGAAGCGCGGTGCCCGCCCGGTGCCTTCGAGCTTCCGAACAAGCTCTTTGCTGGCGGATTCGTCGATGTCCACGAACCCGACCTTCGCGCCCTGGCGCACAAATCCCTCGACGACGGAGGCGCCGATCCCCGATCCACCTCCGGTGATGAAAACAACCTTGTTCTTGAGGCTGGGGTAGATGGCGAGACGATCCTGTGTCATGACTGTTTCCGGCAGCGAATGAAAAAATAGGCCGGTCACGGCCGGCAGGTTTGACCTCACCAGTATATCCGGGAGACTTGCCCGAAAGCAGGAGGCCTGCCGGGCTGCGCAGTGCCGCCGTTCCCTGCCCCGGGCACTGAGCACCTGCCGATCTTCATCCTTCATCCCGCACGGCAATCATGCCTTGTCCGGCGGCAAGCAACAGGTCTATTCTTCCTTTCGCGGCCGCGTCATGGTGATTGCCAGTCGTGCGACAAGGCCGACGAACTCAAAAATCACAGGGAGGAAACGTATGTATACCAACCGTCGGGAGTTCTTGAAGGCCGTGGCCGCCCTGCTGGCCGCTGCGGCAGCGCAGCAGGGCCGCTTTGCTTACGCTGGCGACGCCGATCTGCAGCGGATCGCCGATGCGCTGCTGCGGCAGGCGGCGGAAGCTGGCGACGTCCCGGGCGTGATCGCCACGGCTACTACCCGCGACAGCACCATCTACGAAGGGGCGTTCGGCAGCCGCGTGCTCGGCCAGGACGCACCGATGACGATGGATACCATCGTCTGGATCGCGTCGATGACCAAGGCGCTGACCGGCACCGCGGCGATGCAGCTGGTCGAACAGGGCAAGCTCGAACTCGACAGCCCCGCGAGCCGCTGGGTGCCGGAGCTGGCCGACGCAAAAGTACTGGAAGGCTGGGCCAACGGCCAGCCGGTCACCCGCCCCCCGAAGCGGCCGATCACGCTGCGCCATTTGCTCACGCACACCGCGGGCTTTTCCTACGAACTCTGGAGCACGGACATCCAGCAATACCAGAAAGCCATGGGCATTCCGGGAATCATCTCGTGCCAGAACGCCGCGCTGCGTACGCCGTTGCTGTTCGACCCGGGCGAGCGCTGGGATTACGGTATCAACATCGACTGGGCCGGAAAGATGGTCGAGGCGGTGAGCGGCAAGCGGCTCGGCGACTATCTTCGGGAGAACCTCTTCAACCCGCTCGGCATGAACAGCACGGCGTTCAAGATCACGCCCGAGATGCGGGCGCGCCTGGCGAAGATCCATCAGCGCGGCGCAGACGGCGCGTTCACCCCGACGGAGATCGAGATTCCGCAGGAGCCGGAGTTCCAGATGGGCGGCGGGGGTCTCTACTCGACCGCGGGCGATTACCTGAAGTTCGTGCGCATGATCCTCAATCGCGGCAAGGGCAACGGCAACCAGGTGCTAAAGCCCGATACGGTGGACCTCATGTCGCGCAACGCCATGGGCAATATCAAGGTCACGATGCTCAAGACCGCGATCCCAGCGCTGACCAACGACGCGGAGTTCTTCCCCGGCATGCCGAAGAGTTGGGGCTTGAGTTTCATGATCAACGAGCAGACCGCCCCCACGGGCCGCTCGGCCGGCAGCCTTGCCTGGGCCGGGCTGGCGAACAGCTACTTCTGGATCGACCGTAACAAGGGTGTCGGAGGCGTGTACCTGACCCAGGTTCTGCCGTTCGCCGACGAGAAGGCATTGCCGCTCTTCTACGCCTTCGAGAAGAGCGTCTATCAGTCGCTCGGCTGAGACAGCCTTTGCGATGCCCGAGCACGCGCTGCGGAGTTGCCGCGGCGCGTCGTTGGGAAAAAGGGGAATGGGGAATGGGAAATTAATGCAGCGAATTGACGGTTGGCGATTTCACTTTCAATTTTCGCCTTTCACCTTTCATCTTTGAGCTTTCACCTTTTGTGCGCACTGCACTCAGAACTCAGTACTTAGCACTCAGCACCGGCCTTATCAGTCACCGCATTCCCCGCCGTCGCCGACCGGAGACACGCCGATCGGAGGAAGGTCTCTTGCGAACTCGATGCGGCAACGCGCCACTAAATCGATGACGCGGCCTCCAGTGTCCCCACCCGCGCGCGCCAACACATGGCGCGAGTGTCCAAACGCGCGGGATCGACTCGGGTCAGACAGCAGGAATCCGACACGCACGCTCAAGAACTGAATTCAGGAAGTTTCTTGCGTACGCCGCGAGCT
>DASQOP010000116.1:0-19672 GCA_035644415.1 Burkholderiales bacterium
AGGATGAAGGATGAAGGATGAAGGATGAAGGATGAAGGATTGGACCTCTCGCCTGGAGAGATGCGCTGCTTCTGTCCACCCCAGAGCCCGGCTCCACGGTCAATTGATCCCCACAATTTGATCCTGGCCGGCTATGCTACACCCCGCCTTGAGCGTCGATCATCCTGCCAAGCACACTCGCTTCCGCCTTCATCCTTCATACTTGCTTTCATGTTTAATCCGTCGCGCGAAGACGTGCGCCGTTTCTTTTTCGAAACCTGGCGCAAATACCGCACGCAGGCCCCTTTGGAAGGATTGGAGAAAACCGCGCTCGAAGTGGCGCTGCTGCACCCCGAGTATCACGCGCTGCTGGATAGCGAAGACCGCAATGTCGACCGCGATTTCCTTCCCGAAGGCGGTCAACTCAATCCCTTCCTGCACCTGTCGCTGCATCTCGCTCTCGCCGAGCAGATCTCGATCGATCAGCCGCGCGGAATCCGCGGGCTGCACGCGCAGCTTCTTACGCACGCACAGTCGGACCACGATGCGCTGCACCTGCTGCTGGAATGTCTGGGGGAAACGCTATGGCGGGCACAGCGCGATCACACGGCGCCGGATGAAGAGGCTTATCTGGACTGCATTCGCCGCAAGCTAGGATGAGCGGCACGCTCTATCAGTCAAAAAAAGGATTGTTCGGACATTCTTGTGGGCAATAGGTGACCGGCAGCTGGAGGATTCACCGGCTGGCGAAAGAACACGCTCGTCACCAAACCCGTACTGCCAAGCGTTAACCGCAAGGGACGCCAAGGACGCCCGGGAAAGGCAAATGCAAAAAGCAGGGGGTTTTGAACGCTGACGCAAGTATCTGAGCTTCGACCAACCCGCGCCGCTTACGGTTACCCTCGCCTTCCTGCCCTTTCCTTTCCCTGGCGTCCTTGGCGTCCTTGGCGGTGAATGCGTAGTTGGTGAATCATTTGAGGCCCAAAGATAAGTATGATGGCCCAAAAAAAATGAGGAGCGATCGGCTCCTCTTTTTTCTTCACGCTTACGCATCCAACTCAGTACTTGACCTTCAGATCGCCCTTCAGGCTGGAGTAGTAGGCGGCCAGATCCTTGATGTCCTGCTTGGAAAGGCCCTGCGCCATGGGCATCATCATCGGGTTCTTGCGCGCGCCCTTCTTGTAATCACGCAACGCCTTTTCCAGGTAATCGGCCGGCTGTCCGGCCAGCTTGGGAAACTCCGGCGTCATCGGCGTATTGCCGTCCGGGCCGTGGCAGGCCGCGCACGTCTGGGATTTCTCCTTGCCCGCCGCCGCATCCGCGGCAACGGCGCCACCGGCGACGGCGAAACCTGCTCCGACAATGACCGCAATCAGTAGCTTGTTCATATCTTCCTTTTCGCTTCTTCGGCCGGCTTACTTCCTGCCGGCATCGGCGTAGTACGCAGCCAGATCGGCCATGTCCTGCTCACTAAGGCTGGAAGCGATTGCCTTCATGGTCGGATGGCTGCGCTCGCCCGCTTTGTAGGCCTTCAGCGCGGCCACGATATAACCGGGATTCTGTCCGCCAAGCTTGGGAACGTGGTAGGTCTCGGGATAAGCGGCGCGAAACCCGGGAATGCCGTGGCAACCGGCACACATCGAAGTTTTGTTCTTGCCTGCCGCGGGATCCCCTTCGGCGAGCAGTGGTGCGGCCACGGACGCCAACACGGCGAGCAGACCGGCAATGGCGAGGCTGCGGAATTTCATGTCTTGGAGTTTTCCTGGTTTTGGCAATAAAAAAACCGCGCAACTTTAGCCGAAGCGGATACCCCGGTCAACGCTGATGCGGCCCTTGGAACGACCGGAACCCGGGGATCAGCCCCCGGGCAGAGGAGCCCCCTCGGATATCGGCACCGAATGGGTGAATTTGCGGTCGTGGGTATCTTCCACCTCGATTTTCAACTCGCCCTTGCCCTGCGGATTGAAGAAGAACCGGAAGTTGGGATTGTCCGATATCGAGAAATCCACCTCTGCATCCATCACCGGCCTGCCGTCGAACGAAACCTTCACGCTGCGCACGAACTGCGGCACTTTTTCCGCATCGAAGTCCGCTGCCAGCGCGGACTCATTGGGGTGGCGGATCATCAGTTGCACCAGATTGGGCTTGCCATAGGTGATGGAATCGTCATCGAAACGCAGCTTCATTTTCCCGAGCAACGCCTCCGGCACGAAGTTCCTGGCGTTGGGCGCCGAACAGCCGCCGGCCGCCTTCACCCAGCGCTGCGACATGTAGAGCTTTCCGTCGTTCATTTCCGCGATCGCGCGCACGAAGCTGAAATCTTCGAAGCGCAGGCGAGTCTCGACCTGGGCGCGGCCGCTCGATGGAGTGAAGTGAAACACGCCTGCCGTCGGAGAGGGGTTGCGTTCGACGATCAGGTATATCGACTTGATGAAGTCCTTTTCGGTCTGATCGATCTGCGACTTGACGGCTACCGGCACGGTCGAGGCATCGTCGGCTCGCATGTTGAGATAGACGCGGATCACGTCCCGGTCGTCGGCATTGATCGGCCGGTCGCCGAACATCAGTTGCCTGATCGGCTCCCAGTAGGGGCTACGGGCCGGATCGGGTTCGGCCTTTTCGTTCGCGAGCACAGGCACGGCGAACACCAAGGCCGCCAATAACGTGCCAACCCGATGCGTGCCGTATCTCATCCGCGCCCTCTCTTAAATTCTGCCTGGCAATTCCGTGGGAAGTATAACCCAGTCCCCCAAGAAATCAGGCGCCCTCATTCCCATTCGAGCTCGGTATACGCCGTGGTCACGTTGCGGCGGTGGAAGGTGTCGAAGGCGGCCCAGTTCTTCGCCTCGGAATGGCCAACTTCGTCAGTAGCCTGCTGAAGCGTTTTTCTGTTCCGGATCGCGGCGCGCGTTTCCTCGAGGATCACCGTGAAATAGCGCCGCTGCGGATCGAGAACCTCTGGCCAAGGTGCCTGCGAGCGTCCGTGCCCCGCAACGTAGTGCGCCGCATCGATCTTGCGCAGGTCGTCCATCACGGCGAGAAAGCCGGTAATGGTGGCGTCGATCACCGGCGTATGGCCCACGAACAGCAAGTCCGCCAGCCAAAACGTGCGGGTTGCGCGGTCGAACACCGTGAGATCGTCGTCGGTATGCGCCGGCGGCCACCCCTGCACCACCACGGATCGGCCGCCGAGATCGAGTTCGAGCCTGCCGTCGATCAGCAGCGTCGGCTGTACGACGTCGCTGCCCTCGGCCAATTCGCCCAGATCACGTCGCAAATAATTGAGATAGGATCGCGCGCGAGCGGCGAGTTGCCGCGGATAGTTCCGGTGGGCGATGAATTGCGCCCCGCCGTCGAGGAAAGCCGCCGCGCCAAAAAAATGGTCCGGGTGCACGTGAGTCAGCACCACGTGGCATATCGGCACCTGCGTCACCCGCCGGATCGCTTTTTTCAGTGCCCGGCCGACCGGAAGCGATCCTCCCGCATCCACCACCAGCACGCATCGCTCTCCGACGATGAAACCGATGTTGGCATTGTCGCCCAGGTTCTGCGGGGACCGCTCCTCGAAACTGCCGTAATGCACGTAGTTCCCGGGCGCGACTTCGGTCACTTCGAAGCTCCCGATCTGCGCCGGATCTACAGCCATTGCAGTCTGCGCGGCCACGACGGCCACCGCACCCAGCATGGCGGCGGTCACCTTGATCCGTTTCACGCGTTGTCCCCGTGTGTGCACCGGCCCATTAGAACAGAACCCTTTTGCGCTTGCCCGCGCTGCGGGTCTCGATTACGGTGAGCACTTTACTCAGGGCTTGCTTGCACATGATTTCAGTTCCGGCCAACGCGGTGCGGCTGGCGACGATTGCGCTGCTGCTCGCCTGCCCGGCCCGCGCCGCAGACGAACTCAGGCCGGAAAAGGTTGCCGATGGTGTGTACGCATTCGTCGCCGACACCGGCGAGATCTCCGCGGCAAATCGCGGCCACGTGGGCAACAGCGGCTTCATCGTCGGGCCCACCGGCGTGGTGGTCATCGACACCGGCGTCTCATACCGCCACGGCCGACGCATGCTGACGGCAATCGGCCGGGTGACGGCCAAGCCGGTCGAACTGGTCGTGGTCACGCACGCTGTGCAGGAATTCCTGTTCGGCAACGCCGCATTCGAAGAACGCGGCGTTGCCATCCTCGCGCACAGCGAAACTGCCGCGCTGATGAAAGCGCGCTGTGCACATTGCCTGGATAACCTGCGCCCGGTTCTCGGCGATGAGCTCGAGGGCACCCGCCTGGTGCTACCTCGGCGGCAGGTGAGCGACACCACGACGATCGAGGCCGGCGGGCGGCAGCTCGAGCTGCTTTACCTGGGCTGGGCGAGCACACCTGGCGACCTGGCTGTGTTCGACCGCACCACTGGCACCTTGTTCGCCGGCGGCCTGGTCGCGGTAAACCGCATTCCGGACATCCGCGACTGCGATTTCGAAGGCTGGACCCGCGCGCTCGAAGCGCTGCGGGAACTGCCGGTGAAGCGCGTCGTGCCAGGGCACGGCGCCGTGTCCGGTGCCGAGGCGATCCGGTCAACTACGGATTACCTGCACGCCCTGGATGAGAAAATCAACGCTCTGTACGCTCGGAGTTCGAGCCTGCTCGAATCGGTGGATAACGCGGCGCTGCCGGCCTACGGCGCCTGGGCCATGTACGCCACGACCCACCGGCAGAACGCGCTGCATCGCTACCTGCAACTGGAGATCGAGGAACTCGGTGGCGACCCCCGCTCGACTGCACTACCGCAGCGCTGAAATCCCCGGATTACTGAATCCGGATTCCGGGCCGCAACGTATCGATCCCCTATAATGCGGCGAACAGCCGCTCTTCCTGGAACACATGGGTCACCGCCTGACCAAGATATACACCCGCACCGGCGATGCCGGCACCACCGGACTCGGCGACGGTTCGCGCGTATCCAAGGACAGTCTGCGCATCGAGGCAATCGGCGCGGTGGACGAACTGAACAGCGTCATCGGAGTACTGCTCGCCGAGACGCCGGCGGACAAGGTGCATCAATGCCTGCACGACGTGCAGCATGACTTGTTCGATCTCGGCGGCGAACTCAGCATCCCGGGATATACCAGCGTCGGCGATACGCACGTAGCGCGGCTGGAGCGCCTGCTTGACGGTTTCAACGCCGATCTGCCCGCGCTCAAGGAATTCATCCTGCCGGGCGGTTCGCGCGCCGCTGCACTGTGCCATGTGGCGCGCACCGTTTGCCGCCGCGCCGAACGCCGAGTGGTTGCTCTCGCCGCCGCGGAACAGTTGTCCCCGGCTTTGCAGCGCTATCTCAACCGGCTCTCCGATCTGCTGTTTGTGCTTTGCCGGGTACTCAACCGCGACGCCGGCGTGACCGACGTGTACTGGCAAAAGGGCAAGAACCGCAGTGAGCCCGCGTGACAGCCATGGATGCGGAACAACTCTCCGGCCTGCTTTCCCGCTGCGTCCTGCGCGATCAGCAGGCCTTCAGGACGCTGTATCAGCACAGCTCGGCGAAACTGTTTGCCGTTGCGGTACGTATTACCCGTAGAAGGGACTGGGCCGAAGAAGTACTGCAGGAGAGTTTCATCAATATCTGGAACCATGCCTCGGGTTACAACGCGGCGAAAAGTGCACCGATGACCTGGATGACCGCTATCGTGCGCAACCGGGCGCTGGACCTGCTGCGCCGGCCGCGGGAAGTCGAAATCGACGAAGGCCACGAGGACCTGATGGCATCGATCCCGGATGAGTCCCCCGGCCCGGAGGAACTGCTCAAGCAGTCGATGGAGGCCGGCGCGCTGGCGGAGTGCATGAAGCAGCTGACCGGCGAGCAGCAGAAAAGCATTGCGCTGGCTTTCTTCAACGGTCTTTCTCACGGGGAACTTGCGCGGCAGATGCAGAAACCGCTCGGCACCGTGAAGACCTGGATTCGCCGCGGGCTGGATCGCCTGAAAAGCTGCCTTGACGCACATGGCATATGACGCAATCCTGCTGACAACCCGGTACATCGGGTCGCGAACATGAGATTCGCCAGCGAAGAGCTGCGCAGCAAACTGGCTGCCGAGTACGTGCTCGGCACCATGTCCGCGCACGCTCGCCGGCGTTTCGAAATCAACCTGAAGGAGCATCCGGCTTTGCGGCGCGCGGTGGCAGAGTGGGAGAAACGCCTGATGCCACTGGCGCTCACGCTGCCGGAAGTCGAGCCGCCGTCACGCGTCTGGCAAGCCATCGAGTCCAGGATCCGCCCCGGCAGGCAGGGCAGGCCGGGCTTCTGGGAAAACCTGTCGTTCTGGCGTTTCTCGTCCATTGCTAGCGGGCTTGTGGCGCTGGCGTTGCTGATCCTGGTAGTGGTGCCGGGCCCGGAAGCGCCCCCGGCTGATGGCACCAGGATGGTGGTGGTCATGAACGACCTGAAGACCAGGAGCCCGGCGATGACAGTGTCCTGGGAACCCGGCATGCCGGGAAAACGCGTCATGCGCATTCGCGTCATCGGCCACGCTGAAATGGCACCCGGCACCGCGTGGGAGCTTTGGATGCTGCCAGGCAAGGATCAGAATCCGGTATCGCTCGGACTGATCACCACCCACGATGCCCAGACGGTAATTGTCCCCGAGCCGCTGGCCACAAAGCTGGACCAGGCGCAGGGCCTGGCGATGAGCGTGGAAGCCGCTGGCGGTTCGCCCACCGGCTTGCCTACCGGCCCGGTGCTCTACGCCGGCCAGTGCGTAAAGACATAGACCTTCGCCACAGCGCCAGTTCAAACGCGTTCAACGCAAAGGACGCCAAGGTACGCAAAGGAAAACCAAAGTACGGGGGTGAAGTGCGGAATCGAGAATGCCCGGAAAGTGGATGCCGTCGGACCGCCGGTTGGGTACGCGAGTAACGATCAGGCCGACATCTCCACTGAGTACAAATTTCTGGTTCCCTTTTTCTTGCCCTCCTTCGCGTACCTTTGCGTGCTTTGCGTTGAACGCCCTCAAGGTCTAGTTCTTAAGGTGTCGAGGTCAGCGCAGATCTTTTCCGCGGCATCGAGAACGCGCGGCGTTTGCCGGGTGATGAGGTCGGCGGAAACGGTGAAAATCGCCCCCATCCGTACCGACTTGAGATAGGGGTAACGCTGCCAGCCTTGTGAGCCGGCGTCTTCGGCTTCGGAGCCGATGATGATGGCATCCGGGTCCGCGGCCAGAACCTGCTCCGGCGACACGACTGCGGCCAGTTGCGACAGATCGCCGAACGCATTGCGCGCACCGCAGAGCCGCAGCACATCGCTGATCAGATGCTCGGCGTTGACGGTGATCAGCGGGTGATGCCACGCCTCGAACAACACGCTCACCGCAGACTTTCCGCGGTAGCGCTCGCGCAACCGCTCCGCGTGCGAGTCAAAAGCCAGCGCCGCAGCCTGCGCCCGCCTGCCGCTCCCCAGCAACACGCCCAGCATCCGCATATGGCGCGGGATGTCCTCGAGACGCCGCGGTTCCAGTACCAGCACGGCGAACCCGAGCCTCTCCAGACGTTCCACATCCGCAACGCGATTGCCGCTGCCCCACGCCAGTACCAGGTCCGGGCGCAATGCCAGGATACGCTCGAAGTCGAGTCCTGCAGCATCGCCGACTTCCGCGAGGGCCCGCGCCCCGGGCGGGAAATCGCTGCCCCGCACTTTTCCGACCAGACGATTGCCAGCGCCGACGGCGAAGACCAGTTCGGTGAGATGCGGCGCCAGCGCAATGACCCGCTGCGCCGGCCAATCGCGGCGCAGCACAACGCCGCGATCGTCGATGACCTCGACGGCCGCCGCGGCGGTTACCGCGAAGAACTGGAAGACCAGATTTAGGAAAAAAAACAGGCGCCGCATTGGCAGCGCAAGGGCTCAGCGTTCCATGTAGTGGAGCAGGTTGGAACTGGTCTGGCGCAGGCGCTGCGACAGCAGGGTTACAAGCTTGACCAGGACCTTGGCGCCGAGGCTCGGCTCCTCGAGGATGATCTGCACCATGCTGTCGCGCGACAGCACTGCAAATGTAGTGGGCTCCAGCCCCATGCAGGTGGCAAAGCGAGGTTCGCCGTCGATCATCGACATCTCGCCGAGCGTTGCGCCGGACCCGACCGTCGTCATCGGCTGGAGATGGCCGTGCGAATCGGTCTTCACGATTTCCACCCGTCCCTGAATGATGAGCAGCATGTAATCGTCGATGTCGCCTTCGCGGATGATCATCTGCCCTGCTTCAGCACGGTAGATCTGCATGAAACCGGTCAGCTTCTCGACGTCCTCGCGGGTGAAGTCCGCAAAGAATTTCGAGTGGCCGATCATGTCGAAAATCTGTTGCGCGAGCGCGGTCCCCTCTCCCAGGTGTTCGAGGGTGTTCAGAAGCATGTTTTGCGGCTCCTGGAGTTCGGTATCAGCAACGTTCATTGGAAGTCTGGTCGGGGTCTCTCGCTCCGTCATTGCCGAAGTTGCCCCCCGGAACGCATTCGACCCATTATGCGGGAGCGGCCGCAGGCGGTAAAGCCCGATCCATGCGGCCGCGGGTCGGGTTCAGGAGGTCGCCGTATCCCGGTAACGCCGCGCCAGCTCGGTACGCTTGACGCAGGCCTCGCGGGCAATCGCGACGTCGGCGAGGAAATGGGGCAGTTCGTCCAGTCGCAGCGCCTGCGGCCCGTCCACCAGCGCTTTGGCCGGGTTGGGATGAAAATCCACCAGCACCATGTTCGCACCCGCCAGCACGCCCTGCGCGGTGACGTGCATGACGTCGAGGATGCCGTCGGGCCCGGCCATGCGGCTGCCCACCGAATGGCTTGGGTCGACGCATACCGGCATGCGGGTAAGCCTCTTGACCGCCGGCACATGGGAGAAATCCACGAAGTTGCGGTGCGGGTCGCCGAGGTTGGTTTTCATGCCACGCAGACCGAACAACACTTTGTGATTGCCCTCGCTGGCGAGGTATTCGGCGGCGTTCAGCGACTCGTCGAGCGTTATGCCGAATCCGCGCTTGATCAGCACCGGAAACTCCTTCTGGCGCCCGACGATCTTCAACAGCTCGAAGTTCTGGGTATTGCGCGTTCCTATCTGCAGCATGACCCCGGTCGGGTTGCCGGTGTCGCGCATTGCCTGGCGAATCTCTTCCACGTGCGATTCGTGAGTCACCTCCATCGCGATCACCTTGATGCCGTATTTGCCGGCGAGCTCGAATACGTATGGCAGGCAGGCCTTGCCGTGGCCCTGAAAGGCATACGGACTGGTGCGCGGCTTGTAGGCGCCCATGCGGGTGCACTGCTGGCCGTTGTCCTTGAGCGCACGCATCATGATTTCGACGTGCTCGCGGCTGTCCACCGCGCACAGTCCGGCAAACACGTGCAGCGTGTCCTGGCCGAAGCGCAGTCCCTGGTAGTCGAAATGCGTGGGCCGCGTGTCGCCGGGGTGGCGTCCGAGGACACGGTATTCCTCCGAGACCCTGATCACCCGTTCGACGCAGGGAAGGCTCTGCATGTCTTCGATGGCGAGCGCCTTGGTATCGCCGAGCAGATAGACCTCGGTAACCGACCGCTCGGTGCCCTGGATTCGGTGTATCCGCGTCTTGATGTTCGGCAATAACGCAAGCGCCTGCATCAACTGCTCGTATTCCGGGCTTTGCGGATCGGCGCTGTCGCTGAGGATCAGAATCATGTGGATACGGTGATTGGGCGATTGGGTGATTGGGTGATTGGTTATTGAGTGATTGGGTAATTTGGTGAAACGCCGTTGACTCAATCACTTAATCACTGAATCACTGAATCACTGAATTACCGAATCACTGAATCACTGAATCACCGCCCTTCGTCACGCCGTGCCCCCGACGGTGAGTCCGTCAATGCGCAGCGTCGGTTGCCCCACACCCACCGGCACGCTCTGACCTTCCTTGCCGCAAGTGCCGATGCCGGAATCGAGGCTCATATCGTTGCCGATCATCGTCACGCGCGTCAGCGCGTCCGGGCCGTTGCCGATCAGGGTGGCGCCCTTGACCGGGTAAGTCACTTTCCCGTTCTCGATCATGTAGGCCTCGGCGGCGGAGAACACGAATTTGCCGCTGACGATGTCCACCTGCCCGCCGCCAAAGTTGACTGCGTACAGGCCGTGTTTCACCGAGGCGATGATCTCCTGCGGATCCTTGTCGCCGTTGAGCATGTAGGTGTTGGTCATGCGAGGCATGGTGATGTGCGCATACGATTCACGCCGGCCGTTGCCGGTCGGGGACGCACCCATCAGTCTCGCGTTGAGCGCGTCCTGCATGTAGCCCATGAGGATGCCATCCTCGATCAGAACGTTGCGTTGCGTCGGATTGCCCTCGTCATCCACGTTGAGCGACCCGCGCCGCCGGGCGATAGTGCCGTCATCCACCACCGTGACCCCGGCTGCGGCGACGCGCTCGCCGATACGCCCGGAAAATGCCGAGCTGCCCTTGCGGTTGAAATCGCCTTCGAGGCCGTGCCCGATGGCTTCGTGCAGCAGCACGCCGGGCCAGCCCGGCCCGAGCACCACGGTCATGGTGCCGGCCGGGGCCGGCCGCGCCGACAAGTTGGTCGCCGCCTGGTGCACCGCCTTGGCGGCGTATTCCCTGAGAATGTCGTCGCTGAAGTAAGCGTAATCGAATCGCCCGCCGCCGCCGGCACTGCCCTGTTCGCGCCGGCCGTTCTCCTCGACGATTACCTGTAGCGACAGGCGCGTGAGCGGCCGCACGTCGGCGGCAAGAACGCCGTCGGAGCGTGCCACCAGGATCACCTCGTACTCTCCGGCCAGCGTGGCCATCACCTGCACCACCCGGCTGTCGAGCGCGCGCGCATGGCGCTCCAGCTGTTCCAGCAGCTTCACCTTGTCCTGGTCCGAGAGGCTTCCCAGCGGATCCTGCGGCAGATACAACTCGCGGCCCTGGGTTCGTTTCGCCACCCGGGTCGTGCCCACACCTCCTTGGCGCGCGATGGCGCGCGTGGCGTAGGCCGCTGATTCGAGTGCCGGCACGCTGATGTCATCGGAGTAGGCGAACGCGGTCTTTTCGCCGCTCACCGCGCGTACGCCCACGCCCTGGTCGATGTTGAAGCTGCCAGACTTGACCATGCCTTCTTCCAGGCTCCAGCCCTCGGAGCGCGAATACTGGAAGTACAAGTCGGCGTAGTCCACGCTGTGGCTCATGATCTGACCGAACACGCGTGCCAGCCCGCCGGCGTCAAGCCCATAAGGAGCAAGCAGCGTGCTGTCGGCGGTGGCGAACAACAGTTCGTGGTTGTTTGTGGGATCGTTGGGCATGGAGATTCAGGGGCAAGGGGCGAGGGACGAGGGTCGAGGGGCGAGGGAAGGAAGACTAGAAATCTGGAAATGTCATAGGTTCGTGTTTTATCTTAATTCGGGGCTCTTACCCAAGAATTCAAATCTGTTTTACGTAGTTCTCCAGTCCCTATCTCTCGCCCTCGCCCCTCGCCCCTCGACCCTCGTCCCTCAAATTCTATGAATCGCCCTATGCGTAAGCGCCGGCAGGCTCTTGCGCAGGCTGGCCTGGTAGGCCGGATTGATCCAGGCGCTGACGATGCCCGAACCGCGCGGCAGCCGGTCGAGCACGGTTCCCCACGGGTCCACGATCATCGAATCGCCATGCGTTTCGCGTCCGCTCAGGTGATAGCCTCCCTGGGCCGGCGCCAGGACGTAGGACAGGTTTTCGATCGCACGGGCCCGGACCAGCGCTTCCCAGTGGGCGCGACCGGTCGTTTCGGTGAACGCGGATGGAACCACGATGATGTCCACGTCCTTCATGGCACGATACAGCTCGGGAAAACGCAGGTCGTAGCACACCGAAAGGCCGATGCGCCCGAATGGCGAGTCCACCACCTTCACCTGCTTACCCGGTTCGATGGTGCCCTGTTCAGCGAACTTCTCCTTGCCCAGGTCCAGGCTGAACAAATGGATCTTGTCGTAGCGCGCCACCATTTTTCCGGTGTCGTCGTAGACCTGACAGGAATTGTAGATCTTGCCCTCAACCGGCGTTTCCATCGGCACGGAGCAGCCCACCAGCCAGATCCCGAGTCTGGCCGCGGTTTCGGCGAGAAACGCCTGGATTGGTCCGTCACCGTCTTTCTCGCGGACCTTGACCTTGTCCGTGGGGCGCATTCCCATGATGGCGAAATACTCCGGCAACGCCACCAGTTTCGCGCCTTCCGCCACCGCCATTTCGATCAGCCGGCCAGCTTCATTCAGGTTTGCGGACACGTTCGGCCCGGAGGCCATCTGCACCCCGGCAATGCGAAAGCCGTGCGGCGGGTTCTTCGACGCGCCAGCGGGAGAATGTTCGCGTGCGCCGCGCCCTTTGGCGCGGCCGAATCCCGATCTGTTGATGGTTGCCATATCTGCTCTGGACCGTTGCAACGAGCGCGAATTGTAACCTGCTACGAGTCTTCCCCTAGCGCCGCGACGGGGGACTCTCGACGGGCTTGTTGATGCGCGCCACTACCGGGTCGGCCCAGGTGCCCGTTACCGAATACTCGAACGACGCGATCTTGCTCAACGGGTCCTTGAGCGCTTTCTGGGCAAGGTAGGCCGCCACGCCCACCGCCGGGTTCACGATCGCGCCGGCCACCGCAATGCTTTCCGACAGCGAAGGCGTGACCCGCACGATCAGATTCTGGGTCTCGGCCGCGAGGTCCACCCGGCCGCGCATGCCCACGCGCGCCGCCGAGCCTTCCATCATGAAGTCTTCGGTATGCACCACGCCGTTGGCAATGCTCAGATTGGCGCTGATGCGGTCGAACGTGAAGCCCTTGCTGAAAACGTCCTGGAAATCCAGCGACGCCCGGCGCGGCAACGCCTGCAGGCTGAGGATGCCAAGCAGCTTTGCCACACCCGGCTCGATCTGGCGAAATCGGCCATTCTTGGCTTCCAGTTTGAGCTGACCGGAAAGCGACGGGATGTCCACCCGATACGGGCTACCCGCCCAAGCGACCGGCCCTTCCAGCAGTGCTGAGCCGCCCTTCACGCCCTCATGCCAGCCGACCCTCGAAAAGAATTTGCCGATGTCGTTCACTTCCAGCCGCACTTCCACGTCCGTGCGCGATACCACGACAACCGCCCATCGCCCGTTGATGCTCAGCTTGCTCTCCGGGTTGGTGATCTCCAGACGCTGCAGGCGCCAGCCCGACGGCTCAGGATCGGCGAGAACGGTAAGCTGTCCGAGATCCTTGCCCTCAAACGTGAAACTCTCGGCAACCAGGTCGACCGACGGCCGGCGCTCACTGGAAAAGCTGTCCGCTGCGCCGGTCTCAAGAGTGGTGGTCAGCGGCGGCAGCGTGAGCCGGGTCAGGCGCGCAGACAGGCGCCCCTCGCCTGCCGATGCCCATGACAACTGACCGGCGATCTCGCGCCCCGATAGCGCCGCCTGCCATGCCGAGTCCTGCCTTGTCGCATTGACCCTGAGGTCGTGAAATCGCCTGCGATGCGCATCGAGGATGCCAATCTGCAGATCGGCGCCGGCAAGATCGACAGACGGGCTGCCAGAACCACCTGCGAAAATGGGGCGCCAGCTATCCACGTCCACCACATCCAGGCTACCGTTCACCCACAAGCCATCGGCCGCCGGCAGCGAAGCAGTTGCGCCGAGGCTTACCATGCCGCGCTTTATGCCATCAGGATCCGCCGAATCCAGCAGCACCCGCGCCGAGGCCACCTTGCCCAGGTCGATCGCGAGCAGGCGCTGGCGCCCGGGGCGCTCGCGCAACTCCAGGTGCAAGGGCAGGCTGGTGCCCGCGGCCTTTGCAAACGGGGCGGGCAATGTCGAGCCGATTCCCACCAGACTCGAATCGATCCTGAGGCTGGCCATCTTGTCGCGTACGCCGATGTTGCCGCGCCATTCGGTCTGCCCTTCCACGAACTGCAGCGCGGGATGGTTCGATACGCTGCGCAAGCGGGTCGCGTCCAGCGTGCCCGCGACATTGAGCACCATGCCGCCGTCCTTTTGGTTGGAGGCTTCGAAGGAAATAGGATTGCCGGCGAGCCGGGCACGGCCATCCTTGACGCTCACCGTTTTTTTGGTAAAGGCCATACGCGCGCCAAATCCTTCCAGCGGCGGCAGGCGCGGGTCCACGGTAATCTGATTGTCGCGCAACACCAGGACCCCGGAGATCACGGAGTCGGCGATCTGCCGCAACGGCAGGTCGAGCTCGACATCGAGCCGGGCATTACCGCTCGCCTTCATGTCCTCGGTGAACCGGTTGATATGGCGCGACACCGGGCTGGATTCGACGAAGCGCAGAAACTCCGCGGTTGGCCCTTCGGCCACCCCTTTCACCAGCAGATGCTCATCGTGCTTGCCGAGTTCGGGGATGGAGGCCAGCACGTCGGATAGCCGCAGCCCCAGGATCGAACCTGCCTGAGGGCGTACTTCCATGCGCCGGCCGCGAAATACCACGTCGGCGACGGCGTTCGTCAGCGGTGGCCAGCCGTCGGCATAGTCGAGCGTGACGCCCGTCACCCGTGTCTTCACCTCGAACAATCCGGTCTTATCGTTCTCGAACGGAAAATCATTGAGCGGACCCTGCAGGCGGAAACGCACGTCGCGCGACTCGCCTGCCAGCAACGCCCGCCTGAGCCACGCCTGTGTCACCGGGGCGAACACCGGGATGTAGCGCCACAGTTGGCGCGCATCGACGCGCACCATCGAGCCCGCCAGATCGGCGCTGCCGCGGTCTCCTTCGGGATCGGTGCGGTACCATCCGTACACATTGCCGGCCAGGTGCGCGTTGGTAAACGCAACGTTCTTGAGGGTAACCAGTGTGTGCCCGTCCTGGAACTTCCAGCCTGCCTCAGCGGTAAGAACGTCCAGCGTGATTTCTTCGCTGAACACGCGCGGCAATTCGACGTGAGCATCGCGGGCGCTGAGCGACACCGTGCCGCCACCCTGATCGGCGTCAAACTGGCCATTGATGCCGCGAAATCCGGGGAATACCCCGTCCGGCTTCAACGTGAGGCCGGAGAACCGCGCGTGGGCACGGTAGGGCCGCTCGGCGTTCCACTCGCCCTCCCAGGAAAACAGCGCTTCGTCGACCATGCCACTCGGTGAGGAGCGCCCCAGCCGGCCTCGCAGCGATGCGTCGAGGGGAAGGTATTCGGCCAGTTCCACCACCGGCGCAAGATCGAGCTTTTCCAGGCGCAGTTCCGAGTGGCCGCCACCATCGCCCGTCCCAGTGCGGGTAAAGGACAATTGCATGGGCGCCAGCGTCAATCCGTCGGCGGTGGTAAAACCGAGCGCCTGTGCGCTGATCTGCGTGCGCCCCCCGCGACTGTTCCAGGCAAGCCGACCCTGCAGATTGGCAAGCGCAAGCTCGGGAAGATCGGGCGCGAGCCGCGCCTGCACGTTGACCAGACGCAAGTCGGCGGTCGCCGCGGCTACGCCGGGGCCCTCGAGGTCCATCCAGACGTGCAGCGAACCGAGCCCGCGCGCAACATCGAAGGGCACTGCAATCCAGGTCTTAGCCTGCGCCAGATCGGCGTAACCGAACTCCAGGTACAGGCGGCCGCGCCAGGCCTGCAGATCGTGCGCGCTGCGGCCCCACAGCTCACCGCGAGCCACGATCTGCGAGGCGACTTCGGCAGGAGGCGAGGCGTTCAGTCCAAAGCGATGGCTTTCGCCGTCGCTGTCGAGACGAATGTTCACGCTGGTGAGCCTCAGATCCGGCGCGGCGCGGGTTTCGTCGCGCCAGACGATCTGCGCACTGCGCACCAGCACCTGACGCTGCGTCAGCAGCCAGTCCGCAAATCCGCCGCCCCGCCCCTGGCTGCGCTCGACCGCAATGCCGGCGAGCCACAGCTCGCCGGCGGCGTCGCGTCTGACTTCCAGTTCCGGTTCGACGATCTCGAGCGACTCGAACCGCACCTCGGCATCGAGCAACGACAACCACGACAGCACCGCTTCGACCCGGCCCAGACTCAGCGCTTGCTGGTCCCGCGTATCGAAGACGCGCACATCCTGAAAACTCAGCTCGGGCTGGTAGCCCTGCCAACTGCCGGTGATGGCGCCGATCGAGACCCGCTGTCCCGCCGCCCGGCTGACCGCCTGCGCAATTGCCTCGCGGTAATCGTTGATGTTCGGCAGCACCACATATCGCAGTCCGATCACCAGCGCGACGAACACGATGCCGGCGGCCAGCACCGCGTAAGTCGCGAGGCGATAAGTCCAGAGCGAACCATGCTTGAGAATGAAGAGGCTATGTTTGAGAACCACGGCGCGGCGTTGTCAGGGCAAAGGAAAAACGGTCTTCAGTTAAGATACACGGGCGGCAATAAGATTCCCCGGATGCTCTGGCTTTGCCCGCATGATGCCTGCCAAACTTGCCGGCGCACCGTTGACGCGCGAGACGCCGATGCGTTGACATCGGCCGGGCGCCAACCCCGATTCGGGTATCCTGCTCTCAAGGATTTCCGGATTCTAGACTACCCGGGCATGTCTTCCCCCGCACTTTCGAACGGCACGCAATCCGAAAGCATCGCGCGTGCAGCGCGGCTGTCGCGCTACGCGCGTCACCTGCTGTCCGCCAACCCCGCGCTCGCGGCCGAAGCGGCTGTGGATCTGCCGTTCGCGCCAGACGAGATGCGCGCGCGCCTTTCCGGCGCCGACTTCGGCGACGAGGACGCGCTCAAGACCGGCCTGCGCCGGCTGCGTCAGGCGGTCATGCTGCGTCTCATCACCCGCGACTTGGGCGGGCGTGCCGATCTTGCCGAGGTAGTCGCGACCGCCACGGCGCTAGCGGAGGAATCCCTGCGCACCGCGGCCGCACGCCTCGCGCAATGGCTGACACGCGATTTCGGCCGGCCCGTTGGCGGTGCATCGGGAGACGTACAGGAATTGCACGTGATCGGCATGGGTAAACTCGGCGGCGCCGAACTCAACGTGTCCTCGGACATCGATCTCATTTTTGCCTATCCCGAAGACGGAGAAACCGACGGCGCGCGCCGGATCTCCAACAACGAATACTTCACTCGTCTGGCGCGCAAACTAATCGCCGCGATCGGCGAGGTCACCGCGGACGGCTTCGTGTTCCGGGTCGACACGCGGCTCAGGCCCTACGGCGACAGCGGGCCCCTGGTGGCGAGCTTCGACATGCTGGAAGACTACCTCGCCACCCAGGGACGCGAATGGGAACGCTACGCCTGGGTAAAAGGGCGGACCATCAGCGGCGACCGCGGCGCGCAGCTCGAGGCCATCGTCGCCCCGTTCGTGTACCGGCGCCACCTCGACTTCAGCGCGCTGGCCAGCCTGCGCGAGCTGCAGGCGCAGATCCGCCAGGAAGTGCAACGGCGCGAGATCGCCGACAACATCAAGATCGGCCGCGGCGGCATCCGCGAGATCGAGTTCCTGGTACAGGTATTTCAGATCATTCGCGGCGGGCGCGAGCCGCAGTTGCGCCTGCGGCCGACGCTGAAAGCGCTGGCCCTGCTTGGAGAGAAACAGTTACTGCCGGCGGCGGCGGTCGGGGAACTGCAAGCGGCGTACCTGTTTCTGCGCAACCTCGAACACCGCTTGCAGTACCTGGATGACCAGCAGACGCAGATGCTGCCCGCGGGCGCGGAAGACCGGCAGCTGGTCGCAGAAATGATGGGCTATCCCGCCTATGCCGACTTCGACCGCGACCTGGCGGGACATCGAGGCGTGGTGTCCCGGCATTTTGAAGCGATCTTCGCCGGACAACGCGAAGAAGCGACGGCAGATCCCTGCGCCGACCTCTGGCTGCAACAGTTACCCGAGAAAGATGCGCTGGCCCGGATTGCCGCGTTAGGCTACGCCGACCCGGCGCGCATACTCCTGCTGATTTCGGACATCCGGTCCAGCACCCGCTATCGCCGCATGGCGGCCTCCGGCCAGGCGCGTCTGGACCAGTTGATGCCGAAATTGCTGAAGCTCGCCACCACCCTCCCCGGCCCGGACGCGACTTTCGAGCGGGTGCTGCAGGTGGTGGAAAGCATTGGTCGGCGTGAGTCCTACCTGGCGCTTCTGCTCGAGTATCCGCTGGCGCTGGCGCGTCTCGCCCGTCTGGCTTCCGCAAGCCCCTGGGCGGCCGGGTATATGGCACAGCACCCGATCCTGCTCGACGAACTGATCACGCCGCAAAGTGGACAGGCGCCGGACTGGCCCCAGTTGCGCAGCGCGCTGCGCGCCAGCCTCGACGAACACGCCGGCAATACCGAGCGGCAGATGGATA
Source organism: Burkholderiales bacterium (assembly GCA_035644415.1). Lineage (GTDB taxonomy): Bacteria > Pseudomonadota > Gammaproteobacteria > Burkholderiales > JACQAP01 > JACQAP01. The sequence goes on from DASQOP010000116.1 coordinate 18,203, forward strand.
TCCTGCGCCACTTCAAGCAGACGCAGACGCTGCGCCTGCTTGCACTCGACCTTGGCGGAAACCTGCCGCTGGAAACGCTGTCCGACCACCTCAGCGATCTCGCCTGCGTGGTGCTGGAGGAAGTGTTGCGGCTGGCCTGGGACGGCCTGAGGGTACGCCACTGCGACCAACCGCGCTTTGCCATCGTCGGTTACGGCAAGCTTGGTGGCAAGGAATTGGGATACGCGTCGGACCTCGACATCATCTTTCTCTATGACGACGCGCATGAGAGCGCGCCGGAAATCTACGCCAGGCTCGCGCAGCGCATCAACACCCTGCTCACCAGCACCACCTCCGCCGGCGTGCTCTACGAAACCGACCTGCGGCTGCGGCCCAACGGCGTGGCCGGCTTGCTGGTGAGCCACATCGACGCATTCCGCGACTACCAATTCAAGGACGCGTGGATCTGGGAACACCAGGCACTTACGCGCGCGCGCGCAGTCGCCGGAGACGCGCAAATCGGCGCCCGCTTCGAGGCCAACAGGATCGATCTGCTGCGCAGGCGGCGCGACCTGACTTTGCTCAGCCAGGAAATCCGCGCGATGCGCGACAAGATGCGCCAGAGCCATCCCAACGACACCCGGCTGTTCGATCTGAAACACGATCGCGGCGGCATCGTCGACGTCGAGTTCATGGTCCAGTACCTGGTGCTCGGCGAAGCGCACCACCATGCCGAGCTGACCGGCAACATCGGCAATCTGGCTTTGCTCAAGCTCGCTGCCCGGCTCGGGCTGATACCGGAAGACCTGGCAGCGGCCGCGCATGCGGCCTATCGCCAGTTCCGGCGCCTGCAGCACCAGTTGCGCCTGCAGGGCGAGCGCTACGCGCGCGTCGACCCGGCGACCGTGGCCGAACATGCGCAAGCCGTGGTCAAGCTATGGGATAAGGTCTTCTCAGAACAACCGGCCTAAAAAAAAGCGCTCACCACGGAGGACGCGGAGGACACGGAGGAAAACCAGAAACGAGGAAAAACATGTGGGGGTTAAAGGCAGACGCGGTGCTGAAGTGACCTCCGATGGCAAGTTTTAGCTCTCGAAGATTCCTTTTCTGTTCTCGTCTTTCCCCCGTGTCCTCCGCGTCCTCCGTGGTGAGTGTTTGTCTGTTACACGGACCCGTTGCCCGGACACCCACAGGACCATCTATCGAATCATTTGGATTAGAAAAGCCTAGCCGGAGTAGAGCTTGCCGGTAAGACGGTAAACCGTGGTCTCGCCCTTGCCTTTGATCGAGATCGTGCGCGGCTCCTCGAAGGAATAGCGGTGCCCGAGCCGGCGATAAGTGGTCTTGTCGACCAGGATTATGCCGCCGGCCGCCTCGGCGGTGAGCCGGCTGGACAGGTTGACAGTATCGCCCCACAGGTCGTAGATGAAGCGCGTGGCGCCGATCACGCCCGCGATCGCTGGGCCGGTCGCGATCCCGATGTGAAGCTGC
>DASQOP010000117.1:0-4436 GCA_035644415.1 Burkholderiales bacterium
TGAGCCGCTCAAAGCGGTGGCCACCCTGCAGGCGCTCCCGGAAGAACACATCACCCAGAAATGTCTGTCCATGGGCCCGGAGAGCGATGCACCGGGCTCCGATGCCCCTTTCCTGACCAATGCCCGCCTCACGCTGAACGCCAGGGGCGACGCAGTTGAAATTTCCACCGACTCCCCCGTTTCCTCCCCCACCCTGGCACTGGTCCTTCGGGTCCAGTGTCCAGGGGCCTTTTTTTACGCGCGCCATTTCACGATGTTGATCCCGCCTGCCCCGAAGGCAGCGCAGGCATCGCCGCAACGCCCGCCGCGGGGGTTCACGCTGAGGGTCGGTGCTGGTGAATCGGTCGAAAGCCTCGCCGTCTCGGTTTTTCCGCGCAGCCGCAATCTGCAACGCCTGCTGGTCGATGAAGTCGTCAAGCTGAATCCACAGGTTTTCCCGAGCAGGACGCTTAGGCCGGTCGCGCCGGGGACGGTGCTATTTTTCCCCGAGCTCCGCGGTCTGCCCGAACGCGCCGGCAGACCTGCGGCGAGCGGCCGCGCCGCGATGCCGCCGGCGCGGAAAGTACCCGCGGCAACGCAACCTGATACCGTAATCGCGACCCCGGTCAAACGGTCCGTCAGACGGCGGGCCGTCGCCGCCAAGCCGGGAGAACCGGTCACGCTGCGCCGGGCTCTCGAGCTTGGCGAGAGGCCGGGGCCGGAGGAATGCCGGGCCCTGATGCCGTTGTGCGGCGTCGAACAGGCGCTGGGCTTGGTCCCGCCCGCACTCGAGGAGAAAGCTCGCGGCATCGAGTCCGGAGTGCAGGAACTGCGCTTGAAACAGGAGAGCATAGACAGCCAACTCGCCCGGCTGGAACAGTCGTTGGCGGCGCTGCGGAAAATCGTGGAGACGGCCCCAGTGCAGCCAGCGCCGCCGGCACCGGCGCCGAAGCCGGAAATCCGCACCGTGGTCAAGACCGAACCGATGCCGTGGTATTACTGGGCGTGGTTTGCCGCAATAGTCGCGGCCTGCGCTGTCGGCGGCTTTGCCTTCGGTCGCCGGCAGGCGTATACCGGGACGCTGGGCGAGGCCGACGAACGCCTGGATCAGATGCTGGCGTCCGCCGCGACCGCAATACGCGAGCTGGATGCCGAGCCGACGCTGACGCCCAAACGCGTTGTGGCGCGCCCCGAGCCGCCGCCACCGAAAGCAAAACCGGAACCGGCGCCGGCACGCCCGGCGCGCACCGATACCAAGCCGCTGGCGCAGGCCGGGCCCCAGAAGGCAAACGTTGATTTGGCGCCGGTCACCCAGGCGATCAAGCCCGGCACCAACGTGGACGTGAAACTGGAAAGCGCCCCGGCTGCGCAGTCGGTTGGGCTATCGAGCAAAGTCCTGTTCGAAATGGACCAGGCCCTGGACAACACCCGCTCGATGTTCACCGACGTGGACCGGTTCATCGCGCTGGGACGCACGCAGAACGCCATCAGCCTGCTGCAATTCCAGGTCCACAAGGATCCGAAAGACCGCGATTCGTGGATCAAGCTGATGGCGATTTACCGCCAGGAAAAAATGGATGCGGAATTCGCCGCCGCGGTGCGCGAATTCAAGAGGCACTTCCCGGGCGACGATGCGTCGACAGGCTAGTGCGGGCTAACGATTTCAGAAGCGCCCGGGATCGGCGAAATTGGCGAAGCGGGTGTACTCGCCCTGGAACACCAGGGTCACGGTGCCGATCGGACCGTTACGCTGCTTGCCGATGATGACTTCCGACTTGCCCTTCTCCGGAGAGTCGGGGTTGTAAACTTCGTCGCGGTAGATGAACAGGATCACGTCCGCGTCCTGTTCTATGGCTCCCGATTCGCGCAGATCAGACATCACCGGCCGCTTGTTGGGCCGCTGCTCGAGACTGCGATTGAGCTGCGACAGCGCCACTACCGGCACGTTCAGCTCCTTGGCCAGCGCCTTGAGCGAGCGCGAGATCTCCGAAATTTCGGTGGCGCGGTTCTCGCCCTGCGCGCTCGCCGACATCAATTGCAGGTAGTCCACCACGATCAGGCCGAGCCTGCCGTACTGGCGGTGCAAGCGACGCGCACGCGCGCGCAGTTCCAGCGCGTTGAGCGCGGCGGTTTCGTCGATGTGTATAGGCGCTTCGTTGAGCTTGCCAACCGCATCGGTGAGCCGGCGCCAGTCCTCGTCCGCCAGCCGTCCAGTACGCACTTTGTGCTGGTCGAGCCGGCCGACGCTCCCAAGCATGCGCATCACCAGCTGCGTGCCCGACATTTCCATGGAAAATATACCCACCGGCAGTCCGGCCTCCAGCGCCACGTGCTCGGCGATATTCAAGGCCAGTGAGGTCTTGCCCATCGACGGCCTTCCGGCAATGATCACCAAATCGCCCGGCTGCAACCCGGATGTCATTCGGTCGAGATCGGCGAAGCCGGTCGCTACGCCGGTGACGTCCGAGGGGTTGTCGCGGTTGTACAGGAGATCGATGCGTTCGACCACTTGCGTGAGCAGCGGCGGCATTTCCACGAATCCCTGTCGGCCGCGCGCGCCCTCCTCCGATATCGCGAATACTTTCGACTCGGCCTCGTCGAGAAGCTGTCCGGCCTCCTTGCCCATCGGGTTGTACGCGGCGTCGGCGATCTCGGTGCCCACCTCGGCAAGCTTGCGCATCACCGCGCGTTCCCGCACGATCTCCGCGTAGCGGCGGATGTTGGCGGCGGTGGGAGTGTTCTGCGCCAGCGCACCCACATAGGCGATGCCGCCGACGGTTTCCAGTTCCTTGGTGCTCTCCAGGCTTTCCGCAACGGTGATGACGTCCGCGGGCCGGGAGTGTTCGATCAGTCTGGAGATGCTGCGATAGATGAGCCGGTGGTCGGCGCGGTAGAAATCGGACTCGCTGATCATGTCGGCGATTTTGTCCCACGCCGAGTTGTCGAGCAGCAGGCCGCCCAGGACGGATTGCTCGGCCTCGACCGAATGTGGCGGCAGCTTGATCAGCTCGACCTGGGTGTCCGCTATTCTTTGTGTCGCGAACTGCGCCATTTGTGCCGGAGATGTTTTGGGTGGGTGAACAAATGTGGCGTCAAACAGGAACCGTCGCCGACTATTATTCGTAACGCGATGAGGCGCGCAAGCGGAAAAATAAAAAGGGCTGTTTTCACAGCCCTTTTTTTTGCGCCGAAGCCCTGCGGATTCAGCTGACGGTCTCTCCCAGCACCGATACGGTGATGGTCACCGTGACATCGGCATGAAGATCGAGCGTAATCGGGTAGTCGCCGATCTGCTTCAGCGGCCCTTGCGGCATCCGCACCATCGCCTTGGTGACCTCGTGGCCCTGCGCCTTCAGCGTCTCGGCAATGTCGTAGTTGGTCACCGAGCCGAACAGGCGCCCGTCCACGCCGGCGTTCTGGGTGATCTGGATCATCAGCCCTTCGAGCCTGGCCGCGCGCGCCTGCGACTCCGCGAGCGCCTTGCCCTGCTGCAACTCGAGTTCGGCGCGGCGGCTTTGGAACTCGGTGATCGCACGGTCCGTGGCGCGCTTGGCCTTGCCTTGCGGAATCAGGAAGTTGCGCGCAAAGCCGTCTTTCACTTTGACGATGTCGCCAAGCTGGCCGAGGTTGTGCACTTTTTCCATCAGAATGACTTGCATGGCTACGGTTCCTCAGTGCAGGTCGGTGTACGGCATCAGCGCAAGGAAACGCGCGCGCTTGATGGCAACCGACAACTGACGCTGGAAGTGCGTCTTGGTGCCGGTAATACGGGCCGGAATGATCCTGCCGTTCTCGTTGATGAAATCCTTCAGGATCTCGACGTCCTTGTAATCCACTTCCTTGATGCCTTCGGCAGTGAAGCGGCAGAACTTGCGGCGGCGGAACAACGGGCGATTGCTGCGTTCCTTGCCCTTGTCCTTGCCTTTACCTTTGCTACCTCCAAATCGTGGCATGGCTCTCTATCCTCAATTCAATTCGAATCTGCTCACGTGCAACACCGGTTGTCGGGACAGCTTGCTTCTCATCGCCAGGAAGCCTTCGAACCTGTATTCCGCTTCCTGCACCGCTTTGCTCAATTTCTGCGCCACTTCGCCGAGCGCCACGCCTTCGATCTCGAGGTTGACGCTCCTGGACCTGCCGGCTTCGACCTGTTCCGAAATATGGCCGATGCGGAAATTCAGCGCCGGCAGGCCGGCGGGTGTATGACGCAGTTCGTTGCGTTCGATCAGCTTGCCTGTCAGGACAACCTGGTTGCGACTCACTGCGTCACTGGGCAGCTGCCGGCGCCGGTTTTTCCGCCGCGGCTTCCGGCTTGACGCTCTCGCCCACCACGGTACGCGACTTCTCTTCCTTCATCATCGGTGAAGGCTCGGTCACGGCGCGGGTCATGTTCACGATCAGGTGGCGCACCACCGCGTCGTTGAACTTGTAGGCGTGCTCGAGTTCGGTCAGGGTTT
>DASQOP010000118.1:0-7790 GCA_035644415.1 Burkholderiales bacterium
GGTGATCGGCAGCTTCTGCCAGGGCAACCACGTGCGCTTCCACACCGCAGACGGTTCCGGCTATGCGTTTGCCGCCGATCAGGTGATCGCGCTCGATCCGCTCAATCCACAGGTCGCCGCGCGGCTGGCCCGCTCGTTCGACCGCTGGCGCAAATTCGACACGATCCACCAGAAACACGCCAGGGCAGCATTGGAGCGCATCCGCGAAACCGCCGGCCTGTCGATGGATACCACCGAAGTCGTCACGAAAGCACTGGCCACCTCACCCTGACGCGCGGACACGTTGCTGACAAGGTCAGCCGAATCTTAATTCAGAACTCTGTTCCCTCTCCGCTCCGGGGAGAGGGCTAGGGAGAGGTGGGCGGGAACTCGATGTGCTCGATGAAAACCACTTTGCCTTTTTCGTTCTTGACGATGTTGTATCCGTGCGCGCCGTCGCCATTGGAATTGAAGTTGTAAGTACCTTCCACTCCCTTGAGCCCGCGAATGCCCAGCATCGCCTCGCGCACGGCGTCGGCGTCCGTGGTCCCCGCTTTCTCGATCGCATGCTTGAGCAGGTACATGCCTCCATACGACCAGGCCGAAAACAGGTCCGGCTCGAAGCCGTGTTTCTTGCGGAAATTGGCGGCGAACATCTTGCTCTCCTGGTTGGCGTCCACCACGAAGTCGGATACGCCGTAAGTACCCCACAGCGCCTCCTCCGCGAGCCTGATCGCGGTTTCGGTGACTATGGATGTGGAACCCACCCAGGGAATGGTGACGCCGAGTTGGCGCAATTGCCTGGCGAAAATGCCCACGTCCGGCGCATTGGTCATATAGCTGCCGATCACATTCGCGCCGGATTTCTTCACCGCGAGCACGATGGGGGTGAAGTCCTGCTGGTTGTTGGTGTAGCCCTGCACCAGCACAGGCTCGATCCCGTACGCCTTCAACGCGTCTACCAGCGCATTCTTGCCGCCCGTGCCGAAGGTATCCGTCGAGTGGATGATCGCCCACTTTGCTCCGTTGAGCTTCTTGACCCCGAACTCTGCCATTACTTTCGAGGAGTACAGGTCGTTCGGACGAACACGGAAAATCCATGGATTGTTCACGCGGGTAAGGCTGGGATCGCTGCCTCCGATCAGGGCCGGAATGCGCGCCTTGGCGATGGTGGGGGAGACTGCCTGCACCTGCGTGCTGCGCAGCGGACCGATCACTGCCACAACTTTCTTGCCTACCAGCTTGGAGTAGGCCAGCACCGTGCCCGGATTGGTGCTCTGGTTATCCTCGATTTGAAGCTCCACCGGCCGGCCAAGAATGCCGCCGCTGGCATTAATCTCTTCCTGCGCCAGCCTGGCGCCGTAGGCGGTGAGCATCCCGGCTTCCGCCTGCGGACCCGTGACTTCGTCCACCAAGCCGAACACGATCGGATCGGCGGCCTGGGAGGGTACGGCCGTGGCAAGCACGACGACAGAAGATGCAAGAAAACCGGCTATTGCGTTACGCATGCTGCTCCTCCCCTTATTTGCCTTGTTGACTGCTGCATCCGCACCACCGGATATTCTGCCCTCAACTGCGACCCGTGTGGAACTGCCCCCGACCGGGCGGGCGCTACGGGGTCGATTCGGAGCGCCTAACGGTTCTTCCGCCGCGACGGTACGCGCAACCTGGCGGCCTTGCGGGCGTGCCCTTCGAAAAACACGGCAAGCAGATCGACATCCGCGGCGCGCGCGCCGGTCGGTCGCGCCACCAGCGCGACGGTGCGCGCCGGCACCTGGGTTGCGAACGGGCGCGCGATCAGTTGGGTGCCGTTCAGTATTCCCGCCTTCAGTGTGAGCTCCGGCAGCAGCGTCACGCCCAGTCCTCCCTCCACCATCTGGATCAGCGTGTGCAGGCTGGTGGCTTCCACCATTGCCTTCGCCTTGGCTCCACGGGCCCCGCAGGCCGCAATGGCATGATCGCGCAGACAGTGACCTTCTTCCAGTAGCACCACGCTGCCGGGTTCGAGGTCGCGCACCAGCACCTCCTTGCTCTTGGCGTGCGGATCGTCCTGGCGCGCCACGAACCAGAATTCGTCGCGGAACAATGGCCTGACGGTCAACTCCCCGGTGTCGAACGGCAACGCGATCAAAGTGGCATCGAGCTCACCGGCGCGCAGCTTTTCCAGCAACCGCTCGGTCTGGTCCTCACGCAAATAAAGCTTCAGCTCCGGATAGGCTTGTCTCAGGGCGGCAAGCACACCCGACAACAGGAAAGGCGCGATCGTCGGGATGACGCCGAGCCGGAACAGTCCCGACAGCGGCGCACCGGCGCCGCGCGCCGTCTCCACCAGGTCCTGGGCGGCGGCGAGCAGGGTGCGCGCGCGACGGGTGACTTCCTCGCCGGCAGGGGTGAGGCGCACGCCACGGGGATCGCGTTCGACCAGCTCCACACCCAGCAGCGTCTCCAGTTCCTTGATGCCGGCTGACAGAGTGGACTGGGTCACGAAGCTGGCTTCGGCCGCGGCGCGGAAGTTGCGCTTGTCGGCGACCTCCACCAGGTAGTGCAGCTGGCGCAGCGAAGGCAATGCGGCCATGCCGTCTCCATGATCGAATAATTCGATCAGTTTAAACGAATTTACTCATTGGATCGATTGGACCGGCCGGCGCAGACTGCGCTTACGGTACTTTTTCAACAGAAACTGAAAGGAAACCTCCATGCTCACCATTGGCGACAGACTGCCGGCTTTTGACCTGGCCGCGGTCGTTTCGACCGAACAGGACAAGGCCTTTACCCGCATCACCGGGGCGTCCAACCCCGGCAAGTGGAAAGTGCTGTTCTTCTGGCCGAAGGACTTCACATTCGTGTGTCCGACCGAAATTGCCGCGTTCGGCAAGCTGAACGCCGACTTCAACGATCGCGACGCGCTGATCTACGGTGTGTCGATCGACAGCGAATTCGTGCACCTGGCCTGGCGCAACAACCACGCTGACCTCACGGACCTGCCGTTTCCGATGCTGGCCGACATCAAGCGCGAACTGTCGCAGGCGCTGGGCGTGCTGGACAAGAAGGAAGGCGTGGCTCTGCGCGCCACCTTCATCGTCGATCCCGAGGGCATGATCCGCTTCGTGTCGGTGAACGACATGAACGTCGGCCGCAACCCCGAGGAAGTGCTGCGCGTGCTGGATGCGCTGCAGACCGACGAACTGTGCCCGTGCAACTGGAAGAAGGGCGACGAGTTCCTCAAAGCCGCCTGAGCCGGCTTTCCGGACGCAGTACGAAACCCCGAACCACGGAGGACACGGAGGACACGGAGAAAAACGAGGAAAACGAACTGGGGATAGAAGCGGGGTAACTGTTCGCAATCCAATGCCGCCAATTTTGGCTTTGTTGCAGCATCCGCCAATCGGAGATTTTCACCCTCGTTTGTTTTCTTGCTCTTGCCTTTCCCCCGTGTCCTCCGTGGTTCGGAAATCAGCAATACAAAGAAAGGATTCAACCATGTCGATCCAGACCCTGAAAGACCGGCTGCCGGAATATGCCAAGGACCTGAAACTGAACCTGGGCTCGCTTGCCGCCGAGACCGTTCTCAACGATACCCTCAGGGCAGGCACCTTCGTCGCCGCGGCCTTTGCCTCGCGCAACGCCGAGGTGATCGCCGCCGTGAACGCGGAATTCGCCGGCAAGCTGGCGCCAGCCGATTTAACCGCTGCCAAGGCCGCAGCCGCGATCATGGGCATGAACAATGTCTATTACCGCTTCCTGCACCTGTCGGAGAACGCGGAGTACCAGCGCCTGCCGGCCAAGCTGCGCATGAACGTAATCGCCGCACCGGGCACCGCCAGGGAGAACTTCGAGTTGTGGTCGCTGGCCGTTTCTGCAATCAACGGCTGCGGTCTGTGCATCACCGCGCATGACAAGGTTGTGCGCGCCGCCGGCATCACTGCGGAACAAGTTCAGGCTGCGGTGCGGATTGCCGCGGTGGTACATGCCGTCGCCGTGACACTGGAATCGGAAGCAGCGGCAAACGTGGAACTTGCTGCAGCAGCGTAACCCCCCACTTCACCCATTCCCGCTCCCCCTTTACTGAAGGGAGTCGGAAAAAGTAAAAGAACTGAAACGGGCGTCCGCACGGTCGCCCGTTTGCATTTATCCCTCCCTCTCCGCCCTTTGGGGGGAGAGGGCCGGGGAGAGGTGGGTGTCTGGTTCGAATCCAACTTCCTTCATGTAGAGCGCCAAGACGTTGTCCATGCTGGCCGCATGATTGGCGAACCACTCCGCCACAGCCTTGGCCAATACGCGGCCGAAGCCGGTTTCGCCCGCGGCTGCGCGTCTGTGCACTTCGCGTGCTATTTCCAGAACACCGTCGTGTTCCCTCACGTGGCATTCGGCGGGCGGAAAGGACATCTGCTCCATCCACCGCTGCTCCTGGGAAAAGTGCGCTTCGGTGTGCGCAATGAACTCGTCGAGCACTGCCAGCGTCTCGCTATCCGGCGCATCGGCCAGCCGGTTCAACAGGCCGATGAATTCGCGGTGGGTGTCGTCCATGACTCCCTGGTCGAGCACCAGGTTGTCGTCCCATTCCATTACCGGCATGAGGTCTCCTGCGGAGAAGCAGCGAATGCCGCAGTCTAGCGCATCATTCCCCAGCCGGTTCGGGGTCGGCGGCACCGAGTCTGCGCCCAGCACGCTTCGATTGACAGAGCCGATGTGCCGTAAGACCCTGCACATGTATGGGGCCTACGCGTCCGGATGAAGAATTTGCCCGATGCCCGAACTTCCCGACATCGTCGTCTACATCGAGAACCTGGAATCCAGGATTCAGGGCAGAATCCTCGAGCGCATCCGGCTACTGAATCCTTTTGTTCTGCGCACCGCGATCCCGCCAATCTCGTCGGCCGAGGGCAGGAAGGTCCTGGGCCTGAGGCGACTGGGCAAGCGCATCGTCATCGGACTGGAGGGCGATCTTTTCCTGGTGCTGCATCTCATGGTTGCGGGCAGGCTGCGCTGGCTCGAAGGCGAGGCGAGGCTTCCCGGCAAGATCGCGCTGGCCGCGGTCGAATTCGACGGCGGAACGCTGGTATTCACCGAAGCCGGCACCAAACGCCGCGCTTCGATCCATCTGGTTCAGGGTGAAGCTGCGATGAACGCGCTGCATGCCGGCGGAATGGAAGTGCTGGAGTCGGGGCAGGCGGCCTTCTCGCAACGGCTCAAGGCTGAAAACCACACCCTCAAGCGCGCGCTTACCGACCCGCACATCTTCAGCGGCATCGGCAACGCTTATTCCGACGAGATCCTGCACCGCGCCAGACTCTCCCCGATCGCGTTGACCGGGACACTGGGCGACGAGGAGGTTTTACGCCTGTTTGAGGCCACGCGTTCCGTATTGGGAGAGTGGACCGACCGACTGAGGAAGGAGACCGGCGGCGGGTTTCCGGAAAAAATCACCGCCTTCCGCGAGGGTATGGCGGTGCACGGCCGTTATGGCAAGCCCTGCCCGGTATGCGGTTCGCCGGTGCAGCGAATCGTCTACGCCGACAACGAGACTAACTACTGTGCCCGCTGCCAGACCGGCGGCAGGATCCTCGCCGACCGTGCACTGTCGCGGCTGCTCAAGAAAAGCTGGCCGCGTTCGCTGGAGGAAATCGAGTGAATCGGCGCTTCTACGCCTTTAGCGAGATTTCGGGCAATGATGCCGAACGGGTCCCCGGCAACGGCCGGTTCCCGGTACTGTGATAGGTGAACACCGCGGCGAACTTGGTGAGGCCGGTGCGGTTCCTGCCGGCGGCATGCAGCAGGCGGCAGTGAAAGAACAGCACGTCTCCCTCGTCTAGTTCCGCGGTCATCCGTCCGTCGAGGATCCTGCGGTTCTCCTCGACATCTTCGCGCAGGAAAAGCGCGTCATCGAACTGCTCGCGCCGGAACTCGATCCGGTGCGAACCCGGTATCAGCAGCAGACAACCGTTTTCCTCGTGTTCCTGCCCGAGCGCCAGCCACGCCGAAATCAGTTCCGGTTTTTCAAAAGACCAGTAACGGATGTCCTGATGCCAGGAAGTCGCGCTGCTGAACGCGGGATTCTTGGTCATCACGCAATTGTGATGCGCTTGCGACAGCTCCACCTGAGGACCCAGCAACAGTCTTAGCCGACCCCCGATCGGACGCGAAGTTGCCCAGTCCCCGAACACCGGATCGCGGGCGTAAGCCTGCAACAGCCGTCGCACCGTCTTGCCGCCCGGTGCGTCGAGCGACACCGGTGAACCGGGGTACTTCGTCTGGGCTTCGTACTCGACCGGCTGGACAGCCTGCGCAAGGTGCCGCTGCGCGAGTGACTTCATCCGCTCACACAGTTCATGCGCCGCAAGGTTTCTCGCGATCACGAAACCATTGCTCTCGAAGTATTCGACCTCAGAGGGGGAAAATACCGACACGGAATTTCAGAAAGAAAGGAGGCGTTGCGAGCAACCAACCCGAATTGTACGACTTGCCGAAGACCTCGCGGATCAGCGTTCTGGGCGTCGGGTACTGGCGAGACGCGTTTACCCTTCACCCTTCACGCATTCACCCTTCACCGCCGCTCAGCGGTGTGCGGCGTTGAACTTCTCCAGCGCTTCGACACCGGGACAGAGATCGCGTTCGGCCAGCCTGTTGAACGGCGTCTCAACGGTCTCCAGGTGCGCGTGCAGATCTTCCGGATCGGGGTCCACGTGCAGCACCCCGGTCACGATTTCCCCGGCCGCCTTGCGCTCCTGCAGGTAATTCATCGCAGCAATGCGGTCGTGCACGTCGTACTCGGCGTGGAGCTTGCGCAACCGCAGCACCGAGCCGTCGTGCTGCGTGACTTCTTCAACCTCGCCTGGCGCGTAGTCGGCGGTGATAGATTCGCGCGGCATCATGACATCGAGCCGGTTGACCGCCTCATTGTGCTCGCGCACGTAATCGAAACCCTTGGTCGAGCCGACGTGGTTGTTGAACGCCACGCACGGCGAGATGCAGTCGATGAACGCCGCGCCGCGGTGCACGATCGCCCCCTTGATCAGCGGCACCAGTTGCGTCTTGTCGCCGGAGAAACCGCGTGCCACATAAGTGGCGCCAAGTTCCATCGCCAGCATCACCATGTCGATCGCGGCGTCGGTATTCAATGCGCCTTTCTTGCTCTTCGAGCCCCGGTCCGAGGTGGCGGAGAATTGGCCCTTGGTGAGCCCGTACACGCCGTTGTTCTCGACGATGTACACCATGTTCACGCCGCGGCGCAGGCTGTGGGCGAACTGGCCGAGCCCGATCGAAGCCGAATCGCCGTCGCCGGAAACGCCCAGGTAGATCAGGTCGCGGTTGGCGAGGTTGGCGCCGGTCAGCACCGAGGGCATGCGCCCGTGCACGCTGTTGAACCCGTGCGAACTGCCGAGAAAGTAGGTCGGCGTCTTCGACGAGCAGCCAATTCCCGAGAGCTTGGCGATCCGGTGAGGAGGCAGATCCAGCTCGAAGCAGGCCTGAACGACCGCCGCGCTGATCGAGTCGTGTCCGCAACCGGCGCACAACGTCGAGATCGCACCCTCGTAGTCGCGCCGGGTGTAGCCGAGCTTGTTGAGCGCAAGCTGGGGGTGATGAAGTCTGGGCTTGGCAATGTAGGTCATAGAAATTCAGGCGCTAGCCTCTAGGCACGAGGCGCGAGGAAGGACACAGCATGTTTTGCTCTCATTTCGATTGCTCCCGATATTTGATCAAACCGCCAAGCATTCGAGACACTTCTTCACAACTGGCGATCAATCGACTTGCGTCACCCGACTCCAGGTATCCAACCCCCGTAGCGAGATCGGCCTGCGACATCAGTTCCA
>DASQOP010000119.1:0-3272 GCA_035644415.1 Burkholderiales bacterium
CCGGCGTGTTATTTACGCGGTGATCTGGGCGATCGAGCTGCCGACATCGGCGGCTGATCTGCTTGATCGGTAGAAAAAAACAGCCCGCGCATCGGATGATGCGCGGGCTTTTTCTTTGGCCGGGCGCGCGATTGGCCCGGAGCGGGTACCAGCGATTCCGGAATCAGAACGGCATTATGAAGCCGACGGTGATGTAGTCGGTTCGTGGGTTGACCTGGGTGTATTCGACGTCAAGAATACCTCGCCCTATACGGAAGCCCAGACCGATTCCGGCGGTCAAGTTGACATCGTTGTCGATGTCGTCGTCCCAATAGGAAACGCCAAGCTTGGCCTTGACGTGAACGTCGCCCTGGCTGCGATACACCGCGTAGCCTGCGACCGAGTTGATGCTCCAATCCTGATTGCCAATTTTACCATCGATGGCGCCGAGCATCAGTTCTGCTTCCCACGACAGCTCGCCCTGGATCGGTTTGCCCAGCACCGCGCCGATGCTGAATCCGGCGTCGTTGTCGGAGCCATGCGGCTTCTGAAAGCCGGCTTTGCCGCCGAACATCAGTCCCTGAGTCCCTTGCGCCATCGCCCCGGCCGAGAACAACGCCATAACCATCGCGAAGGCTATGATGATTTTCTTCATTGGATCTCCTCGTTGTGTAGTGGAACAGAAAACACAGGCAGATTCCGCCACCTGTCGAGATTGCCCAGGGACCCGCGGTTTCCGGTCGATGCGCGGCACGCCCCGGCTGAACATCCGCAGGCATTGTGTCATTCCGTCCGATGATTGAAAACTGTCGCCATCGGGCGACAGTTGCCAATGCAATTCGGCGTGCGCTGGCCGCGAAGTGAATTGCCCGCGCGGATTGCCAGGTTGGGGGAAGTGTCGTCGCGCCGGCTCCGACCTTAGAGTTGCCGCTGTGCCAGTCCGCCGAGCTTGATGATCGCCTGTTCGATGCGCGGCGACCAGGGCTCGGCGCAGCCCATGCGGATGCAGTTGCGATAGCGGTCGGTGGCGGAGAACAATACGCCCGGCCCGAACGAGATGTTGTTCCGGATGGCTTGCTGAAACAATTCTTCCGAATTGCAGCCTTCCGGCAGTTCGACCCAGAGAATGAAGCCGCCCGCCGGGCGGGTGATGCGCGTACCGGAAGGAAAGTGCTCCGAGACCGCGGCAGAAACGTGGGACACCTGCTCGCGGAACACGCGCCGCAGACTGCGCAATTGCCGGTCGTAACCGCCATTGGCGAGGAACTCCGCAATCGCCAGTTGCAACAACTCGGCGCAGCCGACCGAGTTGATGAATTTCAGCATCTGCACGTTGGCGTGCCAGCGACCGGGCGCCACCCAGCCCAGCCGGAACCCTGGTGCTACGGTCTTGGTGAACGAGGAGCACAGCATGACATTACCGCTGCGGTCGAAAGCCTTGGCCGGAAGCGGCCGCTCATCGCCATAGTGCAGATCGCCGTACACGTCGTCCTCGATCAGCGGCACGCCGCGCTTGTCCAGCAATTTCACCAGGCGTTTCTTGTTATCGTCGGACATGGTGAAACCGAGCGGGTTCTGCGCATTCGGCATGGCGATCACGGCCGCGATCCTGGAGCGATCAAGCGCGAACTCGAGCGCCTCCAGCGAGATGCCTTCGCGCGGATGGGTGGGAATCTCCAGCGCTTTGACGCCCATGCTCTCGAGGATCTGCAGCAGGCCGAAATACGTCGGCGACTCCAGCGCGATGGTATCGCCGGGCTTGGCAACCGCGCGCACGCAGAGATTGAGCGCCTCCATGCAGCCGTGGGTCACGATGATGTCGGCTGCGGCGAGATTGCAGCCGAGGTCCAGAGACTTGCGCGCAATCTGGCGGCGTAGTTCCTCGTTGCCCGGCGGCAGCACGTAATGCGTGAGCGACAACGGTTTGCGGCGGGCGATCGAAGAGATCAGGCGCTGCAGCTTTGCAGTCGGCATATGGTCCGGGCCAGGGCAGGCGGCGCCGAAGGACACCACGCCGGGCCGGCGCGAATCCAGAACTTTCTGCACCAGGGCGCTGATGCCAACCAGGTGCGGCGCAGCCGGCGGGTTGGAGATGGACGGCTCGCCGACCGGTGGCGAGCGATGGCGTACATAGTAGCCGGCGTTCGGCCGCGCCTCGATCAGCCCGCGGTTCTCAAGCACTTCGTAGGCGCGCAGGACCGTGGCGATCGAGACGCGGCGCTGGTTGGACAGGCGCCGCACTGAAGGCACGCGCTCGCCGGGCCGCAGCGTACCCGCGGAGATCATTCCCGAGATCGAGTTGGCGACGGTTTCGTAAAGGACGATTTCCTGAGTCATGGCGCGCACTTTATGGCCGGGCAGCACGGGCGAACAGGCACAGCTGCCGGCACATTCGACCATAACAGTTTTCTGTTTGGCAAACTGTTATGTACACAATTTCAGATTTCTGAATCTGTTATGGCCAATATCGGGGCCCTAAGATGACCACCATGAAAGTGGAAATCGAAAACGCTGCCATCGAACTCGAGCCGGCGCAGTGGCTGCGCCTGAAAGGCGCGGCCGGGGTGCGCATCGTCTGTCGCAGCGGGACCGTGTGGGTGACGCAGGAGGGTGTGCTTCGCGATGATTTTCTGTGCTCCAGCGAGGCGCTGACCTTGCGCAGCCGCGGCGTGACGCTGGTGCAGGCGGAGGGTCGCGCATTGATTTCGATCGAAGCGGGGCCGCGGATAGGCGCCGCGACCGCTACGCTGTCTGCATTGCCCGTTGCCGGATAACGGTCAAGTCAAAATCACAGATCTCACCACGAAGGCGCGAAGGACACGAAGAAGTACAAGATCAGAAAAAAACTGAATTCCGTACCTGAAATCGTCAGTTGTCGTACTTCACCGAGCAGCCGTAGGGCGTGGCGCTGGGCGTGCCGACCGGCTTGCCGCTGAGTGACTCGTCGAGCGCCGCGGCGACGAGGTTTCTTGCGGTGGCGATGTCGCGTTGGCTGGTCGAGGGCCTGTCGTCGATTCCGCCGACGTAGACTAATGTGCCTTTCGGGTCGATCACGTACATGTGCGGCGTGGTGCGGGCGCCGTACTGCTTGCCGACCTTGCCGTCGGGATCGAGCACGAACGCGGTGGGCGCCGACTTCCACTCCTTGAGAATAGCCTGCGAACGCGCCGGGTCGCGGTAATTGCTGTGCCTGGGACTGGTTGAATTGATTCCCAGCCACACCACGCCCTTCTGCGTGTACCTGGCCTGCAGCCCCTGCATGTTTCCGCTTTCGTAGTGCTTCTGCACGAACG